>CAYJAS010000059.1:0-2931 GCA_964367895.1 uncultured Oscillospiraceae bacterium | reverse complement strand
TTCGTCTTCGTCTTCGTCTTCGGTTTCGTCTTCGGTTTCGTCTTCGTCCTCGTCTATATCTTCGTCATCATTGTCATTATCGTCGCCGTTGTCGTCATCGTCATCGTCATCGTCGGCATCATCGTCGTTGCCGTTGTCGCTATCGTCGTCATCGTCATTATCGTCGTCGTCATCCAAGCTTTCAATCTCATCTCTTAAATCGAGCTCGCTCTGTTGCTGCTGTTCTGCTCGCAAATCTTCATCCTCTTCGAGCACTTCGAGCACAAAGTCCGGAACATCATCATCGTCGGTCTGCACAATTTCAATCGTTGTCTGTCCACTTGCGACATTTGTCTGCACCTTTGCCGTCTGTCCTGCCAAGAGCATTAATTCATCCTCGCTCGGCGTTGTGTCTGTATTTTGCTCGCCAGCCGACATAACGGCTGCTTTTCCGGTCAACAAGGTAAAATAGGACAGATTTTCATCCACCACCTCAACATATCCCGAGGTGCCACGTATGCTGGTTACCATAGTCGATGTGTGAATGTCAAATCGCTCGTCCTCCTCAAGGGGTGCAGTAACATTGAAAAACAAAGCACCCTCTGTCAAGTCAAGGCGCAGCATGTTGCCATCCTTGCTCAGTTTCACCTGCGACATGGAATCAACTTTTACCGCTTTAGTGTCATCAAGGCTGACATATGCATAACTCTCCACAAAAGTTTCGAGTGCTTGCCCGTCAAAAAGGCGCATTCCCGCTTCTATAGGAAGCTGAACCTGCTCTTCATCTTGGAGCACCACCGTTCCAACGGTCAAATCAAGGCGCATTACCGCCGCAACAGCTTCATTACCGCCGAAAAAATATAATACTGCTCCCACTATAGCGGCAATCGCCACTATGGCTATAATAATATTCTTTTTAGAAATTAAAGTAATCATATTGACACCTCTAAAAAAGTTACGTTAAATTGTTCAAAAAGATTGCTCACATAAGGTTACTTTGTAACAAAAAATCGCCTTTTGTATCTTTACACAGTAACTATATCATACGCAAAGTAAAATGTAAAGTAAAAAATAAGTAAAATTAGGCATTAAAATAAATAAATTTACATGGGCGACTTTTTGTGCTAAAATTATTTTATGAAACTGTGCTAAAGGGGGTGTGGCATTTTGAAAAGGTTTTTACTACTTATAATGTGCCTGCTTTTTCTCACTTTTTGTGGCTGTGAAAGCCCTACTTATCTCATTCCGGTCAAGTCATACGATGGGACAACTGCGCCCACACGACTGAGTGAATGGTTTGAAACTACCGAGTCGGCGGCCGAATTTCTCGCCAGCGAGGATTTACTCTACAGCGGTGATTTCCCCGAACACACCGGCTATTTGTCGTATATAATTTCACAATCTCGCATAGACGGCGAAATTCTCTCTCCGCTTTTTGACGGTGAGCCTTTTTCAGCCGGAGTCTATGTTCGTGGCTACCGTGGCGAACAGGCAGAACTGCTTTTTGACCATGACACGCCCGAGCTGAGAATTATAATGTCAGAGGAGTATTCAGCCGATTTGGCCGAAAATCTCCTTTTAATTGCTGAAGGGGATATAGCAAGTTATCTTGAGCTTTTTAGGCCGAACGCAGTCCGCCCCGAAACTTGGGACGGGGTAACCGATTATAGTGACTGCTATTACACCGATATCATGCTCGGTGACACCGAGGTGACCGGCATTGCATATCATCGTGATTATGACAATGACGACCACGGCCGTGACCAGCAGCTTATTTTTTCATTTATCTACGGCGACCACATCTTCCATCTTGATTTCCGCGCCCCCGAAGTGAGTGCCGAGCTGATTTCCGCCATTACCTTTGAAATTGTCCCCATTGTCTCGCCGACTTCTTAGGAGGTTCACTTATGAAAAAACTTACAATATTTGTTTTATGCACTTTGCTTTTGCTCCCCGCTCTGCCACAAATCGCTTTGGCAAATATGGCCGCGCCCGACGACCCCGACGTGGGCACAACCATCACATTTGAAAAAAATGAGGATATTGCAGTCATTTCCGAAGTGCTGGACATCACGGTAAACGGCGCTTATGCCGACATTGTCGCACGATACACCATGAAAAACACTACGGGTGACAGCATTTCCACCCCGTCTATGTTTCTGTCACCAAATATACAAAACGGCGAACTTTCTGTTACGGCAGGTGGAACTGCTGTTGATTTCACGGTGGACAGCTATCTACTCGACTACTCCCCGACAATTGATATTGTTGATTGGCAATTTTTGCCTATCGGTGAGGTGGTTTCCCCAAGCGAAAACCCTTCTCAAACCATTGATGCTGTTAATTTTCAGCTTTATTTTGAAGCGGACGAACAGTTCGACGTTGTGGTGTCCTATGTTTACCGCCTCGGCGGATATCCCGATTATGATTTCGATGTAAAATACGGCGAAATCGTGTATTTTCTGATGCCTATCACTATGTGGAAGGACTTCTCGAGCCTGACCATAAACCTCACACTTGATGATGATTTGCCTGTTATAGACAGTAGCACTCTCGATTTTGAGCAGGTGGGGCCGAATGAATATCAATATATCACTGGCGATTTGCCCGATCAAAATCTACACATTATTTTGGAGCAGACGGCTATACAAAACTTTTTCGGTGTGCTTAAAAATCCGTATTTTTCTATGATTATAGGCATTTTTGCCGTGCCGATTATTCTGATAGCCTTGATAATTTTCGTAATAGTCAAACTGCGCAGACGGAAAGCATACAAACCTAAAGATAATTGATCCAAAATGATAAAAGCAGGTATGGGTTGCGAAAGATTGTTTATATTTGACGAAGTCAAATACAAGGCTAAAGACTAAGGGTGAATGGTGAAAGACTGCGGTGTGCCTTCGGCACAGGTTATTTATATGATAGAGGGGGATAATATGAAAAAAACGATTG
>CAYJAS010000058.1:9107-11109 GCA_964367895.1 uncultured Oscillospiraceae bacterium | reverse complement strand
AAAAATGATGGTAAAATAATCTCAACACTGTATTTTATACAAAAAAATGGAGGACGCAAAAATGAAAAAGAAAATCGTAACGGAAAACGCCCCCGGCGCTATCGGCCCTTATTCACAGGGCATCGAACTGCAAAACCTTGTTTACACCTCCGGTCAGCTCGGAATTGACCCGACAAACGGCGAGATGCCCGAAGATGTTAAGTTGCAAACCAAACTTGCCCTTGAAAACGTCAAAGCGGTGCTCAAAGCAGGCGGCGCAGACATGTGCGATATTATCAAGGCTCTTATTTTCATCACAGATATGAACGATTTCGGCGCTGTCAATGAAGTTTACGCCCAGTACATGACCGGCGAAATCCTTCCGGCTCGCTCTTGCGTGCAGGTGGCTCGCCTGCCCAAGGACGGCAAGGTAGAAATCGAAGTCATCGCCCTGAAAAAGTAACAAACCCATTAAAAATAAAAAACGGACTGTGAGTTTTCACAGTCCGTTTTTTGCATCAATTTATTGTAGGGGCGAGTCTTGACTCGCCCGTGCTCGCACAATCTTGAAGCAACGGTCGTAGGGTCACGGCTTGCCGTGACCGCAGATTGTGGAAAAATCTTCGGGAGGGGACAGAGCCCCTCCCCTACAGCGGATTTTGAATAACGGTTGTAGGGCAAGGGCTCTGCTCTTGCCGCTCCACAAATTGTGCGGTATTCCTTTGGGCGATTCGTGAATCGCCCCTACAGGTCTAGCAAACAGCACCTTGTAGGGGCGAGTCTTGACTCGCCCGATTAAAACAGCTCCCCCGGCTTACACTCCCGTTTCAAACAAATCAAAATCGGACAGTTCCAGCAGATCAAGCGAACTTTCGGGCGAGTTTACAATGCGCTTGCTCTGGGCAAGAATCGCCTTTTCAATGACATTTCTCGAAAGTCTGCCGTTGCCGCTCTCTCGGCTGTCCATCGCCTGAATAACATGGAAATAATCGAGCAACGCCTTCTCGGCCTGCTCCTCTATGCGATAGCCCTTGCCCTCGGCGATCAATTTCGCAATGGCGAGTAGCTCGTCGCCGGTGTAATCGGTAAACTCAATAATATTTGGAAAGCGTGAGCGCAGACCGGAGTTGGCCGTCATAAAGACCTCCATCTCGTTTGTATAGCCGGCCAAAATGACGATAAGATCGTCACGATTGTCCTCCATACCCTTGACCAGCGTGTCAATACACTCCATGCCGAAGCTGTCGTCCTTGCCACGGAAAAGGGCATAAGCCTCGTCGATAAACAGCACGCCGCCCAGCGCCGATTTTATAACCTGATTTGTCATTGGTGCGGTGTGACCGACATATTTTCCGACCAAATCGGCACGAGAAACCTCTATCAGCTGTCCGCCCGACAGCACCCCGATAGCTTTTAGATACTTGGAAACAAGGCGTGCTATCGTCGTCTTGCCGGTGCCGGGATTGCCGGTGAAAATCATATGCATGGACAGGGGCGAGCTTTTCATGCCCTCGTCCTTGCGGCGCTGTTGTACCATATAATGGTCGCTCAGCGAGAAGATATATTGCTTGACCGTTTCAAGGCCGATGACATCGTCCATCTCCTCTTTAACGGCATTCAGTGCGCCTGTGTAATTGCTCGGAAGCAGCGACATCAGGTCAAGTTTGAGCTTGTCAATTTGTGCGAAAACCTTGTCCTCTTCAAACAACAAAGCGACCTCGCACTTGTCTGCTCCGCTTTGCAATTTATGCTGTGCAAGCGCCTTGTAAAGGCTTGCCACAAAGTCAAACATAGGTTTTATAGAGCCGTCATTGCCACATTTTTCGGCGACATGTTTTGCACCGTCCTCAGCTATGTTCAGCGTGAAAGAAAGGGCGGACAGCGAGCGCTCACAAAGGCGTTTGAGGCGCATTTGCGCCAAGGTCAGTATGCTTTGCTCGCTCAATTTGTCTGTTTTGCAAATATCGCCCAAAGCGTTTATCAGCCCTGCGCCGAAATAATCGGCAAGCTTATTTTTGTCAGA
>CAYJAS010000058.1:0-9007 GCA_964367895.1 uncultured Oscillospiraceae bacterium | reverse complement strand
GACAGATCAAGGGTGCTGACCTCGGCACCGCTCAGCACATTTCTGCCGTGAAGCAGTTTTGCCATGGTCTTAATGGCGGTATGCCTGCCGGAAAAATATTTTCCGTGCACCAAAATGGCATTTTTGGACGCCGTTTCGCTCGAAGTGCCCATAATAAAAGGGCGCTTAAAGGCGATGGTCAGGCTTTTTAAAAAGGCGGCTTGGCCTATCAGCACCTTGTCAAGCTCGCTTTCAAGCTCCAAAAAGCCCTCTGCCCCCACTTTTGGGCGAGCGACATCGGTTGTTGTGCTTGTCGTAGCGCCGGCAGATTTGCCCGCCTTCGGTGACACGCCGAAATCACGTGCGACCTCGGCATCTATAGCATCGGTGTCGATGTCCATGTCAAGCTCGTCGCTCAGGCGGTGAAGCTCCTGCAAATTGCGCTGAAGCTCCTCCTGCATCAGACGGCTCTGCTCGTCAAGTCCGGCAATGCCGTCAGACACCGTCGGGCGCTTTGGGGTGCCGTTGCCCTTTAAGTATCGCTCGGCCGGAGCGAGAGCATCGCTCTTCTTTTTGGGTGTGCCGAATAAATCGGAAAAAATGTCCTTTGGCATGATAGACCTCCGAGTAATTTTTGTATTTGTTTATATTATCCCTCTATAGCGGTTAATTGTCAAGTAGGGGCGAACCGACGTGTTCGCGCAATCTTGAAACAACGGCCGTAGGGTCACGGCTTGCCGTGACCGCAGAATTGTGCGATGTTTTTTCGGCAAGAGCAGAGCCCTTGCCCTACACCGGGTTTCCATATAACAACCGTAGGGGCGATTCACCAATCGCCCACCGTACCCCCGTTCTGTAGGGGCGGTCATTGGCCGCCCGTTGTTCGTTATTTGCCGTGCCCCCTACAGCACCACAGCGGTGGCGGTTTTCAAAAACCAGATGATTTTGTCCACCTGCGTGCAGCCGAAAATCTCGCCGACGGCATGTGCATAAATGTCCAGTTGGGGCTTGTGCCGCTCAGCCGCACGCTCTTCATGCCCCGGTCTGACGGCATCGCTTTTAAAATCGACAATAATGCACTTATCGCCTTGCTCTATCAACAGGTCGATTGCGCCGTTTATTAAAAATCGCTCGCCCTGCGGAAAATCGGGCGACAGCAATTCGGACGGCAAAAGGGCGCTGAACCGATACTCACGCAGGCAATTGTCTGCCGCCAATTTTCCAAGCTCGCTACCGCAAAACTGCGCTATTGCCGCCCCATCGCCCGGCTGTATGTCAGCACGGTCGATAAATCCGCCCTCGCAAAGTCTGCTCAGCTCGGCTTGTGCGCCGATTTCGGTAGCGCACAGCTTCAAATCGGCACGAGCCAGCGCCTCATGAATTGCTGTGCCGTGTGCCGCCGCCTGCGCGCCACCGCCCTTGATAAAACTCTCAAAATCTATGGCGTGATGACCGTAAATCAAGCTTTCCACACCGCTCGGCGTCACCTTGGAGGGTAGCTGTGAGGCGGCAATATGCCTGTAATTTTGCTCGGAAAGTGCCAGCGCCTCACGCTGTTTTCCGGCGTATTCGGGCGCTACACCTTGCCCATGCTTTTGCATACTTGCCTGCTCAAATTGTTCGGGGGTGATCAGCCTGAGCAGTAAATCCTCGCTATGCTTTGGGCTGTCGGCGCTTTCATTGCGATCGCCCCATGCGGCATGACGGCAAAGGGCAGAAAGCACCCAAGACAGGGCATTGCTTTGGCGAGCCATCCATTGAGCGCCAAACGGGGTGCCAGCGTTTTGGTCAAACTCCTCCGCAATGCCGTCCATCCTGCTGGAAATTGCCGTCATAATCAGCTTGTCACGGGCACGTGTCATGGCGGTGTACAGCTTGCGCAATTCCTCTTCGCCCATCTCACGGCGCATGGCAAGCTCAATGGCGTGCTGTGGCGGAGTGCGATATTCAAGCCTGCGCTCGGAATCTCGCCTGCATAGACCGATGCCGTGGTCGATGTGAAAGAGCGACGGCGATTTTAAATCGTCCGTGTTAAAGCCTTTTGCCAAATCGGGCACGATTACAAGCGGAAACTCAAGCCCCTTTGACTTGTGTATGCTCATAATGGAAACACCGCCCCGACGGGTGGGCATTGAAACAGAGCTTCCGCTTGCGATTTTAGCGTCGATATAGGAAATAAAGTCGCAAAGCTGTGCATTTCCGCCGTCAAGCGACAGCGAGAGGCTGTAAAGCCGTCTGAGCTTTTCACCCCTGATTGCTCCGTTGTCCATCGCCGAAAATATGCTCTCGGCGCCTGTTTTGTCGTAAATATATCTGAGCAGTCCGGCGCACCCAAGGTCGGCGGCACGGTCTGAAAAATCGTTCAGTTCAGCGAGTACATGTTCCGCACGCTCGTCTCCTGCCTCGGCGGCAAGCTCGACACATTCGATAAAATAACCGTCACGGCACAGCATACGCATTTGAGCGATGTGAGTGTGTGTCAGCATAAAAAGCGGTGAAGTCAGAGTGGCAATCAGCGGTATATCGTCAAGGCGATTGTCGATGGTTCGCAGTAGTGACAGCACGCTTGTCATCTCTATACCCGTGAAAAAATCGCCCTCGTCACCGTAAGAGCAGGGTATGCCGAGGGCAGACAGTGCCTTGACATAATAGGGCGCACGTGAGCGCAAAGAGGACAGCAAAATAGCGCAATCGTCGGGGCGAAGCCGACGTGTGCCATCTTCGCCGTCTATACTCATGTCGGACAGCAAATCTGATATGCGTTTTGCGACAAATTGCGCCTCAATTTCGGCTTTTTTGCCCTGTGCATTTTTGCTGTTAATCAGCCACATTTCACAAGGGGGCGCTGTGTCGCCACCTGTTCTGCCCGGCACAAGTTTTTGACTGTCGTCATATTCCATACCGCCGAAACCCATGCTCATTGTGCGCTCAAGAATGAAATTGCACAGCTTTAGCACCGGCTCACGTGAGCGAAAGTTTTGGTTGAGGGCGAGAGCAGAGATTGAATTGTCACCGCTTAAACCGCTTTGCCATTTGTCAAGAAAAATGCTCGGGTCAGCAAGTCTGAAACGGTAGATGCTCTGCTTGACATCGCCGACATAAAAGGCCGAATTGTCGCCGGGCGAAATCAGCGAAAATATCAGTTCCTGAACGGCGTTTGTGTCCTGATACTCGTCCACCATCAAATAGCAAATGCTCTCGCTCAGCTCTGTGGCAAGTGCGGTCGGGTCGCCATGCTCGTCACGCAAAAGCGAAAGGGTGAGATGCTCCAAATCTGAAAAATCAACCAAATCACGCCGCCTTTTCAGCTGTGAATACTGCTCTCTAAACTGCCCGACAAGTCGGCAAAGCTCGGCGACATGGGGCGACACCTCGGCAAGGTGATGTTCGATAGCCGTGCTGTCATCACGCAGATAGCTTTGCGCCAATTTATCCATATCCTCTTTAAACCGGCCACGCAATTTTTGCAGTTGATCTTTCAATCCCTCGTCAGCGCCGGAGGAGCGCCCCGCCGTGGGAATAGCAAAAGATTTAAGGTGCAAAACGGCGCTGTCCCACCCCTGTGATATCGCCTGTTTGAGCTCGATTGCAAAATCTTTGCAATAGTCTATCGACTTTTTATAGTTTTTTTCAAGTATGGCATCGTGCTCAAGCAAGTTTTCGGCACGCTCAAGCAGATGCAGGCCGAAATCGCATTGATGTTCGGCGTGCTGTAATATCATTTTGCCCCAAGCCGAGTGATCGGGCGTGGCAGTGGCCGCCTGTGCCGCCCAGTTCAGCCACCTATCGGGGTTTGGATGGCTTAGCGTCTTCTCATACACGCTCAAAATCATCTTTTCAAGGGCACGGTCACCCCTCTGCTCGCTGACAGCCTCCTGCAGGGCGAGAAGTTGCCGTCCCCCCTGTCGGTACTCGTTTTCCAGCATGTCTTCAAGCGCTTCGGAAATCAGCATTTTTGTGCGTGTTTCGTCGCTAAGCAGTACAAAATCGGGCGAAAGTCGGCATTTTGAAAAATTGCGACGCAAAAGATCACGGCAAAAGGCGTGCACCGTCTGTATTTTGGCACGGCCGAGCATTGCAATTTGCCGTCTGATATGGCTGTTGCCCGGGTCTTTTGCCAGCCTGTCGGAAAGTTCCTTTGCAATGCGTGCCCGCATTTCGGCGGCCGCCGCATTTGTAAAGGTCACAATAAGCAGTCGGTCGGGCTCAAGCGGATTTTGCTCGTCACAAAGTAGCTGTGCCACACGCAAAGTGAGCACCGCCGTCTTGCCTGCCCCTGCCGCCGCCGACACAATCAGCTTGCCGTCTAAATGGTCTACCGCTTGGCTTTGTGCCTCAGTCAGTTTCATCGCAATTTTCCTCCTCTCTTAGAAGCTCCAGCACTTGGCTGTTGCTCAGCTTGGGTATTTCACGGGGCTTGTCACGCTCCATATTGGGGTCAAAATGACAGGCGGCGCTGTATTCGCAATAGGCACAGCCCATTTTGTCGTCATCATCTATCCAAGGGTGGGCCTCAATGTCGCCCGACACAATGGCACGAGCGATGTTTCGCGTGGTTTGCAGAGCACGATTTTTGCACAAAAGCATCTCGCTTTGGTCGGCGAGGGCGGCATTTTTCAGGCTTATATACTCCTGCTTGCTCCACTTGACCGGCAAAAATGTAAAGCTGTCACCGTGCTCGAGCGCCGCAATTACCTGCTGGTCATTGAGCACAATTCCGCTTCTCAGCCCGACCTCTTTTTGCTTTGTCAGAGCGGATTTTTCACTTGCGCTCACTCTGGTATACGGTGCGGTCGCAGGGACAAAAAGGGCGGCGGCACTGTGCACAGACTCACCGGCGCTTTGCAGTGCGCTCGGACTTGTACCGTCAAGCAAAGCGAGGTACAAAAACATCTGCAAATCGATGCCGTTGTACAAATCGCTCAATTTAAGAGATGCCTTTCCGGTCTTGTAATCGCTGACCTTTATATAAAGGCGATCGTTGTTTTGCCATGCGTCCACCCTGTCGATTTTGCCGATCAGCTGGGCATTTATGCCGGGGATATCCAAATCAAGAGGGGGCAAACCGTCTTTACCGCCAAACTCAAGCTCATAGGCTATCGGCTTAAAGGAACTGGCGCAAATCTCCTTATATATACTTTCGGTGATGCTGCAAACATTTGCGCTTAAATATCTGAAAATGGCCATGGTGCGTGCGCTTTGCGACAAAAGGGCACGATGCTCGCTCTCAAATTGAGCGGTAAATCGCTCAACAACGGCACTGACCGTCTGCCCCTGTACCGTGCAAAGGCTCTCTATGGCACGCTCGACGACATAGTGGACAAAATTGCCCACCTGCAAAGCGTCCATCCGCACGACACGGCGTGCCTGAAGCTTTAGTCCGTAGCGCATGAAATAGGCAAAACGGCATCTGCCGACGGCGGCAACCCGTGATGCCGTCAGGCGGATTTTATCGCCGTAAAGCCCTCTGACCGCTTTGCTGTCGCTTATCGGCCCTCTGCCGTTTTGCGCCCATGTGCGCAGTCCGATCAGTTTTGCGCCTTGCTCTTTGTCCAAAAAATAATTGTAAGCGGTGCCCTGTCCAAGCTGTGCTTGCGAGCAGGCAACTTCAAATGCCGGCAGAGGGGCGGTCAAACGCAGTAGCGACAGTTCGGCCGTGCCGTCTGCGACCGCAAGGGTGGGCATAAGCTCACGCAGGCGTGAAAATGTGTGGCTCTCACGGCATTGCTCGCCCTCGGCCGTGCGTGGTTTTATGATAATAAGACGGCGCTTTGCCGCCGAAAAACAGCGCACGATATCACTCTGCCCTTGAAATCCAAGCTGTGCCGCCGGCTTTGGCAGATCGATGCCGAGCAGTTCAAGTTCAATTCTATCGCTGTCGCTCAGCAGACTGTCGTCCTCGCTCAGCGGAGGGAAAAGCCCCTCACGCGCGCCCAAAATGATGACATAGTCAAAGGCTCTGGCCTCCATTCGGCGAAAATCGGAGGCCGAGGCGCAGTCAAGCGAGGGCGGAATGGAGCTGACATCGTACTGACCGAGCATCAAGCGCAGTAGTCTCAAAAACTCGGGTGCGGTCAGATGACTGTCGCCGATTATGGCACGAAGCTGGTCGTTTGCACTGCAAATCAGCTCGCCGACCTGTGCGTATTCCATGGCGAGGGCACGCCTGCCCTCACTTTCAAGCACTTTGCATCGTGCGGTCAGCCTCTCGTGCAATGCGCTGTGCTCTATAAAACGGGACAGGGCATCGGCGCATTGCTCGCCCGTTTGGGCGGTGCGCAGTTCGGAGTATAAAGCAAAAATACAGTCGCACAGCGCGGCACGAGCCTCATTGACCTGCTCAAGTCGAGCTTCGCAAAGCTGTGGTATTTGGCTTTTCATATCAAAATCGGAAAACCATCTTTTGCCCGAAATGCGCCAGCGCAGAACATAGTCCTCCAGCAGTTCGGCTTGCCGTGTGCCGAGGGGGGAAAGTCCGCATTTCAGCCAGCTGAGTACAGACTCGACCTTGAGATTTTCGCTCACCGCCGAGATTGCGCCTAAGACAAAAAGGGCGGGCGGCATGGACAAAATATCCTTGCGCCTTGACTGAAAAACAGGAAGTCCATAGCGCAAAAACTCGGCGCTAAGCGTGTCACCATAGCCGGCGATGTCACCCGTGCAAAGGGCGATGTCACGAAGACGCGCATTTTCACTTAGCACAAGTGAGCGGACAATTGCGGCGGCAAGCTCGCATTCTTCGGCACTGTCGGTGGCCGAAAATAGCTCTATCCCCTCGCTGTTTTCGCAAAGGGGATGTTCAAAATTAAAAACCTCAATCGCATTTAAAACTCCGCTCGGCGCACGCAATTTATCGGCGCACAAAATGCGCTCAAACGGCAAAGCGAGGTCGCTCGCCATGCGCTCAAATCGCCCGGAAAGTACAATTTGTTCACCGTAAATTTGCCTGTCCTCACCGACCGTTATGCTGACGGTGACAAGACGGCTTTTAGAGGCAATCGCCCGAACAAGCTGAAGTTTTTGGGCACTCAAAAGGTCAAAACCATCTATAAAAATATGGACATTGTCAAAAATATCGCTGTCTTTGCAAAGCCCCTCGGCAATGCTGTCAAGGCTAGAGGGGTCGAGAGTTCCGCTACCGCACATTGCGGTGTATGCCGAATAAATGAGCGACAAATCGTGCAGTTTTTCCGAGTCGCAATCGCCGATGCTTTGCTCAAAAACAGCGGGGGTCACCGCCGAGGCGAGTAGCTCGTCAATTAAGCTTAAAAGGCGTGAGGCAAGGTCTGCCGTGCGCCCCGATTTAAAATGTCGGAGCATAGGGGCAAGTGCTTCAAGGGTGCGATACATTGTCAAAATACGGCCTGCCGAGTCGAGCAGTTTCACTTTACGGCCGGTATTTTTAAGCAGGTCATCGCACAGGCGACTAAAGGTGGAAACGCCGGCAAATCGAGCGGCACGGTTACCGCAAAACTCAAGCAAAGAACGCTCGGCAAGGTGGGAGGAGCTCTCGGGAACAATGAGCAAACTTTTAACGCCCATCTCGCAATTGCGCGAAATTTGCTCCATTATCCTGCGTGTTTTTCCGCCGCCGAGCGGGCCTGTCAGCAATTTAAACATTGCACTTCCCTCACTTTTTAAATTGAAGTTTGCACTAATATTTTATCAAAAAAAGACCGACGGGGCAACAACTTTTAAAATTAAAAAAGCTCGGCGGAAATAAATTCCACCGGCTTTTAAATTATACCTGCACCGCTTCAAGTTCACGCTCGTCGGCCTCAAATGCTCTGCATATTTTATCATAATGTCCGCACACGATAAGGCGGTCACCGCTCTGCAAAACATCGGTCGCATGAATAGGACCGGACGGTCTGTTCTTGCGCTCGATAAGCATGACCAGCAAACCATATTGCTCACGTAATCCACAGTCACGAAGCTGAACATCTGCCAAATAAGTCGGAAGCTCCACAATGTCAACCTGGGCGATTGCATTGTCACCCATATAATCGAGAAGCAGTATTCTGTTGCTGCTGTGACCGAACATAAGTCGTTCGGCAATTCGCTCTATAAATCTGTTAAGTGCGGCGTTTACATGCTTCTCTTTTCGCACCAAAATCAGTAGCGCCAAAATGACAATCGGTATGGGAAGTTGCCAAAAAATAAACTCCATTTCAGTGCTGTTGAGCGACAGAAAAATGTTGACGATTGCAGACACAATGCTGACGGTAAATGCGTATCCGAAAAGCATAATTCTGCGTGCCAATTTTCTGCGTCTTGGGGTGGAAATAATTACCTCACTTTCGCTGGTGGTAAAGCCACATGCCGTCAAAAGTGAGGTTACTTGAAAGCGCGCTTTTTCGGCGGGCAGACCGGTAAATCTAAACAGCACGGTAAAGACTTCGGTGATAATTTGAAAGACAATTAAAAGCACCCCAAACAAAGTTAATGCTCCGATAATATTCAATTTAAAATCTCCATCTTTTCAGTTTTTAAAACTATCTCGCCCCGATTTAAAATGTCAAATCGGGGCGGTAATTTTTCTTTAAATCAGCCTCCGAAAAAGCCTTTAATTTTTTGCCAAAATGTCTTTTTTTGCGGCACCGGGATAGGCATAATTTCCGGCTCTGGCTCGGGGATGATTTCCGGCTCGGGCGGTGCTGTCACCTGTGGTTCAACTTCTGCCTCGGGTGTGATTTCCGGCGTAATTTCCGTTGCAATTTCCGGCTTGGGCAAAGTGGCGACAGGCGAAGTTTGCAGCTCGTTTTCAGCTATTGCCGCATTGAGTTCGCTGGTGAAATCTTCAGGCTGAAAGGCTTGATATTGCGGCTCGGGCGGTGCTGTAATTTCAGGCTCAATCGGCACCATTGTCGGGTTTGGCAAAATGGGCGGTGCAATTTGAGGCATTGGCACGACAGGGGCGATCACGGTTTTTTCTTCGGGCGGAAGCGGCTTGGGCGGCAGCTTGCTTTCGGTCTTTGGTGGGCTTGTGCGCCTTGTCGATTTGGGCATCTCCGCTTTCACTTGATCG
>CAYJAS010000057.1:8811-11194 GCA_964367895.1 uncultured Oscillospiraceae bacterium | reverse complement strand
TTTGCATACTTTTTGGGGTCAAAAAGTATGTGGCGGCGGCTCCATAGCCGCAAACTCCCGTCTAAAACCTCTTTCGTCCTTCTCACTCGGAGCGACGAGGGCGTCGCTCCCTACAGAACGAGACGGCGGGCGGCCAATGACCGCCCCTACAATCAATAACGGAAGTTTAGCGATGTGAGTTCAACTCCCGTCACCCTAACTAACTAATAAGCAGCTTACATTACATATCTTCCGGCGCGGAGCACCTCATACATGCTGTCTGTTTCCATGCGGATTGTATTGTCATCCACAAGCTTAAATCCGGGGAAATGGCTGTGCTTGACTGCATTTTTATGCTCTTTATAGCACAGCTCAAACACAAAATGCTCGGGCAACTCGCACAGCGCCTCTTTCAAATCTTGACCGAGTGCCTTTTCGGCCGCCTCTTTGATATTTTTGCACACAAGGTTTGGGTGTATCGATTGTGTTCTGCCACCAAGCCCGTCCTTTGTCGGCACAGTGCTCAGGCTAGGATGCAGGTCGGCACTGTCGTCACACAGCATTTTGTCGCCCGACAGCAAAAGTGTTGGTACACCCTCAAGCGCACAAGCATAGCTGTAAAGCATAAACTCACTGCATTTGACGCCGTTAAGTTTGACCCACACGGTCTGTCCCGAAAATGTGTGGGAAAGTGGATTACCGCATCTGCCTGCCGCCGAATGATATCCGATAAACATAGCGGCATCAAAGCTACTGTCTATGCCCTCCGACATACCATAGGGATGGCCACTCCAGTTTCTGATAACCTCGACACATTCGGGAAGCTCTGCAATATTTATATTGACTGCATTGCTGTGTGCGTCCTTGACCAGAATATAGGTCGCACCGGCCGCAATTGCGCCTTCGCAGGCCGCTTTGACCTCATTTGTCATCTGTCTGCAATGCTCTGCGGCAAGGCCTGGTTTGTTTACCGTTTCGGTCTGTGCCCAAAGTGTGGTGGTTGCGACACCCTCGATGTCTGCACTGATAAAAACTTTCATAAAATCCCCTCCAAAAAAATAATTTCATCATGAGTGATATTATAACATAATAACCTCTTACCACACAAGTACAAAAGAAAAAAATCGCCAAACTCAGGCGATTTTTTTGAGGTTATCAGATCATCTGTTGCTTTGAGCTGTATTTTTTCTTGTCCTTGACGCACAAATCTCTCTCTTTATTCTGCGGTTTTAAGTCTTTAATAGCAAAGACCCAGTGCAACTGGATTTGATAGCTCAGCACTGCCAAAATCAAATCTACAAAGGGTTTTGCCACCGTCTGAACCACGCCAAATATCGAGCTGACAAGGTTGAGTGCAAATATCGACATTCCGAGCTGGCAAATCCAAAGGGTGTAATATTTAAAATATGCCGATGCCGTCGTATTCCCTCTGCCTGCAAAGGTTCCTCTGTTGAGCCTGAAATCTACAATTGACGATACAATGCGTGCCGCCGCCGAGGCAAAGGCAGTTGCTCCGCTTGCCGTCAGCCATGAGCGGGTCAGATAAAAAAGTACGGTAAAAAGCCCAATGTCCACCAGTGCTGAAATAGCGCTGTTTCCGATATATTGTGCAAGCCCTCTGAGCATCTGCCAATAAACCTTTGCACCGTCACGCACCGAGCGAAAATGACTGCCCGAATTGTTGTCAAAATAAATGGTTTCTATCGTTATTGTGTCTATCTTAATTACCGCTTTTTTGCTGTAAATAATCATATTCAGCTCATATTCATATCGCATACCACGCAAGCTGAGCAGCCAATCAAAATGGCATCTTGCGATAGCTCTCAGGCCGGTTTGGGTGTCCTTCAGCTTTATTCCGTAAAGCAGTGCAAGGGTTTTTGACGAAACCGTATTGCCAAAAAGACTGCGTGCCGGTGTGCCCTCTCCGAAATTGCGCACCCCAAGTATCAGCGATTTCGAATGCTCACTCAGAGCCTTGTCCATGCGACAAATATCCTCTATGCTGTGCTGTCCGTCTGCATCGGCGGTGATTATTCCGTCAATGTCTGGCATATTATCACGCACATGGGCAATCGCTGTCTTTAGCGCCGAGCCCTTGCCCATATTTTCACTGTGTGTCAGCACAGTTGCATTTTGCTGCAGTTTAATCTGTTCAAAAACTTGCTTTGCCGCCTGACTGCTACCGTCATCTACCACCAAAACGGCAAAACCCTTTTGATCGCAAAGCCGATTTACATAATCTATTAAGCTGTGGTCTGGCTCAAGCGCAGGTATTATTAAAATATTTTTCATTTGTGCTTCTCCTTTAAGGTGACAAAAACGATATATAATCTCTCTATGATTGAAGTTTAGCACTTTTAAGTAATACTTGCAACCCCTTTTTAACTACAATAAGAAAGCCATA
>CAYJAS010000057.1:0-8801 GCA_964367895.1 uncultured Oscillospiraceae bacterium | reverse complement strand
CATTTTTCATAATTACTCTCCTATTTTATGTATGGTATCGGAGTAAAATTGTCGTTTTACAAATGTAGATTAGCACTTTTAAGCAGTACCTGCAAGGCATTTTAAATATCAATAAGAAAGCCATAAGTAAATTGAAAGCTTTGTAAGAATTTTGTCTTTTTCTACCGTTTGCTTTGCCCTGCGTCGGTTGCACTGTTGTCGCTTTTGTGGTACAATTATTCCATTATGCAAGAATTATAACCCTTTTTCATTTTGTTTTATACATTGCTTATATTTAAGGTGGTGAGTCTGTGCCCCGAACAAGTAAGCGATTTCGCATATCGCTTGTTATTTACCTTTTGCTTGTTGCGTTTGCCGCATATCTTCGCACCATTCGTGGGTGGGAAAGTCCACATCTTTTGTATCTGTCGGTGCTGGGGCATACCGTTACAATAGCCTTTTTTATCGGTATGATATATTTTTGGATGATGTCGCTCAACAGGCGCATTATGCAGCGGCACACACGGGCATATCTACTCACAACAGCTGTAGCAATGCTTGTCTGGAACCTGATAAAAGCTGTTAAATGGTACACCGCCACTTACACCCCCACTTTAGACCGTTTTCTGTGGTATGCATACTATATCCCGTTGATTTCAATCTGCCTGCTGACCTTTTTCGTTTCACTTTCGGCAGGTAAAGATGAAAACTACCTTCCGCATAAAAGCTGGTATCTTCTTTACATCCCTTCAATACTGCTTGTCCTGCTTGTGCTGACAAATGACCTACACCAACTGGCATTTGCCTTTGAGAATATAAATGATTACAATAGTGGCTACAGCTACGGCTTTATCTATTGGCTTTTTTTGATTTACAGCACTTCTCTGATAATCGCCTCTTTTTTCTCCTTGGTGAAAAATATGCGCAATTTCAAAAACAAAAGGGCTATTCTCCTGCCGTTATTGCCCCTGTTTGTCATGATTTTGTATTTAGCGGCTTATCAGCCCTTTCACGAGCCCTTACACCAGCTTACCGATTTAACAACGACCACCTGCATTGTGGTTATATCCTTCTGGGAGCTTTGCATACAAATCGGTCTTATTGCGTCAAACGGCTCTTATCGAATGTTTTTCAACGCCTCGGATATTGACGCACAGGTGCTCGATAAACAGGGCAATCTGCACTTCATTTCAAAGGATACACCGCCACTTTCACCGGAGCAATTTGCAAAGCTTAAGACAGAAGGCAAAATCGAAAGTGATCACAGCACGCTACTGCACATGTCGCCAATTGATGGCGGATTTGTCAGTTGGTATGAAAACATCTCTGAAATCAGTGATAAAATTTCTGAAATTGAGTCTATAAACAGTGAGCTTTACAGTGAGGTTTCATTTTTAGAGCAGGAAAAGCGCATGCGAGAACAGCGTGCCCGATTGGCCAAACAGCGTGAAATTTACGACCTGCTTTCGGCAGACCTTCTCCCTCAAACCGAAAAAATAAGCGAGCGTGTAAAAAAGGCAGAGGGCGCCACAGGTAGCGAAAAGCTTCATCTTTTGGGTGAAATTTGCTCTATCGGGGTATATGCAAAGCGCCGTAGCAACCTTCTTTTGATGTCACAAATGGGTGACCCGATTTCGGCCAATGAATTGCGCCGCTGTATTGAGGAATCGCTCGGCGTGCTGTCAGCGGTGGGCGCAACGGCAAGCTTTAACATGTCCTCTGATTTTGAAATGACCCACTCGCAAGCAATTTTGTGCTATAGCTTGTTCCAAAGCGTGATTGAATGTGCGCAGTTTCGCATGACGGTTATACACATCACCATAAGTAAAACCGATGACAAATTGCGCATGACCATTCAGCTTTCAGGTGGCGACTGTCACCCGAGCAAGATGAACACCCTCGCAGAGAGCTTCACCTCTATGCAAAGCAGTCTTGTCATTGAAGATGAAGGTGATTCACACCACATCTCTTTTTTACTGCAAGGCAGACAGGAGGTGGCGGTGTGACCGGCTTTACACAGCTTTCTCAATACGGCATGGTTGCTCTGCTTGCGGCCTTTATTTTGCTTCATGCTATGCTTATAATGAATATGATTACAAGCATAGTTTTGCGCAGACATCTACACACGGCACTAATTACCGCAGTTATGGTGCCGGTAGCCTTTGACCTTACCTCACTCCTTGAACTCAATATCACAAAAAACTCCGAAACTGCCCTCACCCCAAGTGCTGTTTCAACTATTATTGACACAATACCCTATCAGATGCACATCTTGCTGTTTTTGCTGGCATTCGGACTTTCTATTTACCTTTTTACAGACGCAAACCGCTATCGCAAGGCGCAAATCGCTGTGCACTCCATCAAATCTGCGCTGGAAAACCTGCCGACCGGTCTTGCTTTCGGCAGTGAGGACGGTAGCCTTCTGCTGTCCAATCACAGAATGCATGAGCTCAGTTTGAGCCTGACCGGCAAAGACCTGCAAAATGGTCACGAACTTTGGCGTGATATTGAGCGACTTTCAAAGACAAATATATGTGTAATGCACGGACAAAGTCCTGCCTTTAACATTGACGGCAAAACAGTATGGCAGTTTTCTAAAAGCGACCTGAGCATAAATGAGCACAATTCTTACCAAATCAAGGCGAGTGATATCACCCATCTGCACGGGCTTTACGCCGACCTTGAAACTCTCAACGCTCGCCTGCACGCACAGCGAATAAGGCAGAACATACTTTTATACGGGCTGGAACGCAATACGGCGGAACAAGAGGCACTCGACATGAAGGTGCGTGTGCACGATAATTTCGGAAGTCTGCTGGTAACCCTGAAAAAGCTTGTGCGTGAGTCGCCCGATGTTCACATTATGGACGACACATTTGACGCTTGGAGCGATCTAAACCATAAAATCAGCCATTTTCTGCGGCCGCAAAGCGAAGATGACCTTACGATAAATGAAGTGCTCTCACTTGCACGCCAGCTTGGCTGTCAGGTGGATATAACAGGTGCTCTGCCGAGCGATAAAGCACAACGTGATTTGATTGTGCTCGCAATAAGCGAGATGCTTAAAAATGCCGCTGTTCATGCCAAAGCAGACCGTGTCAGCGTGTCAGTGAGACAGGATTCACTTTCCTATTTCGCCGAAATAATTAATCACGATAAAAACCCGCCCGATGTTATAATCGAAGGCGGTGGTTTGTCGGGATTGCGCCGTAAAATCGAGCAATCGGCCGGCAGAATGAGTATTGTAATCGCAAACGGAGTGTGCATGGGTATACTTCTTCCTAAATAAACAGTGGAAAGTGATTATAGCGTGAAAATCACGCTATAATCTTATTATTAAAATAGTTTGCACAGAATGGAGATTTTTATGGCCAATGTAATAATTGTTGATGATCAGCTCAGCTCACGCGATTTTATGAAATATGCATTGGCGCGCAGTGAGGGGCGGTATAATCTAATCGGCGAATTGAAGGATGCCGATACCCTTGAGGGGTTTTTGCTCGGTTGCGGACATAAAATTGATCTGATTTTGCTCGACATCCACACAAACGGCAAGGAAAACGGACTGCTTGCCGCACAAAAAATCAAGCAAAACTACCCCAAAATCAAGGTGATTATTTTGACATTTTCGGTGCATCAAAGTCATGTGGAAAATGCCCTAAAAATCGGCTGTGAGGGTTTTTGGTACAAAGACTACACCGAGCAGGATTTGCTTGGGGTAATAGATTTGATAATGGCCGGCCACACCTTCTACCCCGACAGCGTACCGACAATTACCATCGGATATGCCAAAAGCACAGATTTTACACCGCAGGAGCTAAAGGTACTTCAGGCAAAGGCGAGCGGTTATTCAAATAGTGAAATTTGCAAACAATTAGGCATTAAACCACCCACTCTTGATACGCATATCAGAAATTTAAAAAACAAAACCGGTTATGATAATATGTTACAGCTTGTGTCCGACGTCTCAACAAAGCGATTTATAATCGCCGACCGCAACCCAAACGAGCACAATTGATATTGGCAAAAAAACAACGAAAAGGATGATATTTTGCAAAAACTACTTTCGCTCATGAGAAGCGCTATTGATGAATACAATATGATTTCCGAGGGTGACCGCATCGCCGTCGGGCTTTCGGGAGGCAAAGATTCGCTCGCTCTGCTTAAAATGATGAGTGAACTGCGCCGTTTTTATCCCAATCGGTTTGAGCTTTTCGCCATTACCATCGGTATGGGTTGGGAGAGCATGGATTTTTCGGTGGCCGAACAATTTTGCCGCAGTATCGACGTTCCCTTTGTTTTCAAGGAGGGAAATATCGGGCGAATTGTATTTGACATACGCAAGGAAACAAACCCCTGCTCGCTGTGCGCTAAAATGCGGCGTGGTGCGCTAAACGATGCGGCGCTCGAATTGGGCTGTAAAAAGGTGGCTCTTGGGCACCATTATGACGATGCCGTTGAGACCTTTATGCTGTCACTGCTGTATGAGGGGCGACTGAGCTGTTTTCAGCCGATGACCTATCTCGACCGCAAGGATATCACCGTAATTCGCCCGATGCTACTCATACCCGAGCGCAAATTGACCGCCTTTGCCCGTCGTGCCGACCTGCCGGTCGTTCACAACCCATGTCCGGCCGACAAGCACACAAAGCGTGAGGACGCAAAACAGCTACTCAGCGAGCTTGAGGGTCGCTATCCGGGCATCAAGGGCAATGTTTTCGGCGCAATTAAGCGTTCAAATCTAAAAGGCTGGCAAAAACCTTGATTTTAGGGATAAAATGTGCCATATACCGATAGGAATGTGGGGATTGTTTATATAACTGGAGGTTGCAATTATGATTAAAGCATATAAGCCTAATTTAGATGATTTATGGTTTCGAGAAAAATTGATGGCCGACAAAGACACTATGTCATATAACAATGCTTGGGGTGGCACAATTTTATTTCCAAAAGAAAGTTGGGAGAAGTGGTATCACACTTGGGTTAATAGCTCAAAGCTCGAGTTTTTCTATAGATATATACAAGATGAAAAAAACGGTAATTACGTTGGCGAATTTGCTTATCGCTTCGATAAGAATAAGGGTGTTTACTTATGTAGCGTAATTATTTTAGCAGAATATCGACACAAAGGGTTTGGTTCAAAAGCTATAAATTTGCTTTGCTCTTTAGCAAAGGAAAACGGAATACTTACACTATATGATGATATAGCCACTGACAACCCATCATTTAAACTATTCTTAAAAAATGGATTTGAAATTGATTACCAAAACGAGGAAATTGTAATGGTAAAGAAAGTTTTATAATACTTAGCCTGCTACTACCGGTTATGAGCATTTTACGAGGTGATTTATGATTTTCGATGTAGAGTCACGGCTTGCCGTGACCACAAATACCGGCACATGAAGTATCCGTGAATTGAAAAAACAGACACGGCAAGCCGTGTCCCTACATTATATCAATTGATTTTAAGATGCACAAAATAAACAACCACCGACCGAAGTCGGTGGTTGTTTGCTATTTTTAAACTTAAATTAACCTTTTACGATTTTCATGGTATCTTGAGCTATCATCAGCTCTTCATTTGTCGGGATAAGCAAAACTTTTACCTTGGAGTCAGCGGCCGAGATGACCTGCTCCTTGCCACGGCAATTATTTGCTTCAGCATCCATCACAACGCCCATGTACTCAAGGTCGGAAGCGATTGCAAGACGCTGATTTGCTGAGTTTTCGCCGACACCTGCGGTGAAGATGATGGCATCTACTCCGCCCATTGCAGCAGCATATGCACCAATGAACTTTTTGACGCCGTAGTTGAACATATCAACCGAAAGAGCGGCACGGTCATTGCCCTCTTTACCTGCGTTTTCAAGATCTCTAAAGTCGCTTGAAACGCCCGAAACGCCCAAAACACCCGATTTTTTGTTGAGGGTGCTGACCATTTCATTGATGTTCATGCCGTGTTTGCCCATCAGATACTCAAGGATACCTGCGTCGATATCGCCCGAGCGTGTGCCCATGGGAAGGCCTGCAAGCGGAGTGAAGCCCATCGAGGTGTCAACACTCTTGCCGCCGTCTACTGCAGCGACCGACGAGCCGTTTCCGAGGTGGCAGGAGATAATTTTTGTCTGCTCAATCGGCTTGCCCAGCATGTCTGCCGCACGCTGTGCAACATATTTGTGGCTGGTGCCGTGGAAACCGTAACGGCGAACCTTGTCATTTGCGTAATACTCATAGGGCAGTGCATATGTATAAGCTACCGCCGGCATTGTTTGGTGGAAAGCGGTGTCAAAAACAGCTACCTGCGGTACGCCGGGCATCAGTGCTTGACAGGCTTTAATGCCGATGATATTTGCCGGATTGTGAAGAGGTGCAAGCGGATTGCAATCTTCGATTGCCTGCATAACCTCATCTGTTATGAGCACGGAAGATGAGAACGCCTCGCCGCCGTGAACAACACGATGGCCTGCTGCCTTGATTTCGGACATGGAGCCGACAACACCGTTTTGCGGGTCTACCAAAGCGTCAAGCACTGCTTTAATAGCCTCTGAGTGTGTGGGCATAGCTACATCTACAGCGTCAAGCTTTTGCTTGCCTGTCGGTGCATAGGTGAACTTGCCGTCGATTCCGATACGTTCGCATAGGCCCTTTGCAAGCAACTCACCGTTTGCCGGATTTAAAAGTTGATACTTAAGGGAGGAACTTCCTGCGTTGATTACGAGAACATTCATTTTAAAACACTCCTATTTTTTAATAATTGATTTGATAATAACAATTTTTATGGTACAATAAACAAAGACCTCAATTATTTTACACCATGCAGAGCGCTTTTGCAACATTATTTTATCATTTGTACCACTAAAAATTGATTAACTTTTGACAAAACGGAGGCTTTATGCACATTTGCGGCATTGTTTCGGAATATGACCCCTTTCACAACGGACATCAGCACCAAATAGAGCAGGTAAAGCGCACACTCGGGCAAGATTGTGCGATAGTTTGCTGTATGTCGGGAAATTTTCTGCAACGTGGCTCTGCGGCAATGATGCCAAAGCATGAGCGAGCAACCGCCGCAGTGACAGGCGGTGCCGACCTTGTCCTTGAACTGCCTGCTGTTTATTCACTGCTGTCGGCAGAGGGTTTTGCCGCCGCCGCCGTGCACATCCTCGCCTCACTTTCACAGCTGACTCATCTTTCCTTCGGTGCGGAAACTGCGGACGCTCAAAAACTGACCGAGATTGCCAAGATACTGCTTGAACACGAAACGGTGCAAAGCACACTCGCCCATTTGCAAAGCGGAATATCCTATGCCGCCGCCCGTGAGCGTGCCCTCTACGCCCGTATTTCAGAGAATGCCTCTATTATAAAAAGCCCAAACAATATTTTGGCGGTCGAGTATTGCAAAGCCCTTTTAAACGGCGGTCATGCTATAACTCCTCTTCCGATAGAGCGAAAAGGGGCCGCCCATGACAGTACCGAGGCGGTAAGCGGATTTGCCTCGGCCTCACTTATACGCACACAGCTTCGCAGTGGTGCTTTGGTGGACGAAATGATTCCGCACACCACCGCACAAATACTTGAAAAGGCAAAAAAAGAAAAAAAGCTCATGCTCGACCTTGAGCGACTTAATCTGATGATGCTCAGCCGTCTGCTCCCTATGTCTCCCGAGCAACTTGAGCGCCTTCCCGGCGCCTCTGAAGGTGTCGAGCACCGCATTTGGCGCTCACTGCGCCTGCACCGTGACCCGGAGCTTGCCGCACAGCACGCAAAAACACGCCGTTACCCCCACTCTCGCCTGCGGCGTATGCTGATGTGTGGATTTTTGGGCATCGAGCGAAGTCACTCGGAGTCCCCACCGCCCTATGCACGAGTGCTTGCCTTTTCCGATGCCGGACGGCAGGTGCTTCACCGTGCTCGCAAAACAGCCTCTCTGCCCATCATAACCAAGCCTGCACATATAGAAAAGCTTGAACAAAGGGCTCGTGATATCTTTGAGCGAGAATGTACCGCCTCTCTTTTATATCATACGGCACTTGGAAATCAAAACTTTGTCGGTGAGCATGTGCAAAACCCGATTTTCGTGAAATAATGCCTAAAATCTCCAAAAAAAGATTGACACATATACCTTTTGATGGTATACTAACAAAGCCGCATTGAACGGGTCAGTGAGTTTTTATCAAAGCTCCACCCTTAGAGCGAGTCCGAAATGAAGGAGAGGTGCTACACAGATGTACGCAATAGTAAAAACCGGCGGAAAGCAGTATAAGGTCTCACAAGGTGACACAATTTATGTCGAAAAGCTTGAAATGCAAGCAGGAGATGTTGTTGAACTCGAGACATTGATGACTTCCAAAGAAGACGGAAGCCTTACACCCGGTGGCAAAGTTGTCGGCAAAATCATCAAAAACGGCAAGCAAAAGAAAATCACCGTTTACAAGATGAAGCCTAAAAAGAACTATCGCCGCAAGCAGGGTCACAGACAACCCTATACAAAAATTGTTATCGAAACAATTTCCTAAGTGCTAAGCACTTAATACTAAATAACGGAGGTGCGATTATGGCACATAAGAAAGGTGTCGGTTCAACTAAGAACGGCCGTGATTCTGAGTCCAAACGACTTGGCGTAAAGCGTGCTGACGGTCAATTTGTCTTGGCCGGAAACATCCTTGTCAAACAACGCGGAACTAAAATCCATCCCGGCACAAACGTCGGAAGAGGTAGCGATGATACCCTTTTTGCACTTGTCGAGGGAACTGTGCGTTTCGAGCGCATGGGACGCGACCGCAAGAAGGTTTCGGTCTATACCGTAGCACAGTAATCACTGA
>CAYJAS010000056.1:0-11400 GCA_964367895.1 uncultured Oscillospiraceae bacterium | reverse complement strand
CACGCCATAACGCACAATCTCTCGCCTTGCTACAGGCAAAAGCGCTAGGGGGTTTTGGGGGGCATACGCAACCCCCCCAACACTTTTTGCCTACTTTTTGGGGTCAAAAAGTAGGTTGCGGTGCCGCAATCGGCACAAACTTTCGTCCAAAAATTTTTTGTCTTTCGTTTACGGAGCGACGAGGGCGTCGCTCCCTACAGCGAACCTAACGGACGACCACAGGTCGCCCCTACAATAAAATCAGAAATACGACGATATGTTCAACCACCTACCCTCTTGTCACTGTGCAAAAATTGTGGTAAAATGAAGAAAACAATGGGGGTGCATTATGAAAACTGTCGGAAAAGCAATTATAATCTTACTTGTCGCCGCACTTTTAGCCTCGGTGCTGATAGTGGCGCTTGATCCTCATTCCCCCATGCCCGACCGTTTTAGATTTGGCCTGTATCCACTTGAAAATGGCAATGCCGTACTCACCGACCGCACCCTAACTCAGGGTGTTTTACATGAAAATGGCGAGGTTATCCTGTATTATCTGCAAGGGGTCGGCACAATTATGCTCACGCTAAGCGAGCAAATCCTCTTTGTATATATCGCCGTTGCGGCAATTGCCTGCATTGTCTTGGTGCTTTGTATCAACAAGCCAAAACCCAACAAAAAACGAGAAACTGCAAATTTCTTAAAAGCGCTGTCAGAGCATGGCAAACGCCATGAACAAGCGGAAGAGAACAAAGATTTTTAAGATCGAACAATAAAAAACAAGGCACATTGCAATGCGTGCCTTGTTTTTTTTATTCTATATTTTGGGAAGATTTTCAGCTATTTCGTTTTTGATTTTCTCGGCGGTCGAGACAAAGGCTCTCGATATATCGGTATCGCTACTGCACTGCGCAAGCACGGCATTTCCGCCTCCGGTTGCACCGGTTTGCAAAGTCAATCCACGCATATATTTGCCCAAATCGACACCATTGCCCTTTGAGCGAACAAAGATTGCCGCACTTTTGCCGTTTGAGGTGCACAACACCAAAATAACCGCATTTCGATGGGCGGCAACCGCTTCACAGGCTATGCGCAGATTTTTGACCTCTGCCCTGTCGCACATTACGCCGACAAAGAAAATATCGCCCAAAAACTCTCCCGAGCTCTCTAAAAATGCCAAATCACTGCCAAGTAGCGCCTCTTTAAGCACATGACTTTGCTCGTCCAGTTCCTTTTTACGCTCCAGACTTTTGCCGATTTTGTCAAAAAGCTCGCCGATATTCTCACAGCTCTGCTCGTTTTGTGCCTGAAGAAGCATCGCTGTGCGCTTTTGCTGTTCTTTGCGCACACGCTCACCGCACACATAGTAAACACGGTAATTTCCACGCACATTTTTCTCGCCACACACCAAAAAATCTCCGATTTCACCGGTTGAGGCGCAATGTGTTCCACCACAGCAATTTCTATCGAGCTCTTCGATTTTGACTACACGCAGTTTTTCATGCTCGGGGATATTGCCCCTGATCTCCATGCGCTGTGCCTGCTCACGAGAAAAATAACGGGTACTTATCTTTAAATCACGCTCAATTACCGCCTGCACCTGCTCTGTTACCTCTCTAAGCTGTTCATGGCTGAGAGGCTGTGGCAGTTCAAGATGGCAATACTCGGGCTCAATCCGTGCAATTATCGAGGGTATGCCGTACAGTTTTTCAATGACCGCCGAAAGCACATGCTGTCCCGAGTGTTGTTGCATACTGTCTATACGCATTTGCGCAGAAATTTCACACTCTACCGAGCCTGTCCCGACCGGTTGCTCGGTTATGTGCAGTATTTCACCGTCCTGCTCGTACACATCGACCACCGGTATACCGCCTATTGTTCCGCTTTCGCACGGTTGACCTCCGCCTCTCGGGTAGAAAATTGTGCTGTTTAGCACAACGGCATATTTCCCGTCTTTAGGCGTGCAGGAAATCACCTTGCTACGCACACCGACCAGAGTGGGGTCGCTGTCAAACAATCTCTTTGTCATAATTATCCGCCATTCCTTCTCTAAAAAAAGCTGATATAGCCTTCTAAAGCTTAATTTTGCACTGCATTACAGCAGGCGCAGACCGTTTATATCGAGGTGAAAGGTCATACCGAAAAAGCCTGCCGCACGGCGACACAACAGCATTCTCGATAGAAAAATTTCAAAATAGTCCATAACGGCGCTTATTTGTGTGTCAATATCTAAGGTCAGCAGTACCAAGGAGTTTTCCTTGTCTACACTCAGTTTTGTGTCACGCACTGCGTAATTGACTCGGTCGTGAATGTCCTTTCCGATATCGGTGCCCGGGCGCACACGGCTCTTGCGCACATCGCTTTTATCGGCCAAAATCAGCGCCGCCGATATTGCGCTAACCGGGCCACCCGTTCCTTCGTCATGGTGCCCGATTGCACTTACCACCTCGCACACCTCAGCGGCGGGCATTCCCATTGCGGTCAGCAGCTGCATCGCCATTATTGCTCCGCTTTGCGCATGGTCATGTCTGTTTACTGAGTTGCCGATGTCGTGCATATACCCTGCGATTTTCGCCAGTTCCAATGTTCGCTCATCATATCCGAGCACCGATAGCACCTGCGCGGCACGATTTGCACTCAGCGTTGCATGGGCAAATCCGTGCTCGGTATACTGTATGGCGTTCATCACATGCTCTCCCCTTTGGAGATATGTTTTGATGTCTGCGCTGTTTTTTACTTGCTCGTATGTTACCATAATTACCTCTGATTTATTTATTTCTTTCTTTTGAGCACCTTGCCCGCCAGTGTACCGTTGAACACGCCGTTTTCAACGGCAACCTGTCCGTTGACGATTACCGTCAATATCCCCTCATTTCGGGCAAACGGATGAATAAAATCGGCAGGCGCACGCAGTGCTGCATAGTCAAAAATGCAAATGTCGGCATTTTTCCCGACCTGCAATTTGCCGATTTGGTTTAGGTTAAGGCTCTCTGCCGCAAATCCCGTGATGCTGTACACCGATTGTTCGAGTGTCAATAGACCGTGGTCACGAATAAGTTCCATGCGCTTTACAAAGGTCGAAGTACCTCTGGGATGACCGCCCGAAACCTTATCGGGGCTCTGATGCTGGAGATATGCCGACCAATCGGAACCGCCCATAACGGTCGGATGTGAGATAATACGCATCATGTCCGACTGGTTTTGAGCAAAGTAAATACCCTGCACATGCCCATTGTTGGCAATGAGGATGTCGCAAGTCACATCTATCGGGCGTTTGCCCTCTTCTTTAGCTATCTCGCCTATTGTCTTTCCGACATATTGCGGTGTTTTGGAGCAACCTGCCATCAAGGTGCCGTCATATCCCGCACTGTAGATATTGCTTTCAAACTCGTCATACTCGTTGAAAATGGAATGCTCTATCTCGTCGCGCACTTCGGGCTTTGCCATACGCTCAAGAAGTGCCGCCGGGCCGTCTGTCAAAAACTTGGGCGGTATTTGCGATAAAAAGGGCGCTGAACCGCCGAGATACGGATATTGGTCTGCACGCACATCAATTCCACGCTCATTTGACTTTTCTATCAAGTCAAGCGCCTTTATCGAGTCGCCCTCATTGTTTTTTCCGATTACTTTGAGGTGGGATATTATAACAGGCACACCGCCTGCTTCGCCGATGTCTATCGCCTCTTTCATGGAGTCAAGCAGTTGATTGCCCTCCCCTCTGATGTGGCTGGCATAAACTCCGCCATGCTTTTTTGTCACCTTGGCAAGCTCAACAAGCTCCGGCTTGCCTGCATAGACAGACGGTGCATACACAAGGCCTGTTGTAAAGCCCAAAAAGCCCTGCTCCATCGCTTGATTCATAAGGGCGCACATTTGCTCTACCTCTTGTTCAGACGGCTCAGCATCGGAAAAGCCCATTACCTTGCCTCTGATTGCACCTTGTCCGGCAAAAAAGGCGATGTTTGCACCCATTTTCACCTGCTCTACCGCTGTCATAAAGCTCTCGAAGTCGGCGCATTGCTGTTTAATCTGATCGACCTTTTGCTGACCGACAATTGCCACCGCCTCATCGAGCGAGGATTTGTAATAAGGCACCGGTGCAGAGCCGCATTGCCCCGCAACCTCTGTCGTTGCACCCTGCTCAAGCTTGTTATATCCGTCCGACTGTTCAAACAGCACGGTATTGTCGGTGTGACTGTGTGCATCTATAAATCCGGGGGCGACAATTTTACCGTCTGCATCTATCACTCTGACAGCCTCCCCAAGGTCTGTGCCGATTGCCGCTATAATCCCGTCTTTTACAGCAATTTCCGCAGAAAAGCGCGCACTGCCGGTGCCGTCCACCACGACGCCGTTTTTAATAATTAAATCGTACATAATAATTCCCCTTTGTTTTTTCTTTTTATTTTATCATACAAAACGGCTTTTTGACATTGTTTTTTCTTGATTTTACAATTTTTTTGCATTATAATCATTAGGACTGCATTTTTTCATCTGCCACTTATAAATTTAAGCAGGTTGACACCGATAAATTAAAGCCAAATGGCCTCTCCCGGAAACAAGCAAACTGCCAAAAAATCTCCACCTTGTCGGAGATCTGAAAAACATTTTTTAGTAACAGAACGGAGATTTTATGAATCTTTCAACAAGAGTTTTCTACAAGCGCATGCTGTCGCTGGCACTTCCCATAGCGCTGCAAAACCTACTTATCTCCTGCGCTACCTTGATAGATACCGCCATGGTTATCGAGCTTGGAAACACCTCTGTCGCCGCCATTGGTGTTGCTGCACGGTGGACTTTTATGCTCAACATGGTCTTTTTCGGCATTTCAAGCGGCAGTGCCGTGCTTATCTCCCAATATTGGGGTGCGCGCGATTTTGAGGGGATAGACCGCACCTTTGGCACGGCACTTTCCATCACTTGCATCGCCGCCGTACTTTTCAACTTGGCTATGTTTTTTGCACCGCAACAGCTCATGGCCATTTTCACGCCCGAAACTGCGGTTATTGAAGCAGGTGCAGTCTATTTGCGTACCATCTCCTTTATGGCTTTGCCGCTATGTTACTCGACAATAGTATGTAATGCCAGGCGGTCTACCGAAAATGTAAGCGTTCCGCTTTTGACCTCTGCATTTCAGGTTACCGTCAACACATTTTTGAACTACTGCCTGATAAGCGGTAATTTTGGCTTTCCCGCTCTCGGCCTGCGTGGCGCCGGCATTGCCACCTTGACCTCTATCACCTTACAGGCAGTGCTTGTATTTATCATCGGCGCAAAGCAAAAACACTTCACCTTCCGTCCGATTTCGGTGCTCTTTCGTCTTAGAAAAGAGTTCACCTTGCGGTATTTGCGCATAGCAGGCCCGGTTCTTTCAAACGAGATAGTTTGGGCGGTCGGAACAAATATCTATGCGGCTATTTTTGCCCGTCAAGGAAGCGAAAATTACGCCGGTTTTACCATTTTCAGCTCGGTGGAACAGCTTTCCTTTGTGTTTTTCGTGGGAATTTGCAACGCTTGCGCAATCATGGTCGGAAAGTCGGTCGGCGAAGGTGAGCTGGACGGTGCATATACCATGGCAAAGCGTGCCCTTGTGATGACTCCCCTTCTCGGTGTGGTGGTCGGACTCGGTCTTGTCCTTATCAGAAATCCTGTGCTGTCACTAATGAATATCGAAACCGAAACGGCACAGCAAATTGCCTCGCAACTGCTGATGTTTTACGGTTTATGGCTGGCTTTCAGAATGATACCCTACACCTGTGTTGTCGGAATATTCAGGGCAGGTGGCGACACCAAAACAGGATTTTTCCTAGACGTTGGCACCATGTATTTCTGGGGAATCCCGATAGTTGCGGTACTTGCCTTTTTTGTAGAGGCTCCCTTTGTGGTAGTGGTACTTGCAATGTTTATAGCGGAGGATTTTATAAAGTCGATAGTATGTATACTGCACTTTAGAAGCAAACGCTGGATAAGACGGCTTGTCTTCTCCATGCCACCACCGCAAGGCGAAAAATTGCCCGAAACGGATAATAATTAAAAAGTATTGAACGGAGATTTTTTATGGGACTTTCAAAAAACAGCGGTTTTTGCATCGGGCACGGCACCCCCGGCCCTCTCAACCTCATTACCGATGTCGCAGGGGTTACCGTTTCCCATGTCACGCTACAGCAGGGCGAGATAAACACCGGCGTCACTGCAATATTGCCACACGGCGGAAATATTTTCAAAGATAAGGTAATGGCGGCAAGCGCAGTTATAAACGGCTTTGGAAAAAGCATGGGGCTTGTTCAGCTTGAGGAGCTGGGCACTATTGAAACCCCCATAATCATGACAAATACGCTGAGCATCGGCACCGCCGCAACCGCCCTTATTGAATATATGCTTGAGCAAAATGAAGATATCGGTGTCAGCACAGGAACGGTAAACCCCCTTGTTTGCGAATGCAATGACGGTCACCTAAATGACATTAGAGGTATGCATGTGCAAAAAGAGCATGTGCGCACCGCCCTTGATACCACTTCCGAGCAATTTGATGAGGGTGCGGTCGGTGCAGGCACCGGCATGTGCTGTTTGGGGCTGAAGGGTGGCATCGGCTCGGCTTCACGCATTGTTGAGTTAAACGACAAGAGCTACACTGTCGGGGCGCTTGTGCTGAGCAATTTCGGCTCGCTTAAAAACTTGAAAATAGATGGCGACAATGTCGGCAGACGGCTTTTTGCCCACAAAGAGCAAGCCGACAAAGGCTCAATTATCATGCTTATTGCAACCGACATTCCGCTCAGTGAGCGCCAGCTAAAGCGCCTGTGCCGTCGTGCCGGCGTGGGGCTTGCACGCACCGGCTCATATTACGGCAACGGTAGCGGTGATATTGCGATAGCTTTTACCACGGCAAATCGAGTTCCACACTACAATGACGGCGCCTTTATCAATGTGACGATGATGGACGATGAGCGCATTGACCCGGTCTTTGAAATGACGGCAGAAGCTGTTGAGGAGGCTATAATCAGCTCAATTTACCATGCCGAGACCACAATCGGCCGTGCAGGCAACAAAAAACTCGGCTTGCTTGATGCACTTGCCCAACTTTCGGAGGATTAATATGCAGATTTACTATTTTACAAGAACGGGCGAAAGCAAACAAATTGCCGAGCAAATCGCGCAAAAAAACGGCGTAGTAGCGAGAAAAATTGACGATGGCTACGATTGGGACGGCAAACTCAATTTCATAAAGGGTGGCGCACAGGCAAAAAAGAAGGTGGTCGCTACCGTGGATTTTGAAGCACCCGATCAAAATAACCCGATAGTTTTGGTTTTTCCGCTGTGGGCAGGCACTTTTCCGCCTGCGGTAAGGGGATTTTTAGCCAAAGTGGACGGGCGAGAGATCACCGCCGTTGTGCTGAGCGCCGCTACAAGCCTAAATGACGCTGAAAAAGCGCTGTTTGCATCGGTTTATGAGGTCAAGGGCAAGGACAAGCGTCCGCCGAACGAGCTAATCGGTATTTAATTGTGAACAAATCTTCAGCTATAGTTTTTTTAAATAAAAACAGATTCTTTTGCTTGATAATCGCAATATCGCTCGTGTGCACCGCTGTACTTTGCGGAGCGAGAGCATCGCTTGAAATGGGCGACAAAACCCTTTCGGTTGTGATGAGCGAAAGCGACATACAGCTTCTCGCACATGCCGAGGGTATGTCGTATGATGAGTATTTAAACCTCCTGTTAAGCGGCGGTTTGACGGCGCCTTATCACCCCAATGAGGTAAATGATCAGCTTGAGCTGTTTTTGGGCGACAATTATGACGGCACTCCCGCAACCGTGGGGCTGATAGAGGACGGCGCCCAGCACGAAAACCTGCCCATTGCCGGCTTTGAATACGACGATGATGCACAGGTGGTGCGTGCTTTTCATCTTGTTCCCGAATTTGCCGCACGATATGCAACACTCGGGTATGAAGACGCAAAAGAGATTGAGAATATTCTTTACCGTGCGGTGACCGAACGTGCCGTCAGGGTTGTTATTCTGACCCCGTTTACCCACGGGCAAACGGGCGAGCTTATCTCCGATTCCGAGCAGTATACCTCTTTGCTTTTGGGGCTTTCAGAGCGCATAGCACGGCACGGAATAAGCTTGGGGCAGTTTTCCGTTTTGCCTCCCTACACGCCGAACTTTGTCTTAAGCGCCGGTGTTATAGCCGGCATTACCGCCTGTGGTGTGCTGCTGCTTTCAAGCCTGTTTAGCATGACTTCACGGGTGAAGATAGGTATTTGCATATTGTGCTTTGCGGCGGCAATGCTACTTTGGATTTACTATCCGCCCGCCATACCGCTTGCGGCGAGCATAATTTTCCCTTGCCTTTCCCTTTGGATGGTGGCTCATGCCATGACCACAATCGTCGGTGGCTTCAAGTCGCTCGCCAAGGCTTATATCGTGATACTGCTCGCTTCATTTGCCGTTGTTTTGCTCGGCGGATTGGCCATCGGCGGACTTTGCTCCTCTCGTGCGCAACTGCTGTCCATTGAAACCTTTAGCGGAGTTAAGCTGAGCCAAATTGCTCCGCTGTGTTATGGACTGCTAATATTTTGCAAGCTTCTTTTCCCGGGCAAAGGCCCAATAGATATCGCTAAAGCTTATCTAAGCCACCGCATATTACTGCTGCTCGGCATTGTAGCGGTTTCTGTCATTGTCGGATTATTTCTTTTGCGCTCCGGACATTCGGTCATAACAGGTGGCGTGCTTGAACAGCGTTTCCGCAACGCTTTGGAAGAGTTTTTCATCGCACGGCCACGCAGTAAAGAGTTTGCAGGGGCTTGGCCGGCTCTCGGCCTTGCGATAGCTGTTATGGCAAAATGGGGCAAGATGCCGGCCGCTCCCCTCGGTGTGCTGACAGGTATAGGCTTCACTTCGGCGATTAATTCCTTTTGCCATTATCGCACAACTTTGTTTGTTTCGACCTCTCGTGAGCTTATTGCACTGGCAATCGGTGCAATTATCGGACTGTTAGCCATAGCTTTTATTTGCTTGGTCTTCAAAAACAGGCAAAAAATTAACCGATAATACGGGCAATTGCTGTCAAAAATATAGTCAGTTTAATCTTTTTTCAAAAAATATCATTTTTTTTAGCTTTACCCCTTGCTTTATTCCCTATCATGTGTTAATATATCAAATGTCGCTTTAGTGACTACCGACAAAGGAGGTGCAGAAAAAATGGCAAAGTGTGATGTTTGCGGCAAGGGCGTTACTTTCGGTATAAAGCTCTCACATTCACACAGAAGAACAAACCGTACGTGGAAACCCAATGTCAGACGCGTAAAGGCTGTTGTCAACGGCACGCCTAAGCATGTCAATGTCTGTACCCGTTGCCTTCGTTCGGGTAAGGTTACTCGCGCAGTATAATTTGTTTTTTTGTGTAAAATACCTCGACTTTTGTCGGGGTATTTTTTTATTATAAAATAACACTTGACATTTGCCCTTTTGCGGAGTATAGTATTTTTATACATATTTCAAACTGATGAGAAAGAGTAGTAGCACTGCAAATTGCAATCTCAGAGAGTTCCCCATTTGGTGAGAGGGGATCGGTTGCAGGCATTGTGAATGGCCTTTCGAGGGCGGCCCGAAGCATTTTGTGGTAGGAGCCGACGGGTGCGGACCCGTTAACGGTACCGGCGAATATGATGGTATTCGGCAGAGGAGCATGTCTATTGCTCGAATTGGGTGGCACCGCGGAAAGATGTTTTCGCCCCAAACGCAGATTAATTTGCGTTTGGGGCGTTTTTTATTTTAAAATTTTTACACCGAAAGGAAGGAAATATCATGTCAAACAATACTATCCCCTACAAACTGTATCTATCGGAAAGCGAGGCACCGACCGCTTGGCACAACCTGCGTGCATTTATGCCGCAAAAGCCGATGCCTCTTATCAACCCGCAAACCGGAAAGCCCTGCACCGCCGAGGAGCTAAGCCCACTGTTTTGTGAGGGTGTAATCGCACAGGAACTTGACGACCAAAGCGAGTTTATTGAAATCCCCGAGCCTGTCAGAGCCTTTTACAAGATGTACCGCCCTTCTCCGCTTGTTCGTGCATATAATTTAGAGGCAATGCTGGGCACACCGGCGCATATCTACTACAAATTTGAGGGCAACAACACCAGTGGCAGTCACAAACTCAACTCGGCGGCGGCACAGGTATATTACGCCAAACAGCAGGGCATAAAAGCTCTTTCTACCGAAACCGGTGCCGGACAATGGGGCACTGCACTGTCGATGGCTTGTGCATTTTTCGGGGTTGATTTGAAGGTATTCATGGTCAAAACCTCGGCACAGCAAAAGCCCTACCGCAAAAATGTCATGGAGACATATGGTAGTAGCGTAACCCCCTCCCCCTCAAATGAAACTCAGGCAGGGCGGGACATATTGGCACGCATGCCCGATACCGGCGGCAGCTTGGGTTGTGCCATCTCAGAGGCTGTGGAGGTCGCTGCAAGCGACGAAAACACACGCTATGCCCTTGGAAGCGTGCTCAATCATGTTTTGCTTCATCAGAGCATTATCGGCCTTGAGGCAAAAGCGGCACTCGATAAATACGACATCACCCCCGACATTGTAATCGGCTGTGCCGGCGGCGGCTCCAACTTAGGCGGATTAATTTCTCCGTATATGGCAGACCGTCTACAAGGCAAAAACAATATCCGCTTTGTTGCGGCCGAGCCTATCTCCTGCCCCAGTCTTACCAGGGGCAAGTTTGCCCTCGATTTCGGCGACACAGGAAACATGACCCCTCTGCTTAAGATGTATACCCTCGGCAGTGGCTTTATTCCTGCTCCCGGACATGCGGGCGGACTTAGGTATCACGGCATGAACCCCGTACTGTCACAGCTTTATCACGATGGATTTATGGAAGCGGTGGCATTTGAGCAAACCGAGGTGTTTAAAGCGGCGGTGGCATTTGCACGCACCGAGGGGACCTTGCCGGCGCCGGAGTCGGCACATGCGATAAAGGCGGCTATAGACGAGGCTCTGCTCTGCAAGCAAAGCGGCGAGCACAAGAATATATTGTTCGGCCTGACCGGCACGGGATATTTTGATCTTGCGGCATATGAGAGCTACAATTCGGGCAAAATGACCGATTATGCACCGACCGATGAACAACTTCAGCAGGCATTTGCCACCTTGCCGAATATTTAAGATTGTTCCAAAGTGCGGTCACGGCTCGCCGTGACCGCAAATGCCAACACAAGAAACACGCGTGAATTGCCAAAAACGGACATGGCAAGCCATGTCCCTACAGTATGAAAGCAAAAACGCAAAAAAAGAAGCAATGCACATGCATTGCTTCTTTCAGCGTGTCAAAAAAGTATTTTTGACCGCTGAAAATTAAAAAAGCCTACCGCAAATAAATTGCGGTGGCTTTGAAAATCGAGCATTTGC
>CAYJAS010000055.1:9667-11421 GCA_964367895.1 uncultured Oscillospiraceae bacterium | reverse complement strand
ATTTCCGCACTCTAACAGCCGCTCTGCAAATCGACATATACAATGTTACCAATTTGTTCACATTTTTTTTATTAAAACTATTGACAAAAAGCAATTATATGCTATTATGATATTAGCACTCACACATAACGAGTGCTAAAACAAAAGGAGGTGATGGCAAGTGAATCTACCCGAACGAAAACGGCAAATACTGAAAGCCATCATCGAAAGCTATATTGACACGGCCGAGCCGGTCGGGTCAAAGGCGGTGCAGAGCAGTTTTGACATTCCCATTTCCTCGGCCACCATACGCAACGAGATGAGCGAACTCGAGGAACTCGGATTTCTCGAAAAGCCACATGTTTCGGCAGGGCGTGTACCATCATGGGCGGCATATCGCCTTTATGTAAACGAACTGATGGAGGCTCACCGCATCGCCGCAACCGAGCTTGATCGTATGCGTTTGCGAATGCAACAGTCCATGCGAGAGCTTGACAATATAATGATCAGTGCATCAAAGGTCATGTCGGAGCTTACCAATTTGACCACCGTGTCGCTGCTCAGCCGAGGTGGCGAACGTGTCAAACGGTGCGAGCTGATTACAGCAGATGAGGGTATGTCATATGCCGTCGTACTGGTCACCGGCGTCGATGTCAAAACAAAAATGCTCAGACTGCAAAATCCGATTTCCACAGACATGGCGGCAATGCTGTGCACGGCAATAAACCTCGCAATATCAGAGGGGAGATTGTCTTATCTGCTCAACTCGGTGTCCCAAAGCATGGGGGCAGCTTCGGAGGTTTATTATTTCGCCCAGTCGATTATAATGTTCATCGAACAGGTAGAGAGCGACAGCGGATTTACCGATGTATATGTTGACGGTGCGGCACGTCTGCTTGACAATGTCGAGTATCGAGATGCTCGCAGGGCAGCAGGACTGCTCGAATACATCTCCGACAAAAACAAGATGCAAGAATTGCTTGAACATGAGCATGAACAGCCGATACAGGTGCTGATAGGCCCCGAGCTGGAAGACCCGTCAATGAAAGATGCAAGTATAGTGTTCACCACTTACGATATAGATAAACGCACAAAGGGGATAATAGGAATTATAGCCCCAACACGCATGGATTACTCGGCCGTCTGCGCAAAACTCGCCGCATTTGCAAAAGCGATGAGCCAACGGCAAAGACAAATAGAAAAGACAGGAGAACAAGATGAACGCTGAAAATCAAACCGCACAGGAGCAAGAGGAGCTCAAGCAAAACGAGCAACCGACAAAAAAAGAAAAAAAGAGCAAAGATGCAAAGCGTGCCGAGACGGCGGAAACAGCCCTTTGCGAGCTGGAGGATAAATACAAGCGCACGTTGGCCGAGTACGATAATTTCAGAAAGCGTTCGCAAAAAGAGCGTGAAACTCTGTACTCCGAAGTAACCATGCAAACGGTAAAAGAGTTTTTGCCGGTATACGATAATTTAGAGCGCGCAGTAGCCCAAGAAAACAACGAAGGAGCAGCGCTAATATTAAAACAATTCGGAACAATCTTTGAGAAATACGGAATAAAAGCCTTCGGCGAGCCGGGGGATACATTTGACCCTAATCTGCACAGCGCAGTAATGCACACAGAAGATGAAAACCTCCCCGAAAACTCAATAGCCGAAGTGCTCCAAAAGGGGTATATGATGGGGGAGAGGGTAGTGCGTCCCGCCATCGTCAAAGCCGCCAATTAATGATTTTTGTAGCACATCTTGCACTAAGCGCACAAGCGCCGTGCA
>CAYJAS010000055.1:3069-9567 GCA_964367895.1 uncultured Oscillospiraceae bacterium | reverse complement strand
CCACGCACCAAAATTGCCAATAAAAATTTAAAATAAACGGAGGACACAAAAATGTCAAAAATCATTGGAATTGACCTTGGAACCACAAACTCATGCGTCGCTGTAATTGAAGGCGGCGAGGCGGTCGTAATCGCCAACGCAGAGGGCGCAAGAACCACCCCGTCTGTCGTCGCTTTTTCTAAAACAGGTGAGCGCATGGTCGGACAGGTTGCAAAGCGTCAAGCTGTCACAAACCCACAGCGCACAATAAGCTCTATCAAGCGTGAAATGGGCACAAACTTTAAAGTCGGAATTGACGACAAAGATTATTCACCCCAAGAAATCTCGGCGATGATTTTGCAAAAACTCAAAGCTGATGCAGAGGGCTATCTCGGAACATCGGTATCGCAGGCGGTAATCACCGTGCCGGCATACTTCACAGACGCACAGCGTCAGGCGACCAAGGATGCTGGCAAAATAGCCGGACTTGAAGTTTTGCGTATCATCAATGAGCCGACGGCGGCTGCACTCGCTTACGGTGTAGACAAGGAAAACGAGCAAAAAATCATGGTCTACGACTTGGGCGGCGGCACATTTGATGTGTCTGTGCTGTCGATAGGCGACGGAACAATTGAAGTTCTTGCAACTGCGGGTAACAACCGCCTGGGCGGTGACGATTTCGACGAGCGTGTCGTAAATTGGATGGTCGCAGAGTTCAGAAAAGAGCAAGGTGTAGACCTCGCCGGTGACAAAATGGCAATGCAACGCCTGAAAGATGCGGCCGAAAAGGCAAAAATCGAGCTGTCGGGCGTGACCAGCACCAACATAAATCTGCCTTATATTTTCGCAGACGCAAACGGAAGCCGTCACCTTGATTTAACCTTGACACGTGCAAAATTTGACGAGATGACCCGTGACCTGGTCGAGGCGACCATGGGACCGGTGCGCCAAGCAATCGGAGATAGCGGCCTAAGCAAAGAAAGCCTCAGTAAAATACTGCTGGTCGGCGGTTCGACACGTATCCCGGCGGTACAAGAGGCTGTCAAAGGCATCACCGGAAAAGACCCCTTCAAAGGCATAAATCCCGACGAATGTGTAGCATTGGGTGCGGCAATTCAGGGTGGTGTTCTTGGCGGAGAGGTCAAAGACCTGTTGCTTTTGGATGTCGCACCGCTGTCACTGGGAATTGAAACCCTCGGTGGAGTGTGCACAAAGGTTATTGACCGCAACACAACAATTCCCACAAATAAAAAGCAAACCTTCTCAACTGCGGCAGACGGTCAGACCTCGGTCGAAATCCATGTCCTGCAAGGCGAGCGTGATATGGCCGCCGGCAACAAGACACTCGGTCGCTTCCACCTTGACGGTATACCGGCCGCACCGCGCGGAGTGCCCCAGATTGAAGTTACATTTGATATCGACTCAAACGGTATCGTAAATGTTTCGGCTAAGGATTTAGGCACCGGAAAAGAGCAAAAAATCACAATTACAGCCTCGTCAAACCTCAGCAAGGATGATATCGAAAAAGCGGTAGCAGATGCAGAGCGTTTTGCAGAGGAAGACAAGAAAAAGAAAGAGGCGGTAGACACTCGCAACAACGCCGAAAGTCTTGTATATCAAACCGAAAAGAGCCTCGGTGAACTTGGCGACAAGGTTACAGACGAGGAAAAAGCACCGATAACAGAGCAAATTGAAGCGGTTAAAAAGACCCTTGAAGGCGAAGATGTCGAAGCGATAAAAGCGGCGACAGAGGAGCTTACAAAGCGTTTTTACAGCATAGCTGAAAAGCTCTATGCTCAAAATGCACCGCAAGAGGGCGAAATGCCCGAGCAAGAGCAAGCTCAAGACGGTGAACCGGTTGTCGATGCCGACTACAAAGTGGTAGACGAAGAGGAACAAAAGTAAAACAATAGGGCGATCTTAATAGGGCGGATATTTCCGCCCTATTAAATGCTATTAATATATGGGCGGTCATCGGTCGCCCACACCCACATACGAAAAACATAAATGATTATAGGAGAGCGTATTCATGGCTGAACAAAGGCGAGACCTTTACGAGGTATTAGAGCTCGGCAAGAGCGCCTCGGGAGAGGAAATAAAAAAGGCATATCGCCGATTGGCGAAAAAATATCATCCCGACTTAAACCCCGGCGATGCCGAGGCAGAGCGCAAGATGAAAGAAGTCAATGCGGCATATGAGGTGCTGTCCGACAGCGAGAAAAAAGGTCGTTACGACCAATTCGGTCACGCAGGCATCGACCCGAGCTACGGCGCAGGCGGTGCAGGTGGCTTTGGCGGATTTGGTGATGTCGACCTCGGCGATATTTTTGGGAATATCTTCGGCGGTGGCTTTGGCGGCTTTGGCGGTACACAACGCAGAAATGGCCCGCAAAGGGGTGAAAATCTGCGTGTCACCTTGCAGCTGACCTTTGAAGAGGCCGCCTTCGGCTGTGAAAAAAGCGTCAGCATCTCACGCAGTGAAAACTGCACCAGCTGTGGCGGTAGCGGTGCAAAATCGGGCACCACGCCTGAGACCTGTTCAACCTGTCACGGTACAGGGCAAGTCAAAACAACACAACGCACACCGTTTGGCGTTTTCGCATCCACAGGTCCCTGCCAGGCATGTAAAGGCAGCGGAAAAACGATAAAAGACCCGTGCGACACCTGCAAAGGCAACGGAAAGGTGCGCAAAAACCGCACAATTAAAGTGAAAATTCCGGCCGGAATTGACGACGGACAGACAATTTCCTTGCGTGGTGAGGGAAGCAGCGGAACCCTCGGTGGCCCGACAGGCGATTTGTATGTCACGGTATATGTCAGGGAACACAAACTGTTCAAACGTGACGGGCAAGATGTCTTGCTTGAGATGCCGGTCTCTTTTGTGCAGGCATCGCTGGGCGCAACTTTGATTGTCCCCACAATAGAGGGTAAAGTGCAATATGATATGCCGGAAGGTACCCAAACAGGCACTGTTTTCAGACTAAAGGGAAGCGGAATTCCGAATGTAAACGGCAGAGGCAGAGGAGATCAATATGTCAAAGTGAATGTTGAGATTCCCAAAAACCTGTCGCAAGAGCAAAAGGAAATATTGCGCAATTTCGAAAGTGCTGTCGGTGACAGTCATTACGAAAGCAAAAAGGGATTTTTTAGCAAGGTAAAAGATCTGTTTAAGTAATGCAGGGGCGGTCATTGGCCACCCGTCGTATCTCCGTCCTGTAGGGGCGACCTTTGGTCGTCCGAATAACGGCACGCATACAATGCATGCCCTACAAGCGTAAATTGATCCACCCTGTAAAAAGCGGCGCCCTCGCCACTCCGACCCCCCGTTCCCCATATAACACTCCCCAAAGGAGATGATCAACATAAACTTCCCAACTTGCAACATAACCCCCGAGCAGGTGAGGCAAATGTCCGCCCCGGAACTGGCGCACATAGGTGATTGCGTCTATGAATTGGCGGCACGGCTGCACATCGCCTCGGCAAGCGGACAGAACATCGCCAAAGCGCACAAAAAAACCGTGCGACTTGTGTCGGCGCAAGCCCAGGCAAAAGCGGCAAAAGCTCTGCAAGCCCACCTGACAGAGGAGGAGATCTCCATTTATAAAAGGGGCAGAAACTCACGGCTCGGTTCCATCCCGAAAAATGCCACACCGGCCGATTACTCGGCGGCAACCGGACTTGAAACACTGTTCGGCGCTCTGTATTTGCTAAGCAGACATGAGCGTCTGGCACAGCTGTGGAGCATTGCAAAAGATGAAATTGAAAAGGGTGATTAAATCGGTGTCGATAACTTTTATTGCGCTTGCCGTTATTGCGGCAGGCGTGTTTCTGTATGCTCGCTTTGTTGAGCCTTCCATGCTAAAAACAATTACATACACTTTGCAAAGTGACAAAATAACCCAAAATATGCGCATAGTTTCCGTTTCCGATCTTCATGTCGGAAACGGCACCGATGCACAGCGTATTTCCGAGGTGATGACGGCTGTTGCACAGCAAAATCCCGATGTTATTGTATTTCTCGGCGATTTCTATGATAATTACAATGCCCACAAGGCCGACGATGCAGAGCAAATTATTGCCGCACTGACCGTACCTGAGCTCACCGATGTGCCAAAATATGCGATTTTTGGCAATCACGATTACGGCGGCGGCGCAAAGCAGGCCTATCGACAGGTGCTTGAGCAGGCAGGGTTTACCATACTTATAAATCAAAGTGTACAGCTTGGGGGGAATATAACTTTGTCGGGCAGTGACGATATGATTTTCGGTCGTCCCGACATCGAAGATTTACCCCAACAGGACAGTTACAATATTTTGCTGGCGCATGAGCCCGATATATTTGCAAGTACAGAGGGGTTTGACCTTCAGCTTTCGGGACACACACACGGAGGGCAAATAAAACTTCCGATAATTTCAAACTTGTCCTCGCTGAACTCTTATCTTCTTCCGCCGGGTGGGAGAATGTATGTGCGTGGGCTTTATGAGCGACCGGACGGCGCAAGCCTAATAGTCAACAGCGGTGTCGGAATGTCTGTGCTCAAACTGCGATTTTTTGTACCGCCCGAAATAAATGTTATAGATATGGCGGCGGCGCAATGAAAGGAAGACTTGACAAAATAGTTTCGGCATGCGGATATTTAAGTCGCACCGGCGCACAAAGCGCAATTAAATCCGGTAGAGTGTCGGTGGACGGCGCAATCAGCCGTGACCCAAAGCACAAAAGCTGTACCGAGCAAAGTGTAATTACCTTGGACGGTGAGCGCTTGAGCGGTGACGGCTACTGCTATATAATGCTCAACAAGCCGGACGGTGTGCTGTCGGCGACCAAGGACTCAAGAGGGGCACAGACAGTGCTCGATCTGTTGCCCGATGAGCTGAAAAATCGACCGCTCGGCATTGTGGGAAGGCTTGATAAGGACACGACAGGTCTTGTGCTGATAACCGACAACGGCGCACTCAATCACAAAATAACCTCGCCAAAAAGTCATGCCGATAAGGTGTACCTCGTGCAGATAGACGGTGAGGTAAACGAGCAGGGGAGAGAGGCCTTTCAAAATGGTCTCGATTTAGGCGATTTTGTGACAGCGCCGGCAATACTTGAAGATGAGGCGGGGCAAAACTGCTATAAAGTCACCATAAGAGAAGGAAAATTTCACCAAATAAAGAGAATGTTTGCAAAAATCGGACATTGCGTATTATCACTTCATCGAATAAAAATCGGCACGCTAAATCTTGACAAATCCTTGAAAAATGGGGATTTCAGACACCTCACCCAGCCGGAAATTGATGAACTTTTGGGTCGTTAAAAAAGTTTTTGCCAATTTTAACTTAAAAAAATAAAAATAATTGTTGAAAAAGGATAAAAAATAAGGTAATATAGACATAAGCTTTAAGTACCTTTTATTAAAAATACACAAATGTGGGTGATGACATGGCAGTAAGATTATTTCAGAGCATATTGCTCGAAATCAAAAACAGCGTTCCCTTTATTCTCGGAGTGGTAGACGGTTCGGCGAACATAGTTTCGTGTACCGAGCTTCGCTACATCGGTGAAAATGTAGACAGTGCGGCAGACTTTTTCGCTTCGGGAGAGGAGCAAGGGCGCTTTGGTGCCTACACCTTCCACAGGCTTAGCGGATATGACGGCGGAATGAAATACGCTGTTTTTGCCGCCCATACCGGCGAAATCGCCGAGATGGTCTGTTCTGTTGCAGTCGTGGCTATCGACAACAGCAAGTCGCTTTACGATGAAAAGCATGACAAGCATACCTTTATCAAAAAAATCATAATGGACAACTTCCTTCCGGGTGATATCTATATCAAGTCCCGTGAGATGCAGTTCCAAAATGATACAAAGCGTGTCGCCTTCCTCGTTCGCACCGAGGAGCGTGAGGATATTGTCGTCACCGACATTATGCAAAAGATGTTCCCTGACCGCCAGCATGACTTTGTCATCACCATCGGTGAGAGCGAAGTTGTGCTCATTAAAGAGCTCAAAAGCGGCGACAACCGAGAAATCTCCAAAATAGCAAAGCAGATTGACGGCGGCCTTACTGAGGAACTTGGGCAAACCCATGTAATAGGTATAGGCTCGGTCGCAATGCAGCTGAAAGACATCGCTCGTTCCTTTAAAGAAGCGCAGATCGCAGTGGACATCGGGCGTGTTTTTGACGAGCAAATAACCATAATGAATTTTGAAAACTTGGGAATTGGCCGTCTGATTTATCAGCTTCCGACCACCCTATGTGAGATGTTTTTGTCAGAGGTCTTCAAAAAAGGCACAATAGACTCGCTTGACGAGGAAACCTTGCTGACAATTCAAAAGTTCTTTGAAAATAACTTAAATGTTTCGGAAACTTCGAGAAAGCTGTTTGTACACAGAAACACCTTGGTTTACCGCCTTGAAAAAATTAAAAAGCTGACAGGGCTTGATTTGCGTGAGTTTGATCATGCCATAGTGCTCAAAGTTGCGCTTATGGTTAAGAAATATCTGCGCTCACGAGAGACAACCCTGTAGCA
>CAYJAS010000055.1:0-2969 GCA_964367895.1 uncultured Oscillospiraceae bacterium | reverse complement strand
CCTTTGTCCGCCTACCACCCCATATCCGGAGGAAAACTGCAAAATGGTTGAACTCAAGAATGTTTACATGACATATGACAGTGGCACAAAGGCCTTAAAGGGCATAAATTTCAACGTGCCGGAGGGCGAATTTGTCTTTATCGTTGGGCCAAGTGGCAGTGGAAAAAGCACAATAATAAAACTGCTGATAGCCGAAATCATGCCGACCAGCGGCAAGGTGATGGTAAACGGATACGCCACAGATGAACTCAAAAAAAAAGAAATCCCGCACCTGCGCCGAGAGGTAGGCGTGGTGTTTCAAGATTTCCGTCTTATAGATAAAAAAACCGTATATGAAAATGTCGCTTTTGTAATGCGTGCCGTCGGCGCACCACAGAGGGTTATAAAAAAGCGTGTCGCCTATGTGCTCGGCCTTGTCGGCATTGCCCACAAGGCACGCAGATACCCCGGTGAGCTTTCGGGAGGCGAGCAGCAGAGGGTTGCAATAGCACGTGCTCTTGCAGGAAACCCGGGCATAATAATAGCCGACGAGCCAACGGGCAACCTTGACCCGGGGCGCAGTTTGGAACTTATGGAGCTGTTTGACAAAATAAACGCCTTGGGCACCACCGTTATTGTGGTTACCCATGAGCGTGAACTGGTCGATAAATTCGGCAAGCGAGTAATTGTAATTGACAGCGGAAACGCCATAAGCGACAAAACAGGCGGTTACTACACCCGTGACGGAGTGGAGGTGGAGCTGTGAGCAAAATGCAATCCTCCTTCAGAAACCGCAAAACCGGCTTTGTTTATTTCATTAGAGAGGGTTTTGCCGGCATTTTCTTAAACGGGTTTATGAGTTTTGCCGCAATTACGGTAATTGCCGCTTGTCTGCTCATAGTTTGCACATTTTCGCTAGTCGCATATAATATCGGCCTTGCCGTATCCGAGCTTGAAGGGCAAAGTGAAATAATCGTGTACATAGATGAAACGCTGACAGACCAGCAAGCCCGTGACATCGAAAGTGAGATAGCCGACATAGAAAATGTGCAGTCGGTATCTTTTATTTCAAAAGATCAAGCTTTTGACGAATATCTTGAAACGCTGGGCGAAGATGCCTATGTAATGGAGAGCTACAGAGAGCAAAACCCACTGCGTGACAGCTACCGTATAACAATGGCAGATATAGAGCTTCACGCACAAACGGTGGCACAGCTTGAGCTTTTAGATGGAATAGCCGAGAGCAACAGCTCAAAAGAGATATCGGACAGGCTGATACAGATACGTGGTGTGGTAAATGCCGTGTCTTACACTTTGATCGCACTGCTTGGCCTTGTCAGCATCTTTATAACGGCAAACACGGTCAAACTTGCAATGTTCTCACGAAGAGATGAAATAGCCATAATGAGAATGGTGGGTGCAACAAATCGATTTATCAGAGCCCCATTCATAGTTGAAGGTATATTGCTCGGCATGTTCGCCGCAGTGGTGGCATATCTCTCTCTGTGGGGAGTATATGGATATATCGGTGAACAACTGACCAAAGGAACCGAGATTTTAACCCTTGTGCCATTTGAGCAGTTTAGCGCACAACTTATGATAATGCTGCTTTGCGCAAGTGTCGTCATCGGCGTGTTTGGAAGTGTATTCACAATAAGAAAGTTTATGAAAACATAAAAAGTGTGATTAGGAGGACTTTTATGGCAAACAATAATAACACGGGAAAAAACAAAAAGAAAAAAATCCCATTTACAAAACTGATCGCACTTATTCTTGTCATAGCCCTGCTGGGCACAAGCCTTGTGTCGATGTTTGCGATGTTTCTCGGCAGTTTTGCAGCGGTAACCCAGGAGGATATAGACAATCTCAAAGAGGAGCTTGAACAGACAAAGGACGAGCAAGACCGTCTTGAAAATGAACTTGACAGCTTGGAAGATGATGCAAGCGAAATCACAGGGCAGATACAAGGGCTTGACGATCAGATAAGCGCTAAAGAGACCGAAATAGAACTGCAGGAGCAACTGCTTGAAAATCTCGAGGTGATGATCGAGACAAAAACCCTCGAGCTTGAACAAAGTGAAGCCGATCAGCAACAGCAACACGATGAAATGCTTGAGCGCCTTAGGTTTATGGCCGAGCACGGCTCCATGAGCTATCTTGAAATACTGCTTTCGGCAGAGAGCTTTTCCGATTTTTTAAATCGCTATGAAATCATTCGCCAGATAAGCCTTCACGATGCTGAGCTTTTTGATGAACTGAAAGAGGCGACAGATGCGGTAAATGCCCAAAAGCTTGAGCTTGAGCAAAATCTTGCAGACGAGCAAGAGATAAAAAGCTCACTTGACGATAATAAAGCGGCCCTGTCAGAGCAAAAGGCAAGCAAGCAGAACAATCTGAAAGAGTTGGAAGACGAACAGAGTGAGGCAAACGCAGCATTAGGCGAAGCGATTGACAGAGAAGATGACCTGATGGAGGAAATCCGTCAGAAAGCGGCAGAGCTGGCGGCACAGCAGGTATATGTCGGTGGCACTTTTATGTGGCCACTCCCGGCGGTGAATAATAAAATCACTTCGCCTTACGGTATGCGTGTTCACCCGGTAACAGGTGTCTACAAACTGCACACCGGGGTAGATGTCAGAGCAAGCTCAGGCACAAAGATTTATGCGGCAAACGCAGGTGAGATTGTCACCTCTGCTTATAGCTCGGTTTGGGGCAATTACGTCGTAATAAACCACGGTGGCGGATACACCTCGCTGTACGCACATATGACCAGTCGCACCGTGTCAAAGGGCGACTATGTCGAGCGTGGAGAGATAATCGGATATGTCGGTAGCACAGGCTATTCCACAGGAGCGCATTTGCATTTTGAAATCAGTAAAGACGGCAAAACAAGCAATCCGCTTGAGCATTACAGCGGATTTAAAGTAGAGTACGTGTAAAAATGATACCGCCGTAAGGCGGTATCAACTTATGCCCTCGTTCTTTGTCCC
>CAYJAS010000054.1:8590-11488 GCA_964367895.1 uncultured Oscillospiraceae bacterium | reverse complement strand
GGCGGCTCCATAGCCGCAAACTCTCGTCCAAAACTTATCGCCCCTCGTAAGGGTAATTGGTGATTATTTATAACTTTTACCGTCAATGCACAAATTACTGAAAAAGCAAGGGTCAGCTTTGTCAATTTTGTAGGCATGTACAAAATTGTTTTTTAGGGCAAAAATCGACGCGAAATGCAGTGATAAAAACATGTTTAGGCAATTACAAATAGTTATTAACATTATGAACAGGGTTATCAACAGTGTAAAAACCCTTTGTTTTCAAAGGTTACAAGGATAATTGTAAAATATTTGCAAGTCCGCAAATGAAATATTACGGTTTTTTTACAAAGAGTTTACAAGCTTGTAATTACTTCAAAATACCCTGTCTTCTACTAATTGTTTTCAAAGCTTGACAAATTGTGTTCGGGCGAAACTGTGGCAAAGCAATTTTGCGAAAGTGCGCCGATATTTCCGCTTTGAAGCTCGTAATATGCCTGTGTCGCTATGGCACTTCCATTGTCACCGCAGAGGGAAAGAGGAGGCAAGCACAGAGTGATGCCCGAGGCGGCACATTCACGCTCAAGGGCAGAGCGCAAAGTGCTGTTTGCAGCAACACCGCCTGCCGCGCATATGGTATTTCTGCCCATTTGCCTTGCCGCCGTAATCACACGGGGGACAATGCTGTCAGCAACCGCCTGTGCCATCTCGGCGGCGAGTGAGGGAAGGTCAAGAGGTATATTTTTCTGCGCCGAATTGTGCAGTAAATTGACAGCCGAGGTTTTAAGTCCGCTAAAGGAAAAATCGAGGGGAGCTCCGGCCACCTCGGCACGGGGAAGCTTATATTTTCCCAGCTCTCCGCCTTGCGACAGTTTGTCCAAGGCGGCACCGCCGGGATAGGGAAGCCCCATCAGGCGTGCCGTTTTGTCAAAGGCTTCGCCAGCGGCATCGTCACGGGTGGTGCCCATGACGGTCATTTTGGTGTAATCGACCACATCTATAATCATGGTGTGCCCTCCCGATACGACAAGAGCGGTAAAGGGCGGGCGCAGGTCGGGAAAGGCTATGTAATTTGCCGCAATATGCGCCCTGATATGGTGCACCGGCACAAAGGGGATGTTGAGCGCCATGGCGACCGATTTGGCAAAGTTTGCGCCGACCAAAAGTGCGCCGATAAGCCCAGGACCACAGGTGGCGGCAACAGCGCCCAGTTTATCGGGAGTTATGTCTGCGCTGTCGAGTGCGGCGGCGGCAAGGGTGCTGATTTTTTCAACATGCCTGCGTGAGGCAATTTCAGGCACAACACCGCCGTAAAGGGCATGCATATCCGATTGAGAATATACAATATCGGACAGTATTTGCCTTCCGTCTTTGGAAACGGCGGCCGCCGTCTCGTCGCATGAGCTTTCAAATGCAAGTATCAACATGATTGTTCTCCGTTATTTTAAGCATAAGCAGTGCATCTTCATCGGGCAGGCTGTAATAGCCTTTGCGCACTCCGATGTAGCTAAAGCCGCATTGTTCGTAAAATGCTCTTGCGGCTGCATTGCTCTCTCTCACCTCAAGGGTGATTTTTTCAAGGTTTTCACGTTCAACATATTCGCTTAGCGCATTATATAAAATCTTGGCATAGCCTTGCCTGCGATACTCGGGGCGTATGGCGATGTTTGTAATATAACACTCGCCCTCGACCATCCGTGTGCCGATATAGCCGATTACCGTGCCGTCTAAGTGCTCGCATACAAAATAGCGTGCACATCTCTCGCTGAGCTCGTCTCTCAGCGTTTGCTTGCTCCACGGCTGTGAAAAGCAAATGAGCTCAATTTCGGCCATTTGATCTATATGCCGTCTGAGAAGCGGAAGTATTTTATAATCATTTTTTTGAGTCATACCAATTCACCCCGGCAGATACCTCGGCGAGCAGTCTAACCGAAAGTGAAGCCGCTCCTTCCATCTCGCTGTGCAATATTTCAGATGCCTGCGCTCTCTCGGCCTCGGGTGCTTCGACAATCAGCTCATCGTGCACCTGTAAAATAAGGCGAGAGGACATATTTTGCTCCTTAAAGCGCTGTGCCACATTGATCATGGCTATTTTGATAATGTCGGCCGAAGTGCCCTGTATAGGCATATTCAGTGCGACACGCTCACCAAAAGAGCGAAGGTTGAAGTTTGACGATTTAAGTTCGGGAAGTGCCCGTCTGCGGCCGTATAAGGTGGTGACAAATCCGTCCTCATGGGCTTTGCGCTTGACCTCGTCCATATAATTTTTAACGCCGATATACTTGGCAAGGTAGGCATCGATATAGCTTTGCGCCTCCTTGACCGGTACATCTATATCTTGGGATAGTGAAAATGCCGAAATACCGTAAACAATTCCGAAATTGACCGCCTTTGCGCGTGAGCGCATCTGAGAGGTGACCAATTCGGTCGGCACACCGAAAACCTGTGAGGCGGTAACCGTGTGAATATCCTCGCCGTTTGCAAAGGCGGTCAGCATGACCGTGTCATTTGCCATGTGAGCCAGTATTCTAAGCTCAATTTGTGAATAGTCGGCATCGAGCAAAATGCAGCCGGGCGAGGCGACAAAACTTCGGCGCACTTCACTTCCGTCTTCACGGCGAATGGGTATGTTCTGCATATTTGGCTCGGTGCTTGAAAGGCGGCCGGTTGCGGTGACCGTCTGGTTAAAGGTGGAATGTATGCGGCCGTCCTCGCCTATGACCTTAACAAGTCCGTCAACATAAGTGCTCACAAGCTTGCTGTGCTTGCGCCACTGTAAAATCAGCGGAACTATCTCGTGAACTTCGCTCAGTCGTTCGAGGGTTTCGGCGTCGGTAGAGCGGCCGGTTTTGGTTTTTTTGCCTGCACGCAGTCCCAATTCGTCATATAAAAGGGTGGCAAGCTGTTTGGTAGAGCCGA
>CAYJAS010000054.1:0-8490 GCA_964367895.1 uncultured Oscillospiraceae bacterium | reverse complement strand
CGTGTCAGCTCGGCGGCGGTTTCTATAAAATCATATCGATGAGGCGGCGGTACGGCATCGTCGGCCGTCTCCGAGGTGAAACTGCCGGTCAAGCCGAGTTTTTTGACTATACTGCGCAAAGAAAGACGGTCGAGCAAGGCGAAAAGTGCCTCCGGATTTCCGTCTGTCGGGGCAAGGGTGCCGGGCAGTTTATCAATCGGCGCATTGCACTCACCTTTTGCGAGCGAGTAGCTCATATATGCGCTTTGCCTGCCCTCCTCAAGTTTTTTGCGAACCGAGGGGGTGAAGGTTTGATCTGAGTCAAAGCCGGCATACACACCGTCAAGTGAGCCGAAGCGTTCAAGTAAATCAAGGGCGCCCTTCTCGCCGATTCCCTTGATTCCGGGTATATTGTCAGAGCTGTCGCCCATAATCGCCTTTAAATCGACCATTTTATCGGGGGTAAGGCCACGGTATTTTTCGGCAAACTCGGTCATGCCGAGCTCCTCGGTCAGCGTTTGCCCGGCCTTTGTAGTGACCAGCGCCACTGTGGTACTGTCCGAGATAAACTGCAAACTGTCACGGTCGCCGGTGACGATGACCCCTCTGCCGCCCTGTTCGCCGTTGACCCGTGCGAGGGTGCCGAGCAAATCGTCAGCCTCAAAGCCTTGTGCCTCCATGCGTGCGATGCCCATAAAATCGAGAGCCTCTTTAAGAAGCGGTATTTGTACTGCCAAATCGTCGGGCATCGGCTTGCGCCCGGCTTTGTACTCGTCATATGCTTGATGTCTGAAGGTCTTGCCCGGAAGATCAAAGCAAATGCAGATCTCGTCCGGCTTTATATCGGTTCGAAGTTTAAACAGCATGTTTAAAAAACCGTAAATGGCATTTGTCGGCACACCCGAATCGCTGGTCAGCGGTCTGACACCGTAAAAGGCACGGTTTATCAGACTGTTTCCATCTATAAGCATCAGTTTCATAAAAATCTCCATATAGGATTAGCGTGATTTTTCACGCTAATCGGATTTGTCGTAATACTGTGAAAAGGGCATTTTAACCCACTTTGTTTATTATATAACAATTTACTCTTTTTTTAAAGAAAAAAATAAAAAACCCACTGCAAAATATTTGCAGTGGGTTTCAGACTGCCGAAAAACCTTTGGTTTTGAGATTGTCTGACCGACACACGGTGTCGGCGGTCTTCGAGGAAGACCGTAAAATCGAGTATTTGTGAGCAAATATTCGATTTTCAAAGCCACCGCAATTTATTTGAGGTAGGCTTTTTTTAATTTTCAGCGGTCAAAAATGCTTTTTTGATACGCTGAACCCACTGCAAAATATTTGCAGTGGGTTTCAGACTGTTCTCTAATTTACTTACCAAACAGACGCTCTGCGGCACGCATATTGTCACGAACCTTGACGCCAAAGGGACATTTGCGCTCACATCGGCCACACATAACGCAGTTTTTTGCCTTGACTTTAAGGGCGTCATAACTGCTTTTTACCTGCTCGGGTATTTGATCTGAGGCACGAGCACGATCAAGTAAGTTAGTCACTGCCGCTATGTCTATATCTTCGGGACATGGAAGGCAGGCATTGCAATATTTGCACTGTGCAGACAAAAAATCACCTCAAACTATCATAAAAATCGCTGAAAAACGGTCGTGCAGAGGTCACTTCAAGGCCGGTTAAATATTCAAGCTCTGCGGCATCGGTCTTAAAGGCAAATATAACCTTGTGTGAGCACAGCGCTTGTGATTTAAACGGAAGCCCACGGTTTTTTGCCGCCGTACCGTATTTTGTGTCGCCGACAAGGGGCATACCTCGGGCGGAAAATTGCGCCCTGATCTGATGGGTTCTGCCTGTCAAAAGCTTACAGCTGATCAGCGATATTCCGCCCCTTGTGGACAGGGTTTTGTACTCTGTCTGGGCGGTCAGAGCGCCGTTTACCCTGCTTTTTTCCAGAAAAACACGCTTTTGTGACTTGTCACGGCGGAGAAAATCGGTAAACATGCCCTGAGGCGGCTTTGGTTTGCCGTGCACAAGGCAAAGATAATGTTTGTCAACTTCACGCTGTTTTATCTTGTCATTCATAATACGAAGAGCCACTGCAGTTTTTGCCGCAATAACAAGACCTGCGGTATTGCGGTCTATCCTGTTGCACAGAGCGGGCGCAAAACTGTGCTCATTCTCGGGGCGGTAAGTGCCCTTTTCATAAAGATAACTTTTGATGCGATTTATCAAAGTGTCGATGTTTGCTTGCTCATCTTCATGCACAGACATGCCGGACGGTTTGTCACATATAATAATGTGTTCGTCCTCATATGCAATGGTAAGCTCGGGAGAAACGGCACGCCAAGGCTCGGCATCTAAGTGCTTGGTTTCAAAAAACTCGTCATTGACATATAAAGAGACAAGGTCACCACGGTTTAGCTTTGTCGAGATTTCTCCTCGTTTTCCGTTGACCTTGATGCGTTTTATGCGAATGTATTTGTGCATGAGTGATGGGGGTAGCAGCGGCACCGCTTTGGATAAAAATTTGTCAAGACGCTGGCCTGCGTCGTTTGCGCCTATTTTGTATTCTTTCATATTATCGTCCTTATTAAAGATTATTAAACTAAAAAAACATGCTCTTTTGCGAAAAATGCTTGACTTTTACGGGCATACCCAATATAATAAACAATGCGTTATTGCGGAGGAGATGGATTATGCAAATAAATCTGAGAGATTTGGCGCAAGCGCCCGAGCAAACCATCTGCTTTGATTATACCATAGATTTATCGAAAGAGGAAGTAAACTTTGATTTTCCTTTTAAAAACCCGATAAATGTCTTTGGTAGATTGCAGGACAAATCGGGTGTTGTAGAGCTATCGGCAGATGTGGACGCTGAGGTTTTCACAAATTGCGCCCGATGTAACAAGCCACTCAGCTATGAAAAGTACACACCGGTTTTCTTTATTTTGGTCAAAAGCCTTTCGGATGAAGATGCCTCGGATGACTTTTTTCTGCTTGAGTCTGACATTGTAGATATCGATGATATTGTCGTGTCAGAGCTTATTTTAAGCATGGAGATGTCGGCACTGTGCAGTGACGATTGTAAAGGCCTTTGCCCCAAATGCGGTGCCAACTTAAACGGCGGCGACTGCAGTTGCGAAAGGCGAGAAATTGACCCGAGACTTGCCGTTTTGGCAAAGCTTCTCGACAAAAAAGATTAGCACACAATAATTTTTTCTATATACTTAGGAGGTGTCCACAATGGCAGTACCACGCAGTAGAATTTCCAAACAAAGAAGAGACAAAAGACGCAGCTCACACTGGAAGCTCGATTTGCCCGGTCTTTCGAAATGCCCCAAATGCGGCGAGCCCGTTCTTTCGCACAGAGCTTGCAAAGCTTGCGGAACTTACAAAGGCCGTACCGTTTTGGCAGTAGCTGAGGAGAAATAAGCAGCGGCGGAAATGGAGAGGGGAAGCCCTCTCTATTTTATTATTGCTCCGCCAATCTTTATCCGCTATTTTATTGGCGGAGCAACTACTTCTTCATTTTGAACAAACATTATCCATGTAGAGCAAACCTATCCGGAGGTAAATGGTGTCACCGATTATCACAAGCGTCGCACAGGGCAGTCCTGCCGCCAAAATGGGCATACAGCAGGGCGATGTGCTCGAGCTTATCAACGGAAATGATATCCGAGATGTGCTCGACTACAAGTTTTACAGTTATGAAAGTTATATGGCGTTGCGCATCAAAAGAGATGGGCAACACTTTTGGCTGTGCTTTAAAAAGCAGGAGGGGCAAGACATTGGGCTTAGCTTTGAAAGCTATCTGATGGACGAGCAAAAAACCTGCTCAAATCGGTGTGTCTTCTGTTTTATAGACCAGCTTCCGCGTGGTATGCGCAGTACGCTGTATTATAAAGATGACGATGCACGCCTGTCATTTTTGACCGGCAATTACATATCAATGACCAATCTGAGTGAGCAAGATATAGAGCGGATAATAAAGATGCGTGTGTCACCACTTAACATCTCGGTGCACACCACCGACAAACAGCTTCGCTCTTTGATGCTTGGCAATGAGAGAGGTGGGCAAACCCTTGACTATCTTTACAAGCTGGCTTCGGAGGGTATAGAAATCAAGGCGCAGATTGTCGTCTGTCCGGGACTGAATGATGGGGAGCACTTTAGCAAAACCCTTAGCGACCTTTCGGCGCTTTCGCCTGCCGTTTCAAGCGTTGCTATAGTGCCTGTCGGACTTACAAAGCATCGAGAGGGTCTTTATCCGCTGAGCGCAATGACAGCTGACAGCGCAACTGCGGTTATTGAGCAGATAGATGCACAGCGTGAGCAAAATATTGAGCGCACAGGCAATGCGATTTGCTATGCGGCAGATGAGTTTTACCTGCTGGCAAAAAAACCCATGCCGCAGGCCGAGTATTACGGCGACTATCCTCAGCTTGAAAATGGGGTAGGGCTTATGTCACTACTCAGCAGTGAGCTGACTGCGGCATTACTCGATTTTGAGCCGAGCGCCCAGCCTGCTCCGCTTGCGATAGCTTGCGGACGGGCGGCACAAGAGTTTATAGCCGAGATGATAGATAAAATAAAGCAGAAGTGCGGCGATTTTGACTGCACGGTATATGGCATAGACAACGACTTTTTCGGGCGCACGGTCGACGTTTCGGGACTTGTGACCGGTGGAGATATCGCCGCACAGCTCAAGGGGAAAATCAGCGCAAATAGATTGCTACTGCCTTCGGTTATGCTGAGGCACAGAGAAAATGTTTTTTTAGACGATGTCACGCTCAAACAGCTGAGCGAGACACTTGATGTACAGGTAACTTCCGTTGAAAATGACGGTTTTGCCTTTTTAGACGCCGTTATGGGAGGGAGTTCACATTGAAAAAACCGGTTATAGCCGTGGTCGGGAGGCCAAATGTCGGAAAATCACAGCTTTTTAACAGATTGTGCGAAAAGCGAAAATCGATAGTGGAGGACACCCCCGGTGTCACACGTGATAGAATATATGCTCAGGCCGAATGGCGTGGGCGTGCTTTTGATTTGATTGATACAGGCGGAATAGAGCCACGCACAGATGATGAAATTTTGAAATTTATGCGTGAGCAAGCCTTTATAGCGATAGACCATGCAGACGTAGTAATTTTGGTGACAGATGTGCACACAGGAATGACGGCGGCCGATGAAGATGTGTCAACCTTACTCAAACGTTCGGGACGGCCGGTCATTGTAGCGGTCAACAAGGTTGACAAGCCGGGACCGGCACCTGCAGAGCTTTATGAGTTTTACGGACTTGGGCTTGGTGACCCGATGCCCATTTCGGCACTGCACGGAAACGGCACCGGCGATTTGCTCGACGCTTGCTTTGAGCATTTCCCCGACGCAGATGGCGACCAAGACTCGGACGATGATACCATTAAGGTGGCAATAATCGGAAAGCCCAATGCAGGCAAAAGCTCACTTGTTAACCGTGTGACCGGGGAAGAGCGAGTTATCGTCAGCGATGTGCCCGGCACCACCCGAGATTCAATTGACAGCATTATAACAAGAGGCGATGACAGTTTTACCTTCATTGACACAGCCGGAATACGCAGAAAGAGCAAGGTTGACCTTGCCATCGAGCGTTTTTCGGTCATGCGTGCACGAATGGCGATTGAGCGCAGTGATGTGTGCCTTATCATGATCGATGCCGAGGACGGTGTCACCGATCAGGACACAAAAATTGCAGGATATGCTCACGACAGCGGTAAAGCGGCAATTATCGTCATCAACAAATGGGATTTGATAGAAAAAGAGACCGGCACACAAGCAGAATATGAAAAAAAGGTGCGCACCCAGCTTGCTTATATGGACTATGCTCCGGTTATGTTCATCTCGGCAATGACAGGACAGCGTGTAGAAAACTTGTTTGAGAATATTAAAAGTGTATATGCGGCGTCACATTTGCGCATAACAACGGGCAATCTGAACGCAATACTTGCCGATGCGACGGCGAGGGTACAACCGCCGACCGACAAGGGACGCAGGCTAAAGGTGTTCTATATGACGCAACCTTCGGTAGCACCGCCGACCTTTGTCTGCTTTTGCAACGATGCGAGGCTCTTCCACTTTTCCTATCTGCGATATCTTGAAAACAGGATAAGAGATGTTTACCCGCTCAAAGGCACGCCGATAAAGATGGTGGTGCGTCAGCGGGGCGAGCAGTAGAAAAAACGGAGGGTTAACCAAATGACCGAAATTATAATAAACTGGTCGATTGTCATAATATCGGCATATTTGCTCGGCTCACTCAGCGGTGCACTTGTTATATCCAAGTTGTTTTTCAAGATGGATATAAGGACAAAAGGCAGTGGCAATGCCGGTATGACAAACACGCTTAGAATACTTGGAAAAAAGGCGGCAATTTTTGTCAGCCTTATCGATGTGCTCAAATCGGTGGGTGCTATGGTTATAGCCGACCTTTTGCTTGGGCAAATCGGAGTTATACCGGCGACCCTTGCGCTACTGCTTGGCCATGCATACCCCTGCTTTTTCGGCTTTAGAGGGGGCAAGGGCATTATTTGCGGTGCTATGGCCGTGCTGTTTTACGATTGGCGTGTGTTTGTCACGGTAATTGCCGTTTTTGTCATATTTTTGCTTATTTATAAGGTTGTCGCCGTCGGCTCTATTGCGGCGGCCGCCGCACTGCCGTTGTCACTCATTGTTTACGGTGCGCCCGGTGCTGTCTATTATATATTTTACACACTTGTTGCCGCATTTGTAATTTTCCTGCACCGTAAGAACATAATAAAAATTATCAGAAGCATGAAAGTATCAAGATACTTAAAACGAAAACTTCAAAATCGGGGGGCGAGCAAATGAAAATATCAGTTTTAGGTAGCGGAAGCTGGGGCATTGCCATTGCAAATCTGCTGTATAAAAACGGTCATGATATAGCCATTTGGTCACACACTGCCGAGGAAAGTCAAATGCTTAAAGAGCAGCGTTGTAGTCCGAGACTTCCGGATGTGCTTATTGAGCAAGGTATAGAACTGACCTCTGACATTAGTTGCCTGTCGGGCGCTCAAATCGTCGTTATGGCGGTGCCCTCCTTTGCCGTTTGGCAGACCGCAAAAGCGGCACGCAGATATCTGCAAAAGGGAACACCGATAGTGCTGCTGTCAAAGGGTTTTGACGCAGACAATGGATATTGCCTGCTCAGCGACACTATAGAAGGTGAACTTGGTGCAGACAATCCGGTCGTTGCGCTGACAGGACCCTCTCATGCCGAGGAGGTAGCACGGCAGGTTCCGACCGCTGTCGTGGCGGCAAGTGCTGACATTGAGGCGGCAGAGTTTGTACAGCGCAGTTTTATGACCGATTATTTTCGCATTTATACCTCCACCGACATTGTAAGCGCAGAGCTGGGCGGAGCGATGAAGAATATCATGGCTATCGCCGTCGGCATTTGTGACGGCGCCGGATACGGCGACAACACCATCGCCACCTTGATGACACGTGGAATTACCGAAATGTCACGGCTGGGGGTTTTTCTCGGTGGTCGTGCCGAAACATTTGCAGGTCTTTCGGGCATTGGCGACCTTATAGTCACCTGTATTTCTCGCCATTCGAGAAATCGCAGAGCCGGTGTAATGATAGGCCAGGGAATGCCGGCTGAGCAAGCTATTGAAAAGGTAGGCGCTGTGGTAGAGGGGCAATTTGCCGCCCGTGCGGTGCACACCCTTGCAAAAAACAGCGGTCTCAGCTTGCCTATTTGCGATGCTGTATACGAGGTGCTTTTCAGCGGTGCACCGGTTAAAGATAAGGTGCGTGAGCTTATCACACGAGATATGAAAAGGGAGGATACTATATAGATGAGCCTTGAAAACTGCATTTTGGAAACGGCAAGACTTAGACTTCTGCCCATGTGCGAGCGATTTGCGCAAGATATTTTTGTGAGTTTTACCGCTGAGGTGACAAAGTATATGATACCAAGTCCTCCGGTGGTGATTGAAGATACAATGGATTTTATAAACGGTACAATAAAAGCTCGTAAAGAGGGCAAAGAGGTCGCTTGGGCAATTACCGACAAAACCCACGGTGAGTTTTTGGGATGTGTCGGCGCACATAAGCTAAATACCACATGCCCCGAACTTGGCATTTGGATAAAAAAATGTGCTCACGGCCATGGATATGGGCTTGAAGCGGTGACGGCGGCGGCAGATTTTGCACGGGGGCATTTGGGCGAAAAACTTGAGCATTTGGTCTACCCTGTAGATGTGCGCAACCCGGCCAGCATTAGAATTCCCGAGCGCCTCGGGGGTATTGCCGTAAATCGATATGTGCAATATTTAAGCGAAGAGAAAGATCTTGATATTGTTGAATATCATATAAAATAAAATTAAAAAATAAATCGGGTTGTGAGGTTTCACAGCCCGATTTTGCATTTTAGGGTGCCACCCTATGCAACCAAAAATATTTTCACTTGTTACCGCGATATATTTTTGATATAATTAC
>CAYJAS010000053.1:0-11893 GCA_964367895.1 uncultured Oscillospiraceae bacterium | reverse complement strand
TCATAACCCGAAGGTCGTAGGCTTGCCTACTGCCTCCGCAACCAAAAAGAAATACACACCCTCGGGTGTGTATTTCTTTTTGGTTGCCTATTTGCGCATTTTTATTTGTTTTTATAAAAATCCGGAACTTGGCTTGCGTGATAGCTAACAATTTGTTCCCTAAACTGTTCACTGCTGAGGATATCCAAAGCGGTCATCGCAAGACCCTTTGCACCTTTGATGCAAATTTCATCGGCCCGCTCGGACGCAGAACAATCGGCAAATTCCTTCGCATGCGCATTTACTCCCTCGGGTGCAATCTGCAAATAGTCATGAATTGCCGGTATTTTTATCGATACATTGCCTATGTCTGACGAACCGTAAAGCATTCCCGGTTCGGGGTATTCCATATGCTCGCCGAGAGTTTCCATATTGGCTTTAAACGCCTCACACATCGGCAAATTAGGATAGCGTTCTGCATAGAGATTGCCTTCGCTGATTTCAAGCTGGGTGCAGACAAGTGAAGAGGCATTTTGCGCCGCCCTTTTGACAATTTCGGTGAGTTCTTTAAGGCGATGCAATGTTTCGGCACGCATTGAAAACTTGCAAGATGCCACGCCGGGAATGACATTTGGCGCATTTCCACCGTTTGTAATAACCCCATTTATATTGTCTTGAAACTCAAGCGTCGGGCGAAGGGCATCTATAGAATTGAACATGTTTATTACCGCGGTCAGTGCGTTAACGCCACTCGACGGTTTTGATGAGTGGGCAGATTTTCCTGTAAACATAAACTCTATGCTTGTCGCTGCTCGTCCACCTCTGTTTATTAGTGATTTGCCTGAACTTGGGTGTATCATCAGCGCAAAATCTACCCCGTCAAAAGCTCCTTCGTTGAGCATGGTCACCTTACCGCCGAAGGTTTCCTCGGCAGGGGTGCCGATTATTGTCACTTTTCCGCAAAATTGCTCTATAAGCGGTGCGGTAGCCAAAAATGCGCCAACCGAACAAGCCGCTATAACATTGTGGCCACAGGCATGTCCAAGGCCTGCCAGTGCGTCATATTCCGCAAAAAAAGCGATATTAGGCCCGGGTTTTCCGCTGTCCTTTTGTGCTATGAAAGCCGTTTCCATGCTTCCAAGCCCTTTTGTCGTTTGAAACCCCTTGCTCTCGAGCAGGTTGCATATTGCAGCTTGCGCTAAAAACTCCTGCCTGCCAAGCTCGGGATTGCTGTGGATTTCATGTGAAAGAGCGATCAACTCGGGTTTTATAGTATCAATATAATCGCAAATGGTCACTTTCATTTAATCACTACCTTTCAGTACAATTTAGTCCTCAAATCTTCCTTTTAACATAGTTTCACCGTCTTTGACGGCAATTTTGCCAAGGGCAAACATGTCAGTAATATTTAGATTTTGGTCAACAATCAGCAGGTCGGCATCGGCACCGACGGCAACACAGCCCTTTTGCCCACTTTTTTCAATTATTTTAGCAGGATTTTCGGTCAATAGCGACAGTGCCTGCTCAAGCGACAAGGCATTGCTGTTTACTGCAAGCTTTACAAAATTGTGTAGGCTTCCGGGGTGTGCATATGAAAGCCCGATACACACACCGTTATCGTTGAATTTAGGCTGGCTACCATAGGCATCGCTCGAAAGAGTCATATTTTCAAGCGGTGCGCCTTGTGACATATAGTAGGTAATCTTTTCAAGCACTTTGCTGTTGCCTTCATCGTCGAAATGTGCAGTGACATCGACCATGCCGCCCATTTTTGCAAAAGCTACCGTTTCATCGAGCAGTTTTTGATTTCTCAGTGCAACATGGGTTGGGAAAAAGGTCTTAACCGGTAAATCTGACTGCTCAAGTGCCGCAAAAACACCCTCCAGCCCTTGTTTGCCTGCTCCCATGTGTAGCGTTACAAAGCCCGCTCCGCCGGAAAGCAGTGCGGCGCGGCGTGCCTGAGTTGCGACTTCAATCAGCTGTTCAACGGTTGGGTTGGAGCTTCTGTGATCTGCGATTGCAAGTTTCACTCCGACAATTTCATTTATAAATACAATGTCTTTTTCGATGGAGCCGGTAAGGGTAGGGGAGGGGTAAGCATAAGAGCCGGTCAGTGCATAGCAAGTGATGCCCTCGTCATTGAGTGCTTTAGCTTTAGCAAGCAGATTTTCGATACTGCGTGTTATGCCGTCTGTGCCCAGCAGGCCGACAACGGTTGAAATACCGCTTTCGATGAGAGTGCTCAGTGAAGCCTCGGGCACACGTGAGGCAGGGCCTTGCTCTCCGCCGCCACCTGTGATATGCACATGCAGATCGATATAAGCCGGAGTTACTTTTTTGCCGGTAAAATCGAGCACTGTGCAGTCGGGGCAATCGTTATATCCATCGATACAGTCAGAAATACGCTCTATACGCTGCCCGACAATTAAAATATCTTTTTTGCCGAGATAGGCAGGTGCGTATACCTCGGCATTTTTCAGTACAAACATGGGGTTTCCTCCATTAAAAATAATAAACTATGCGAGAGGCAGCGTCGGTCGCTTCTCGCATAGTTTGGTTAGCATTATCTATTGTAAAATTGCTTTGCCTTTTTACAAGCGACAAAATGACCGGGTGCGATTTCTTCAAGCGACGGATTGCCGTTATAGCATTCCTCTGTCGCATAAGGGCAACGCCTAACAAACCTGCACTCGTCGGGCAGATTGACCGGTGAGGTAATCTCGCCTTTGAGCAAGATGCGCTCTTTTCTCTCGCCACCAACTTCCGGAATGGGAATTGCCGACAAAAGTGCCTCTGTATACGGGTGCGTCGGGCGGCTAAAAAGGGTTTCAGCAGGCGCTTTTTCAACCATTAATCCGAGGTACATAACTGCAATATCATCGGAGAAGTGGTTGACAACCGAAAGGTCATGAGTGATAAAGACATAGGTCAGTCCAAGCTCCGACTGAAGTGATTTTAGCAGGTTAAGAACTTGTGCTTGAATGGAAACGTCAAGCGCCGAAACCGGCTCATCACATACAATAAATTTTGGATTTACAGACAATGCACGTGCAACACCGATACGCTGACGGCGTCCACCGTCAAGCTCATGCGGATATGCATTTACAAGCCTGTTTGCAAGTCCAACTGTTTCCATAAGCTGTGCAACTCGCTTGTTTATTTCAGCCTTGGGAACGGTTTTATGTACATACATCGGCTCGGCTATTGTCTGGCTGACCGTTTTTCTCGGGTCAAGTGATGAAAACGGGTCTTGGAAGATAATCTGCATCTCAGAGCGCATTTTGCGCATCTGTGCGGCATTGTACTTTGTAATGTCCTTGCCTTCAAACAGCACTTCACCTGCTGTCGGCTCGATAAGCCTAAGTAGGCATCTTCCGGTAGTTGACTTTCCGCATCCCGATTCGCCGACTATACCGAGAGTTTTTCCCTTTTCAATGCTGAAGTTGACACCGTCAACCGCATGAAGCATTCCTTTTGGGGTTTTAAAATATTTGGTTAGGTTTTTTACCTCAATAATTTTATCAGCCATGCTTTTTCCCCCTTGCAATGTGGAAGCTTGGGTCACTGTATCTTACACAAGCAGTTTTATGTGTTTCGGTGAAATTGTCGAGCGTCGGCAGAGTTTTTTTGCACTCCTCGGTGGCATATTCACAGCGCGGAGCAAAAGCGCAACCCTCCGGCAAATTGGTGGGGTCGGGCATCAGTCCTTTGATTGGCTTTAGCTCTGACTTTCTGTCGTTGATGTTGGGAAGTGAGTTGAAAAGTCCCTCTGTGTAAGGGTGCATTGTGTAATTAAACACATCGTCAAGAGTTCCGTATTCAACAATGCGTCCGGCATACATGACTGCAACCGTTTCACAGGTTTCGGCAACGATACCAAGGTCGTGGGTTATCATGATCATAGAGGTTTTTTGTTTGTTTTTCAGCTCTCTCATCATGTCCAGAACTTGCGCTTGTATTGTAACGTCAAGTGCTGTGGTCGGTTCGTCGGCAATAAGTAGCTGCGGTGAACATGCAAGTGCAATTGCTATGACAACACGCTGTTTCATACCGCCCGAAAATTGGTGCGGATAGTCATTGCCACGACTGCTCGGGATTCCGACCATTTCAAGAATGGTCAGCGCTTTTTCATAAGCGTCGTTTTTTGATAGATCTTCATGTATCTCAAGACTCTCGGCAATTTGGTCGGCAACTCTGAAAACCGGATTTAAGCTTGTCATCGGGTCTTGGAAAATCATCGAGATGTCTTTTCCGCGTATTTTTTCAAGCTCCTTTGAGGTCAGAGAGAACATATCATGTCCGCAAACCTTTATATTTCCGCCTTTAATTACGCCGGGAGGATTGGGAATTAGGCGCAAAAGTGCAAGTGCTGCTGTGGTTTTTCCTGCGCCGGTTTCTCCGACAAGGCCGATGGTTTCGCCTTTTTTGAGTTTAAGGCTCAGATTATTAACCGCTTTGACTGTTTCCTCTTCAAGCTCGTAGTAAACGGTCAAATCGTCAATTTCGAGGATATAATCTTCATTTTTGTGTTCGTTCATTTTATACCTCCTAATCTTTCAGGCGCGGGTCAAGTGCATCACGTAGGCCGTCACCCAAAAGGTTAAGCGAAAGCACGGTAATCATAATAGCAAGCCCGGGGAACAAAGTCATGTGTGGATAATCACGGATAAATCCTCTTCCTGAAGACAGCATAGAGCCCCACTCCGGGTCGGGCGCCGGTATTCCAAGTCCCAAAAAGCTAAGGCTGGAAGCTGAAATAATAGCCGAAGCGACACGCAGCGTTGTTTGCACGATAATCGGCGACAGACAGTTGGGTAGAATGTGCGAGAATATTATCTTGTGGGTGCGCAAGCCAATAGCGCGTGCCGACTCGACATACTCCTGTGTTTTTACTGTAAGAACGGCGGCACGGGTAATACGCACAAATTGCGGAATACTTGTAAGTCCTATGGCTATCATCAGGTTGAGCATACTCTGTCCCATTGCCGCAACTATAACAATAGCCATTAGCATACTTGGTATGGCACTGAAAATATCGGTGCCACGCATGATGATTTCTTCGACAAATCCACCAAGATAACCGGCTATAGCGCCAAGGAAGACACCGGCAACAAGAGCTATCGCAACGGCGACGACGCCGACCGACAGTGAGTATCTTGAGCCATAGATAATGCGTGAAAGGATATCGCGTCCAAACTCGTCTGTGCCCATGGGATGCTTAAAGCTTGGGGTTTGAAAACGCTCAGGTGTATTCATACCGATAACATCGGTTTCATAGTCGAGGAAAAGTCCGGAAGTAAGGGCTAAAATAACCAATATGGTTACGACAGCCAGTCCGGCCATCGCGCCTTTATTCTTTTTAAGGCGATGCCAAACTTCTCCCCATTGGCTACGGCGCTTTATTTCGCCGTTTTCATCAAGCCGGTTTCGCTGCTTTGCCATTTTTCTTGCCCCCTCCCTTTTTACTTGAAGCGTACTGTGCTCTTATTCTGGGGTCGGCCACTCCGTAGAGCAGGTCGACAAGCAAAAGCACAAAACTGAGAAACATAGTGGTCAATATTATAGAGCCGGTTGTCATCAAGGTATCGCGAGAGTTTATTGAGTCAACGATAAGCCTTCCAACGCCGGGCCATGAGAAAACCGTTTCGGTCAAAACCGCACCGGCAAGCACTGTGCCGAGCTGTGTACCGATGATTGTAATTATCGGAATAAGTGCATTGCGAAGGGCGTGTTTGTTGATGACCTTTTTCTCGGTAACGCCCTTTGCACGAGCGGTGCGCAGATAGTCTTGACGGATAACATCAAGCATTGAAGAACGGGTAGTTCTTGTCAGTGTTGCCATCATACCTGTTCCGATGGTAATAGCCGGCAAAATCAGGTGCAAAAAGGTACCCGATCCGCCGGAAGGCAACCAGCCGAGATTGAGCGAGAAGACAATCATCAAAAGAAGTCCAAGCCAGAAGTTAGGCATTGAAAGACCACATAGTGCAAGCACTGTGCTGAGGTTGTCCTTCCATGTTCCCTGATGTTTTGCAGAGTAAATTCCGAGAGGAATTGAAAGACTGATTGATACTATTATTGATGCGAAGCCAAGGATTAGCGTGTTTGGTGCTTTTTCCATGAAAGTATCCCAAACTGATCTGTTTGTTACATAAGAGATGCCAAGGTCGCCTTGTAGCAAGTCGGTCATGTAATCAAAGTAACGCACAAAAATATTGCGATTTAGTCCAAGATCTTCACGCATTTGCTCCCTCTGTTCCGGAGTTGCATCTTCCGGTGCAATTACATCCACGATATCGCCCGGGGCGAGATCGAGGATAAAATAAACAAGGAAAGAAACGCATATAAGAACAGGTATAATCAGCAAAAGACGTTTAATCACATACTTATACATAAGTTCCTCCTAAAGATAAGAAATTGTAAAATGAGGTCGATAAACACGGAAGTGTTAGGCATTCCGTGTTTAAATCGACCTCGCAAGCGAAAGTTTTAGCCCTCTTTCAAGAGTTTATTCAAACGCTTGCAATAAAAGAGGTGTAGAGAATGCGAATTAGTCCATTATTCTGTAGATGTTGGACATGTCGTGGTGGGAAGTCGGGTAGTAATCGATACCGTTTACACCCTTTGCCACACCGTAGAAGCCGTTTGCAAAGAACATGGGAACATATGCAGCGGTTTCAAATGTGATTTGTTGAACTTCTTCGTAGTACTCAAGGCGTTTTGCCTCGTCAAGCTCTGCAACAGCAAGATCCATAAGCTCGTTTACGCGTTCGTTGTCATAGTGCGATTTGTTAACGCCTGTGCCGGGAACGATAAGGCGGCGGCTATCATCGCCGAATACGTTCATACCGCAACCGTAGATCATGCCTTCGTGCTCGCCTGCAGTTGTAGTGCTGCTAAGTGCAGCTGAATCCATCTCGTTGAGCTCCATGTTGATGCCCAGCGGCTTGAGTTGTGCTTGGATCAGTTCAGCGATAGATTTACGCTCACCTGCGTTTATCGAAACTTCAAATGTGAAAGGATTGTCTACCGAATAGCCTGCTTCTGCAAGGTACTCAGCAGCCTTTGTTGCATCGTGCTCATAGGGGGTAACTCCGCCGTTGTATCCAAACTGGTTCCAGCCCCAAAGCGACAAGCACTGGGTAGCTTCGCCCATTTTGATAACATCAATGATCTCGGGGATATTGATAGCATAAGCTATTGCAAGTCTGAGGTTTTGGTCGTCAAACGGAGCAGCTTTGGTGTTAAATGCAAAGTAGTTGATGCTGGTTCCGACATATTGCTGAAGCTCGAGATTCTCATTGTTACGGATATGGCTCAGGTCAAGTGCTGTGGGATCTTGGCTTGCGTCAATTTCGCCGGTTTCAAGAGCGATAAGGCGCGAAGAAGCTTCGGGCATGTAGCGAAGTGTGACAGTTTGGGTTTCGGTTTGTTCGCCCCAGAAATTGTCGTTGCGCTTCATGGTAAGGTAGTCGCCAAACTCATAAGAGTCAAGCATCCACGGGCCGGAGCCGATTCCAACACCTTCAACAGGATCTGCGGTGACAGCAGCCTCAGAGATGATTGAAGCGGTCGGAAGTGTCAGCATGTAGGGGAAGTCAACATTTGCCGAGAAAAGTTTGATTTCAAACTCATAATCAGAGATAACATTGACTTCTTCCATCAGTTTGCAAAGTGTAATTGAAGAACCGGTATCTAATCCACGAGTATAGCTGAACTTTACATCATTTGCTGTTAGCTTTTCACCATTGTGGAAAAGAACATCATCACGAAGTTTGAAGTTGTATGTAATTGCATCTTCAGTGCTCCACTCTGTAACAATGTTGGGCTCCAGCTCAAGAGTCTCATTGTTAAAGTCAAGCGGTGTGTCAAAAGTCATTCTGTAGAAATAGTTGTGATGAGTATTACTTTGCTCTTGGGGGTCAATTGTTGTAATGTGCCCGGAAATACCCACGATGATATCCTCTTTGTAGGTTACGCCTTCAGCGTCGGGGACAGTGGAGTCGCCCGAGTTCGGTGTGTCTGTGCCGCCCTCTACCGGCGGTGTGTCTGTGCCTTCCTCTGCCGGGGCACATGCTGCAAACAGTGAAAAAATCATAACCATTGCCAGCATAAGTGTAAGCGTTCTTTTCATTTCTTTCCTCCAGATTTCGCACTTTGTGCGTATTTTTTATTTAATCTGCTTTCATGCAGAAAAAAACAAAGATATGGGGAAGCTAAAAGTAAAATTTTTGCCGAACTTTTTGTGAAGTTTTTTCGAATTGCTCTTAGTTTACTTCAAACATACAAGAAAATCAATAAAAATCTATTCGGCAAATTTCACATATTTGCGGCAAAATAATAGTATACACTGCTATTTTTTGCATTGTATGCGTATATTTGCTTGTTTTTTTATTGTTTTATTGGTATTCTTTCTGTGTAATAGCAGTATTCACTGCTTTTTCATTTCACAGCATGAAAAAATGAACCTGTTTAGTATTCAATAATTATTCGGAGGCACGGTATGGACACTTCCATTGATATTTTTGCTCATATCAATCAGCTTTATGATAAAATGAGCTCCACACAGAAGAGGATTGCAGATTATTTTCTGAACTTTGCAGAGCAAGCTTGCTTTATGTCGCTCAAAGAAACGGCAGAGGTTGTTAAAGTAACTGAGGCTACAATTCTGCGCTTTTGCTCAAAGCTTGGGTATACCGGCTATTTGGAGTTTAAAAATCATCTTTCGCTTAGGCTGCGAAAAAACTTGAGCAATTTTGATATTAGGAAAGAAAAAATTGCTCTCTCTTCAAGTAAGCTTGATATCAGTGAGGAAAATGTTAAAAAAATTGTCGATCATGAACTTTCCGCTATTCAGGGCACGCTATCAAGCGTAAGCATTGATAATCTTTTAAAGTTTACAAACAGCATAAAAAAAGCGACACGTATACATATCGCTTGTCATAATTTATCTGAAGTGGTTGGTTCTTTTTTACGGCTTCGCCTTTTGCAGCTCGGATATGATGTAAATCTGGTTGACTTCAGAAATACCATTTTAACCGAGAGCTATGTGCTGGCGAGCAAAGAAACCGACTGCTTTATTTTTATCGCCTTCCCAAAATACTCTCCACCTTCCATTTCGCTTGCAGCACACCTCACCAAATGTGGCAGAGACGTGCTGGCGATTACCGACTCGCTCGACTCACCGATTGCACAGTGCAGTACGGCATCTCTTATTTGCGACAGCAGTCACCCCATATTCTACAACTCTTTAACTGCCGCTTTGGCGATGTGCAACCTTATGCTGTCATTGCTTGTCATAGACGATATCGAACATTATATAAATTACCAAAGCCGCAGAAAACAACTAAGTGACCTCAATTTTCAATACTCCGGAACTGTGGATCTTGGAGATGAAATAAAAAAATAAAGTGTCAATAATAAATAGGGGGATTATATATGTCAAAGAAGAAGCACGATTTTAATCTAAAGGAGCTAAGGATTTCCGCGGCACCGCACCCGTCGATAGCGATAACGGCAGGTATCCACGGCGATGAGCAAACCGGAACACATGCGGCAATGCTCGTGTGGGAAAAGCTAAAGTCGGAAAAACTGCTTGGGACGGTAAATATTTATCCGTTTTGCAATGAGCAAGCGACAAGGGCAAAGCGCAGAGCGGCACCGCAGGACGATCTCGATTTAAACCGAACCTTTCCCGGAAGTTGTGAGGGAAGCTACAGTGAACAGCTTGCCGCACATATTTGGAGTAAAACTGAAAATGAGGATTATGTGCTTGACCTGCACTGCGCCGGACTTTACAGCTACACTTACACCATGAGTTGGTATTCAAAGCACGAGCGTGCGCACGAGCTTTGCCGTGCTCTCGGGGTTGACACGGTACTGCACACCATGGGCACGAGGGGACAGCTGTATATTGAGAGCTATGAACGCAGAGAGCAATACGGATTGCTCGTCGAGCTTCCCGGCGGACAGCCCGGTGGAGTTATAAATGAACAGGCGGCAGAGGATATCGCATGCAAAATCATCAACTATTTGAAGTATATCGGCGTAATTGAAGGGCAAGCAGGCATCAACCAAGAGGTGCGCTTTTACAGTTGCTTCGATGTCACCCTGAAAATTCCGCACGATGGACTTTTCAGACCAAATTGCAAGGCAGGCGATGTAGTTAAAAAGGGGCAAGCTTATGCAACCCTTGACGGCGAACCACTGCTTGCTCCGGAGGATATTTTAATAAGCAATATGCCGCCAATGCATTACACTTTTGCAGAAACTGTTCTTTCGCGTGTCGCAACACCAAACGAACTGCCGTTTGGCGCAGTTAAAGGAGAATAATTATGTTTGATTTACTTATTAAAAACGGAACTGTGATTGACGGTAGCGGAGGACAACGCTACAAAGCTGACATCGGAGTCAAAGATGGCGTTATAACTGCTATCGAGGCAGATTTGTCGCAGCAATCAGCTGCCCAAGTGATTGATGCGCAAGGTATGATAGTTGCGCCCGGCTTTATAGATGTACACTCCCACTCAGACATCACTTTTGCGCTTGACGAAAGGTCTGAGTCCAAGCTATACCAAGGGGTGACAACAGAGCTTATGGGACAGTGCGGCAGCTCGGTGCATCCCTGCCCACCGGAAAATTACGATAGGGTGCTCGCCTTTGTCGGCGGTAAGAACTCGCATTTGGCAAGTTGCTCCCTTTCGGAGTTTGTAGAAAAGGTGCAGACAAACGGCATGAAAATGAGCACCAATTTGCTGCCGCTTGTCGGGCATGGTGCACTGCGTTGCGGTGTAATGGCATATGAAAACCGTAAAGCTACCGATGCCGAACTTGCTCAAATGCGCACGCTCGTTCGTGCCGATATGGAGACCGGCGCTTGGGGAATGTCGCTCGGACTTGGATACACCCCCGGTATCTCTGCAGATGTGAGCGAACTGTCGGAGATTTCAAAGGAAGTTGCCGCTAAAGACGGCATCGTAACCTCACATATGCGTCATCAAAACCATGACACTCCTAAATCTATAGATGAGATGTGCGAGATATATGAGCGTTCGGGCGCACGTGTGCATATTGCCCATTTTAAGGCGAGTAGTAAGAGCAGTTGGGGCATGGCACCGGCATTTGCCGAGCATGTCTACAAGGCACGGCGCAGAGGTGTTCCGATAACCGCTGACGTTTACCCGTACACTGCGGCATCGTCAGGCATTACAAACTCCTTCCCGAAATGGTCGATAAACGGAGGCAAACAATTTGCGCTTGATGCACTGGAGAGTGACAGATACAGTGAAATTTACGACTTTTTAAATGAGTCTTTCCCCACAGCCGAAGAGGGAAATCGCCTGGTTGTCGTATCAACCCACGGAATGATGCCCGAAGCCGACGGAAAAGGCATAGGTGAGCTGAGCGAGCTTTGGGGCATTACCCCTGCGGAGGCCATTATCCGTGTCGCTATCGCCACAAAGACCAAGGCGACTTGCATCAGCTTTGCCATGACAGAGGACGATGTCGACTTCATGCTTAGCCAGAACAGCTTTGCCGTTGCAAGCGACGGGTCTGCTTTGCCTTTTGATCCTTCGCTGAATAACGGAAAGCCTCATCCGCGCAATTTCGGAACATTTCCCAAGTTTTTGCGCCTTGTGCGTGAGCGCAGCATTTGCACTCTTGAGCAAGCAGTGCGCAAGGTTTCCGGCATCAGCGCCGACATAATCGGCATTAAAGATCGTGGATATTTGCGCAAAGGCATGGTTGCAGACATAACCATCTTTGACTTTGAAAAAGTGACCGACCGTGCTACATATGAAAATCCCTTCCAAAAGCCGGAGGGAATCAACACAGTTATCATGGGCGGAAAGGTAGCCCTTAAAGACGGAGTGCAAACAAGCGAGCGCCTCGGAGCTATTCTACTGAAAGGGTA
>CAYJAS010000052.1:0-12212 GCA_964367895.1 uncultured Oscillospiraceae bacterium | reverse complement strand
CACCCTAAGCAAATGTCGCTCGAAATAGCTCGAAAAAAACGAATAATATACATTATTTTGAAAAATATACTGCTTTTTGCGGTATATTTTTTAAAATGCAAAAAAATTTACATATAAAATTAGCATTTTATTAATAAATATAGTATAATAATGGTAATTGAACAAATGCAACTTGCGAGTTCCATTTGCAAATCAGCCATTTAATGGCCGATTTGGTGGCAAAACAAATATGATTTGCCACTTCGATACATTGAATACTGCCTGCTTTGATTTTGGGGTACACGCCCAAAATCAATATTGCAAGGGTTTTGCCTTGCAAAACAAAAACCTTGCAATTGAGCAAAGCAAAAACACCATTAAAATTTTAATGACCGGGCATTTTTGCTTTATTCAGCAGGCATTATAATAGAAAAAAGTGGAAAGGAGCAGTAATTTGATTAGACTGGACAATGTAACAAAGGCATTTCGCAACAACACGGTGGTGGACGGCATTTCCATGACGGTAAACAAGGGTGAGCTGGTGGCAATCATCGGCCCGTCCGGTTGCGGAAAAACCACTACGCTGAAGATGATAAACGGCCTTGAAAAAATCACCTCCGGTGAGATTTTTGTAGGCGAGGAAAGCGTAAAACAGGCCGATCTGATTTCCTTGCGTCGCCGCATGGGATATGTAATTCAGCAGACCGGACTTTTTCCGCACATGACAATAAAGGAAAATATTGAAATCATACCAAGGCTTGTAAAACTGCCCAAAGAGAAAATAGAGAGCAGAACTCTTGAACTTATGCGCCTTATCGGCCTTGAGCCAAGTGACTTTCTGTGGCGTTACCCTCCACAGCTTTCAGGCGGGCAACTTCAGAGAATAGGGGTGGCACGTTCCTTTGCCATGGACCCCGAAGTTATTTTGATGGATGAACCATTTTCGGCACTTGACCCTGTGTCGAGGGAACAGCTTCAAGACGAGCTGATACAGCTACAGGCAAAGCTACATAAGACAATTTTATTTGTCACCCACGATATGGACGAGGCGATAAAACTTGCCGACAGAATATGCATAATGAACGACGGTAAAATCGTGCAGTATGCCACGCCGGAGGAGATTTTAAAGAGGCCGGCCGATAAATTTGTCGAAGGGTTTGTCGGTGCAAACCGCATATGGTCGAGCCCTGAGCTGATAAAGGCAAAGGATATAATGATAACAAATCCCATAACGGTGAACGAGCGAATGAGCCTTGTAAAGGCGGTCGAGCTGATGCGATTTAAGCATGTTGACAGCCTTTTGGTAACCGACGAGCAAAAACACCTGCTCGGAGTGGTAAGACCGAGGCATATAAGGGTGGCAGGCGATTTGTCGCTGAGCGTGGGGCAGGTCATGGTCGCAATCGAGCAAAAGGCGCTGCCACAGGACAATTTGCTCACCTTGCTTGAAAAGTTCAGCGGAAAAGGCAAGATGACCATCGCCGTGACCGATGAGCAAAATATACTAAAGGGTATTATAACAAAAAGCAGTCTTGTAACGGCGCTCGGCTCCCGATTTATCGACATGGACAGATGGGAGGATGAGCAATGATTGGTTTTTTTGAGTTTGTATATGAAAAGCGAGAGGAACTGCTGTCGCTGATAATCGACCACATAACTCTTGCAATTATTGCTATATTCATAGCAATTTGCGTGGGAATACCGCTTGGTATTTTCATTTCCACAATAAAAAAAGCGCAAAAACCGGTGCTCGGCTTTGCAAATATCATGCAGGCGGTGCCAAGCCTTGCGGCGCTCGGCCTTCTCGTGCCGATAATCGGTATAGGCAGTCCGCCGGCCATTTTGATGGTCGTGCTTTACTCGCTGCTACCGATACTGAAAAACACATTCACCGGGCTTGTGAATATAAACCGTCAAACCTTAGAGGCGGCGGCAGGCATAGGCATGACACCGCTACAGGTGCTGGTCAGAGTGCGACTTCCACTCGCCATGCCGGTTATAATGTCGGGCGTGCGCATTTCGGCGGTAACCGCTGTCGGACTGATGACCATCGCCGCATATATCGGCGCAGGCGGTCTTGGTAACTTTGTAATCTCGGGAATACAAACCAGCAATACATATCTGATGTTGTCCGGTGCAATCCCCGCTTGTCTGCTCGCCTTGATTATGGATTTTCTGATATCAAAGCTTGAAAAAGCCGTTATGCCGATAAGCCTAAGTCACAATCCCAAGACCCTTAGCAAAGAGGGTATAGTTCGCTCACGACGCAAAAATCGCAATGTGCTGATAAGCGGTGCGGCGGTGGTCGCTCTTGTTATAGGCAGTTTCACGGCGGCATATATTGCCGATCTTAGCAGTGAAAAGATTATCGTTTCCTCAAAACCGGAGGCAGAGGGGGTAATCGTCGGGAATATTTTGGCCTATGTTATAGAGGAGCACACCGAGCTTGAGGTGGAGCGCAATTTCGGCCTTGGTGCGACCAAGATAATTTACTCGGCAATTGAAAACGGCGAGATTGACGTCTACCCCGAATATTCCGGCTCGGTTTACGGCGGAATATACCAGCAGACCTTTGTGCCGGGCACCTCGCCCGAGCAGGTGGCCGAAGATGCCCGTGCGCTGATGGAGCAGGCGGGGGTGACCTATCTTGATATGTACGGCTTTAACAACCGTTACTGCATAGGGGTGATGCCCGACATGGCACAACAATACGGTCTGCAAACGATATCCGATTTGCAGAGGGTGTCAAGCGGATTGAAATTCGGAAGTTCGCAGGAGTTTCCGCACAGGGCGGACGGTTTGCCCGCCATGGAGGAGGTTTACGGAGATTTTGAGTTCGGAGAAATATTGCAGTTCCAAGGTGCGCTGATGTATGATGCACTGGTGACCGACAATGTCGATGTAATGACACCGTTTTCGACCGACGCCCTGCTGCTGGAACATGGCGTGGTGGTGCTGGAGGACGATAAATCTGCGCTGTCCAGCTACACTATGGCGACCGCTATTAATACCGAAACGGCGCAAAAGTATCCCGAGTTAGTGCAGGCGCTCAACTTGCTCTCGGGGCAGATTTCCGATGAGGAAATGATTGCTATGAATTATGAAGTGGTGGTAAACGGTCGCTCACACAGCGAAGTAGCGCTTGAGTTTTTGGTGGAAAAAGGCATAGTAGCGCAGTAAAAGGATTTGTAATTTTGTGTAGACAACAAAAACTGCGTTAGCCGGCACACTTTTGAGTATTTCTTCACGGCATACACACAAATTGTTCATAAAAATTTCATTGACCAATCGTTCAAATGTGTTACAATACGCTTGTTGAACGGTTGGTCAAAATTTATTTTGGAGGGGAAAATGAAAGAGGTTAATTTAAGCAACAAAACTGTATTGAATATACTTGACAGTGCAATAGAGCTGTTTAATACTAACGGTTATGCAGGTACATCAATAAGCGATATCTCGAAAAAAGCAAATTTATCCAAGGGCATTTTATATCACTATTTTAAAAACAAAGATGAATTATACTTATATTGTGCGAAGTTGTGTATCGAGGAATATATAAAATATTTGCATGAAAATTTGCCAAATCGGATATCCCAATCTGATGCCATTGCTGAAAATGTAAAAGTCAGAATAAAGTTTTTTGACCAATATCCTCAATATCGAACGCTATTCAATTATATATTGGCAAGAAAGCCAAATCATCTTTCAGTGCAGTTGGCAGAGTTAAGGCAGCCCTTGTCTGAAAGTAATGCTAAACGATTTGAGCAGGTTTTGGGCAAAGTGAAGTTGGGCAAGGGTGTTGCGCAAACTGATATTGTTTCCTTTACAGCCATACTGCAAAATAGCGCCTCGCTTTTACTGCAAGACGGAGTTGACCAAGAACAGAGAAAGGAGCAAATTGAGGCAGTTGTGAGACTGGCAAAGATATTTATCAACGGCTTAAAAGAAGATGTTGTTTAGAAAAATTAATTATAAAAAATTATATAGGAGATTATGATGGAAACAATATTGATTTGTATTTTAGCGGGAATGGGAGCAGGACTCGGCACAGGCTTTGCCGGAATGAGTGCCGCAGTGGTTATAACGCCTATGCTTATAACATTTCTGGGAATGAATCCTTACGAGGCGATAGGAATTGCTCTTGCATCTGATGTGTTTGCCAGTGCCATATCGGCTTATACATATGGGAAAAGCAAGAATATAGACATAAAAAACAGCAAAGTTCTTTTAGTTAGCGTATTGGGCTTCACTTTTATTGGAGCATTTATAGCAAGCTTAGTTCCGGTAGAGGCAATGGGAAATATCGCAGTTTATATGTCGCTTATTTTGGGGATTCAATTTCTCTTTAAAAAAGAAACAGGCACGCCAACTCAAAAGAAGGCGGTTAAGGGCGCTTTAAAAATTGTTCTTCCCATTGTATGCGGTGCAATAATAGGGTTTATCTGCGGATTTATCGGCGCAGGCGGTGGAATAATGATGCTTGCATTGATGATGAGCGTTTTGGGATACGAGCATAAAAAAGCAGTCGGAACGAGCGTGTTCATAATGACCTTTACAGCTTTGTTTGGCGCCATATCCCACTTTTCAATCCAGCAAATAATTCCGGATTTAACAGTTCTGTCAGTTTGCATGTTATCTACACTGATCTTTGCATTAATGGGCGCAAAGTTTGCAAACAAAGCAAAACCAATGGTTTTAAACAAGGCAACCGGCACAGTGCTTACAACCCTCGGCGTCTTTTTGATACTTTCGGAAAGATTGCTGTTTATATAGTAATTATAAAATTTATAGGAGAAATAGTATGATAAAGCTAAAAAAGAACAAACCGTTTATTTATTACTGGCTTGTTGCAATGATCATAATCTTAGCGTTTAATTTTGTAACATCATTATTGTTTGGCAGAAACTCGGTAACCGCTGTGACTTACGATGTTTTTCTCGATGACCTAAATGCAGGCAAGATATCCACTGTGCAGGTCATGGACGAAAGCATCATGTATGGGATAGAAACTGCAGTTCCGGGTGAAGAAAAACCTGAGACAACTGTATATTCAACTACAAGAATGCAAGACAGCGATCTTGTAGACAGACTTTATGAATCGGGCGCAGAGTTTATTGAAGTGTTCCCAAAAGAGAGCTCTTTTTTAATGAATATAATAAGCACAGTCATAATGATAGTGATTTTTGCTTTAATCTGGCGATTAATTATGTCCAAAATGATGAAGGGCATGAATGGCGGAAACTCAATGTCATTCGGCAAATCAAGTGCTAAAATTTACGCAGAAACCACGACCGGGAAATCTTTTCAAGATGTTGCCGGGCAGGAAGAGGCAAAAGAGGCGCTGGCGGAAGTTGTAGACTTTCTCAACAATCCGCAAAAATATGCTGAAATAGGGGCAAATCTTCCCAAAGGTGTTCTATTGGTAGGCCCTCCGGGAACGGGTAAAACTCTTTTGGCCAAAGCTGTCGCAGGCGAAGCAAAAGTGCCGTTTTTCTCGATATCGGGTTCTGAGTTTGTTGAAATGTTTGTCGGCATGGGTGCTGCAAAAGTAAGAGATTTATTTAAGCAGGCGAGCGAAAAAGCACCATGTATAATATTTATCGATGAGATTGACACTATAGGCAAAAAGCGTGACAGCGGCTTAGGAAGCAATGACGAGCGTGAGCAAACATTAAACCAGCTTTTGACCGAAATGGACGGGTTTGACGGACAAAAAGGTGTTGTACTGCTTGCGGCAAGTAATCGCCCTGAAATTCTTGACAAAGCGCTTACAAGACCGGGCAGATTTGACAGGCGAGTGCCGGTTGAGCTTCCCGATCAAAAAGGTAGACAAGCTATTTTGGAGGTGCACGGCAAAAATATCAAAATGTCAGATGATATTGACTTTGAAAAAATTGCGAGGGCAACTTCAGGCGCAAATGGAGCGGAACTTGCAAATATTATAAACGAAGCGGCATTAAGAGCGGTAAAAGACGATAGAAAAGCAGTGGTGCAATCGGATTTGGAGGAGAGCGTCGAGGTAGTTATTGCGGGATACCAAAGGAAAAACGCCGCAGTATCGGAGAGGGAAAGGAAGATTGTTTCATATCATGAAGTAGGGCATGCTCTGGTAGCGGCGCTGCAAAGTGACAGTGCGCCTGTGCATAAAATAACAATTATTCCTCGTACATCGGGCGCATTGGGATACACAATGCAAGTGGACAGTGACGAAAAGTTTCTTATGAGCAAGGAGCAAGCGCTGAGCAAAATAGCTACTTTTACCGGTGGGCGTGCAGCCGAGCAATTAATTTTCGGCTCAATTACAACAGGCGCATCAAATGATATTGAGCAAGCGACCAGAATTGCAAGGGCAATGATTACCAGATTTGGAATGAGTGAAAAATTTGGAATGGTGGCACTTGAGACGGTAAACAGTCAGTATTTAGGCGGCGACACTTCTCTTGCTTGTTCAGCGGAAACAGCAAAAATTATCGACCAAGAAGTTATAGCTATAATCAAAGAGCAATATGAAAAAGCCATGCAAATTTTAAGAGAAAATCAAGAAAAACTGCATGAAATTTCAAATTATCTTTTAGAAAAAGAAACCATAACAGGCGATGAGTTTATGGCAATTTTAAATAGTTAACAAGCCATGCAAATCATTGAAAAAAAAGGCAATCGGAAAACCGATTGCCTTTCAGATTGTCTCCAAACCCTTGGGTTTGAGACTGTCTGACCGACACACGGTGTCGGCGGCGTTCGGGGAACGCCGTTAATCGAGCATTTGCGAGATTTTCAAAGCCACTGCAATTAATTTGCAGTAGGCTTTTTAAGTTTTCATCATGCCAAAAACACTTTTTTGACATGATGAAAGGCAATCGGAAAACCGATTGCCTTTTTAATATTAGAGTTTGCGGTATTAATACATGTCCATGCCGCCCATGCCGCCGCCTGCGGGCATCGGGGGGAGGGGTTCTTTCTTCTCGGCCACGACAGATTCGGTGGTCAGCACCATAGATGCTATCGAAGCGGCATTTTGCAGAGCGCTTCTGGTCACCTTTGTCGGGTCGACAATGCCTGCACCTATCATATCGCAGTAGGTCTCACGGTAAGCGTCAAAGCCATATCCGACCTTGCGTGAGTTTTTGATGCGCTCAAGCACGACCGAACCGTCAATGCCGGCATTTGCGGCGATTTGCTTTACCGGCTCCTCAAGAGCTTTCATGACAATGCGCACGCCTGTCTTCTCATCGCCCTCAACCTTGGAAACAACCTTGGCGACGGCCGGAATTGCGTTGATATAAGCGACACCGCCACCTGCGACAATGCCCTCTTCAACTGCGGCACGGGTAGCGTTGAGTGCATCTTCAATGCGCAGTTTTTTCTCTTTCATCTCAACTTCGGTAGCTGCGCCGACCTTGATAACGGCTACACCGCCCGAAAGCTTTGCAAGGCGCTCTTGCAGTTTTTCACGGTCGAAATCCGAGGTGGTCAATGAAATCTCATTTTTGATTTCGCTGATGCGACCTTTGATATCTCCGCTTTCGCCCGCACCGCCGACGATGATGGTGTTTTCCTTGCTGACCTTTACTTGACCTGCACGGCCGAGCATCTCAACGGTGGTATCTTTCAGCTCATAGCCGAGGTCGCCGGTGATAACGGTACCGTCTGTCAAAATAGCGATATCCTTGAGCATTTCCTTGCGTCTGTCGCCAAAGCCGGGAGCCTTGATTGCAACGCAGGTGAATGTTCCGCGCAGTTTGTTGACGATAAGTGTGGAAAGTGCCTCACCCTCGACATCTTCTGCGATGATAACAAGCTTTTTACCGCTCTGAACCACTTGCTCAAGCAAGGGGAGCAGTTCTTGAATATTGCCGATTTTCTTGTCTGTGATAAGGATGTAAGCGTCATCAATGACAGCTTCCATCTTTTCGGTGTCGGTAACCATGTAAGGTGTGATGTATCCACGGTCAAACTGCATACCCTCTACAACTTCGGAGTATGTTTCTGCGGTTTTGGACTCCTCAACGGTGATAACACCGTCCGAGGTGACCTTTTCCATAGCCTCTGCAATCAGAGTGCCGATAAACTCATCACCCGAGGAAATGGCTGCAACACGTGCGATATCCTCTGCACCGTTGACCTTTTTGCTGTTCTCCATAATTTCGGCGACAGCGGCCTCAACAGCCTTTGCAATGCCCTTTCTGACTATCATGGGGTTTGCGCCTGCGGTGACATTTTTAAGTCCCTCACGGACAAATGCCTGTGCCAGCAAAGTGGCGGTGGTGGTGCCGTCACCTGCGACATCGTTTGTCTTGGTGGCAACTTCTTTTACAAGCTGTGCGCCCATGTTTTCGAAAATATCATCAAGCTCAACATCACGTGCGATGGTAACACCGTCGTTTGTGATAAGGGGTGCGCCGTATTTTTTGTCAAGTACGACATTTCTGCCCTTGGGGCCAAGTGTAACCTTTACGGTGTCGGCAAGCTTGTTGACGCCACGCTCAAGGCTGCGGCGAGCTTCTTCGCCGAAAAGTATTTCTTTAGACATAATTTTGTTCCTCCAATTATTCTACGATAGCCAGTATATCGGCCTGCTTTACGACGATAAGGTCTTCACCGTCAACTTTGACCTCTGTGCCGCTGTATTTGTTTGTGATGACCTTGTCACCGACTTTGACCAGCATCTTGCTCTTTTTATCGCCTGTTTCAAGGCCGGGGCCGACAGCAATAACCTCAGCTACCTGGGGTTTTTCCTTGGCCGTTCCGGTCAGGATAATTCCGCTCTTGGTCGTCTCTTCCATTTCGATCATCTTGACGACAACTCTGTCCTGCAGTGGTATAAGCTTCATATTTGTTCCGCTCCTTTGTTTATAATTTAGCACTCATAACTTGTGAGTGCTAACGTCCGTTATTTATAATAACACATCTGAGTTTTTTTGCAAGGCTTAATTTAAAATAAAATGTAAATAAATTGTAAACACGCAGGTTTTTTGGCCTTACTGTACAGAAAACAATAGCGACTGGCCGTTATTTCAAAGCGACTGGCGGTTAAAAGGCTGCTTCTAAGACAAAAAGTGAGCACTTTTGCAATTTTACCGACATATTGATTTTTGCCGCCCACTTGTGGTAGAATAATAATGACGAGGTGAGATTTTTGAAGAAGGTTTACCCAAAACGCATATTGTGCGCCCTTTTGGCGCTTGCTTTGCTGTGCCCGATTCTTACCGCCGAGGCTCAAACGCCGTTTATTTTTGTTGCGGTGGAAAACTCGCTCAAACGTGACATGACCGATGCAAATATGCCGGTTTGGATAGACGGCACGCTGTATATCGACTATGAAATACTTTCAGATCTTTTAGATCTGAGAACCTACTATAATACAACCATGCAACAAGTGCTGTTTTACAATTTTGACAGCCGAATAACCTTTGACCTTGCAAACTCACAGACCTATGATTTGGACGGAGAGTTTTACAGCCTGCTTGCAATACGGCGCAGTGGAACGATTTTTGTGCCGATACGCATGATTTGCGACCATTTTGACTTTTATTACTCTTATGTAAACTACAGCGATATGATAGCTCCCATGTTGCGCATAAACTCGGGCGATCCGGTGGCGAGTGACAGTATGTTTGTGGACGGCGTGACATTTTTGATGGATTTGATTTACAACAACTATCTCAGCTCATTGCCACAGCCTGAGCCTGACCCTGACCCCGAGCCTCAACCCGAGCCGGAGCCCGAACCTGAACCCGAGCCTGCCAAGCTGACCTATTTTGCCATGTACGGGATAGAGCAGCAATTTACCTCCTCCATGCTTGATTTGTTTGAGATACACGGGTATCGCACGGCGATTTTTGTGACTGAGCAGCAGATTTTGCAAAATGCAGACCTTGTAAGGCGAGCGCACTCTCTCGGACACCCGATAGGGCTTGCCCTCGACCCAAGCGGCGATATTGAGCAGCAGTTGACGCTCGGTGCGGCCGCTCTCCGTGCCGTGCTTCGCACCGACACACGGCTTGTGAACATTGCGGGTGGAGTTTCGGCAACCACCGAAAAACAGCGTGAGAGTATAATCAGCAGTGGATATCGCATGTGGGACATTGCAATGCCCCAGCAGGGCTTTGACAGCGCAGACGGAGCATATGACGATGCACGTGACCGCTTAAATGAGCAGGAGGGCACGGTGGTGCTGGGCATTTCGCCGACCTTGTTTGAGCACGATGCCTTGCCGGATATTTTAGCCTATGTTCAGTCAGGAAATTTTTCGGTGCTTAATATTTCTGTATGGAGCACACCCATAAATGACGCAAACGATATAAGATAAGACTTAACGCATAAAAATCCCCCCAACGGAGTGCTCCGTTGGGGGGATTAAATATGTAATTTTTTATACAAGCAGCAAATAGCCGGCGTGTACACCACGCTGTTCGCCGTGCTTTCTGTGCGACCAAAACATGCCCTCTGTTGTATCACAGCAGGGGCAAATATTGGACACGTCGATATTATAGGGCAAAACACCGCTGCGCAAAAGAAGCCCATAGGTTATGCTCTTTAGATCCACATGCCATTTTGCGCCCTCGAGATACATATTCTCTCGCACCGTTTCGCCATATGACTCAATAAGCAATTCGGGCACATCTTCGTCGGTTTCAAAACAGCGACGGCAAATGGAGGGTGAAACGGCGACCATCAAATCGGAGGGGCGAGTTTCATAGCGTGAGGTCATTTTCTCTATGGTCTTGCGCACAATCTGATTTTGCACACCGCGCCAGCCGGCATGGCAAACGGCGGCCGCCTTGTTGCGCTTGTCGTAAAACATAAGCAGTTGGCAGTCTGCGTAAAAGCCGACCAAAATAACACCCGGTTTATTTGTCATAATTGCGTCTATACCTTCGCCAAGCTTTGTAGAAAGGCCTGTCGGCTCGGTCACCTCGACTATATTGTCGGTGTGGCGCTGTTCGGTTGTCACAATGCTGTCTTGAGTTTTTCCGAAAAGTGAGGCGGCGATGCCGTAGTTTTTCAGCACATTTTCCTTGGCATCTCCGCCGACAAAGCGGAAATTTAGGCTGTCAAATATGCCGGTAGAGCGACCACCATGGCGTGTGAAAAAGGCATGCTTGACCGAGGGGAAAGCGTCAAACTGCGGTGCGGTATAATAAACAAGCTCATCTCTTGTTCGTTTGATCAATTCGGGCATGAAAGCTCCTCCTGAAAGGGTTTATTTGTATATCAAACGCTGAACATCTGTGCATTTACCATCTTGTGCGACGTCAAATATCGCCCCTTGGATGCACATTCCGTCAGCGGTTTGTTCAAAGCGTGGGGTAATTTCGCCGAGAAATTTCGCCACCGCCATATCGGGATAGACCCCGATAACCGAGTGGACGCCGCCGGTCATGCCGACATCGGTGATATACCCAAGACCGCCCGGCATTACCTGCTCGTCGGCCGTTTGAACATGGGTATGTGTGCCGAAAAGCACCGAGGCTCGTCCGTCAAGATAAAAGGCGAGGGCACGTTTTTCGCTGGTTGACTCTGCGTGGAAATCTACTATGTAAAGGTCTGCCTTTGTGGCTTTTATGATTTGGTCGACCGCTGTAAATGGGTTTTCGCAGTGATAATCCATCATATACCGCCCGATAAGCGAAATAACGCAAATGCGAAGGCGACCGTCGTCAATTATGCGGTATCCGTTGCCAGGTCGCATGGAGGGCATGTTAACAGGGCGAATAATATTGGGGTTATCGTCCAAAAAATCAAAGATTTTTTTGTTGTCAAAGGCGTGATTTCCCAGCGTAATAACATCAGCGCCGGCAGAGAAAATATCCTCTGCATTTTGCGGGCTGATACCGCGCATGGTGGCATTTTCGCCGTTTACAACGACAAAGTCAATCTCGTGAAGCCGCTTTAACTTTGAAAGATTGCCACATAAAAAATCGACACCTTGCGCACCGCAAACATCGCCGACCGCCAAAATACGCATATAAATCCCCTCCCCCTTTGTGTTACTCATTATATCATTTTTTTTGGTTTGAGTAAAGAACAAAACAGACATTTTTATATGGCAAATATATTTAAAAATCGACATGGAAATAATTTGCAATGCACGCTTCAGACTGTCTCCAAATCGTTGCTTTTGAGATTGTCTGACCGACACACGGTGTCGGCGGCGTTCGAGGAACGCCGTAAAATTGAGCATTTGCGAGATTTTCAAAGCCACTGCAATTTATTTGCAGTAGGCTTTTTTT
>CAYJAS010000051.1:0-12231 GCA_964367895.1 uncultured Oscillospiraceae bacterium | reverse complement strand
TTTTTTATGGTGCGATTTGCTCCTTTTCTGCGAAAAGAACCGCAAACGATACCAATATAGCACAAAATGCTTGCATTTGTGCTATAATTACTTGCATAGCAAGAATTATATTTTTTATGGTGCGATTTGCTCCTTTTCTGCGAAAAGAACCGCAAACGATACCAATATAGCACAAAATGCTTGCATTTGTGCTATAATTACTTGCATAGCAAGAATTACATTTTTGTGATGAGGTGGCCAAATGATAAATATCGCTATCAGAGAGATAGAAAAAGCCCTCAAACGAGAGTTTGAAAACGACAAACAAACAAAATTGGCAGAGCGATGCAGAGCTGCCCTTCAAGTAAGAGAAAATGTAGATGCGCTCGACAATCTTTTTTGCAACAGGGACTTTTCCGCCCACGGTTGCATGTCTTTTTTTATAATGCTATCGGGCGAGCAGTACGATAGCGAGTTTCCGACAGAGGTTTACAATTTCCTTGTAAGGCTCAATTTCCCCAAGCTTGCTCTTCAATATAACACTGAACTTGAGGCCGATTTTATGGTCTTTTTGCGCATATACAGGGTTTTTTGCGAGTTTGAAAAACGCTATGCGATCGATAAACTATATATCAAGCATCCGATAAACACCCTTCCGTTGTCCGATATGGAGCACACCGAGGACAAAAAGGAATATCTGCGCTTTTCGCAAGCTTTTAACGGCAAGTACGTATATGAACTCATGAGATTGTCACAAGATGTTACACCGTTTAACACCCTTGACCATATAAGCGGCGTTTACGGCGTTGCGATGAATATCACCATGCAACTCAGCCGTGTAGGGGTTCCCGTTGCGGTCGGAAGGGTGGCCGGTGCCGCCGCCTGTCATGACATCGGAAAATATGCCTGCATCGGCGAAAACACCAAGCGTGTACCATATCTTCACTATTATTTCTCAGATATTTGGTATAAGGAAAACAAGCTGTTTTACATGGGCAACGTCGCAGTAAATCACTCGACATGGGATTTAGAGCTTGAAACCCTTTCGCTTGAGTCGCTTATTTTAATTTACGCCGATTTCAGAGTTAAAAACAAAAAAAATGAAGATGGCAAATATCAAATGCACATATATCCGCTTGATCAATCATTTGATGTTATTTTGGCCATGCTCGACAATGTTGACAAGCAAAAAGAAGATCGATACAGGCGTGTGTATGCCAAATTGCATGACTTTGAAAACTACCTAAAAGATTTGGGTATTGCGGTAGACCCGTTTGAAAAAGGCACACAAGCCAAACTCGAAAAGGCGACCGTTTTCCTTAAAGATGATGAAATTATAGATAAATACAAGCATCTTGCGATAGAGAAAAATATCTTTTTAATGTCATTGCTCGGAACCGAGGAGGGCTTTAGCAATATACTTGACAATGCCGCAAGTGAGACACAGGGCAAGATTTTGCGCTCTTATCTGAATATATTAGACGAATACTATCCATATCTTGAAAGCGGACAGAAGGTGTTTTTGCTCGGCTTTTTGTATAACTTACTGGTCAACAAAGATGAGGATGTCAGAAACCACGCCGCCGAATTGATGGGCAAAATTATCGGAAGCTATGATGAGGAATATCGCAAGGAGATTCCAAGCGATGTGGAAATTGAAACCTTTGAGGTTTCAAGTGTATCGCTGTTTGAAAAATATTTGCACATGATGCTCATGCCCGATCATAAAACGGTTGACCTGCATGTCGATTGGACAAGGCTTAACCTTAAAATCATGGTGCGTGCGCTCTTTAGGGCGGCACCGCCAAAGGTGAAACAGCAGCTTTTTAATACTTTTGAGGGGTATGTTGAGCATATTGACAGCATGGACGATACGGCGAGATATCTGATGCAGTGCATTAAGCATATAAACCTTGCTGATTTTGAGGGCATGGATATTTCGATATTGCTCGCCTTTATCGGCCGTGGTATGGCTTCAGAGTGTACCGATATGAGCCTGCTGACCATAGACAGTGCAAAGACAGTCTATCACAAGATGAGCGAGCATGACCCAAATCGAAAGGCGCTCACCGAGATGATAGCACAAAATGACCGACCGTGTGTTCAGCCATTGTTTAACTTTTTAAAGCACAAAATATACAAAAATATGGCGGTTGACAAAGAATTGACCGAAAAATACAGCGCTTTTGAAACTGTCGGCTCTGCCGAGGTTGAAGCACTGTTTTTGTCAAACCTGAAAAGTGCAACAGGCTGGACGGTTAAAAAGGCGAATATAGACATTGCGGTCGAAAGTGAAAACACCGCTTCTGCAAAAACCTCACTTCAGACCGCCATGCATCTGTGCAATTTGCTCAAAGTGAGTGCGACCGAGACGGTGCGAAACCATGCCGGCAGAGCACTTGTTGAGATAATGAAATCTCTGACCTCCAACGAGAAAAATGAAATCTGCGTTGAGCTTACAAGTGCTCTCGAAATGCAGGAGTATCAGTTTACACGATATATCCCCGAGTATTTAGGGCAGATTTTAAATACACTGCTGCCAAATGAGCTAAATGAAATGTTGCGTGACATTAAAATCAGAATAAAAGTCTCTCAACCACAGCTGACAATGCTACTTCTGCGCACGGTGGGATACTGCCTGAAACATTATGAAAACTATGACAAGGACGGCAATGTAAAAGATTACGAACAGCGCCTGCTTTCTATGCTCGGAATGCTTTTAAACGGTGTTTTCAGCTACGACAAATATGTCAAGCACGAGGCGTTTAGAATAATCGGGCGAGAGGTCTTTGCGGCAAAGACAATTTCAATAGAAACCAAGGCAAAGATTTTCACCATGATAGGCAAAAAACTGCTATATGCCATCTCCAAAATGACCGAAACCGATTTGGTTTTTATCAATTTTTCGGCGTCGCTCAATAGCATATACAGGTTTATTTTGGCATATGAGTTTAAATACGGGCAAATTAAGATGAAAACCACCCAAAAGGCGGCATTTTTCCCGGGAACATTTGATCCGTTTACTCTGAGCCACAAGCAGATTGCAACCTGTATCAGAGATATGGGATTTGCCGTCTACCTTGCGGTAGATGAGTTTTCTTGGTCAAAGCGAACACAGCCAAACTCACTTAGGCGAGCCATAATGGAGATGAGCGTAGCAGACGAGTTGGACATTTATATTTACCCGGAAAATGAGCAGATTAACATCGCTTCATCTAAAGATTTAAAGCGACTTGCCGAAAGTTTCGGAGATGAGTCGGTCTATATGGTGGTGGGCAGTGATGTCGTGAGAAATGCCTCGGCATATCGGGAAAACAGCGAGGATTTTTCCATTCAAAACTTCAACCATGTCATTTTTGAGCGCAGTGATGCCCAAGGCGCAGACGAAAAATATCTACAGGCACTGTCCAAAATTGAGGGCAATGTACAGCGATTGACTTTGCCGACCGAGTACAAAGATATAAGTTCAACTTTAATAAGGGAATACATTGATAAAAATAACGATATTTCACAGTTCGTCGATTTAATGGCCCAAAAGTTCATTTATGAAATGGGCCTTTATATCAAAGAACAGCAAAATAAAAAGATTTTGCGCAGCAAGCTTTTTGATATAACAGTAAAGCGAAGCCCCGACAGGGATATGCTCCACAAGCTGGTAGATGAACTTTACGGCGACGATGAGGATTATCATAAAGGCATCGAAACACTGGATTTTTCCGACGTGCAAATTGTTGTCTGTGTCAGAGAAGCCGATACAAAAAAATTGCGTGCCTTTTCTATCTTGCATTGGCTCAAAAGCAGTATGTACTACAGCCATTTTAAAGACCACAAGGTGTGCAATGAGATCAGAGAGCAGGTAACCGGAAGAATTGCACTTATCAGGGGACTGTTTTTAGACATGAGCGTTGACAACGCAAATATAGAGCAGATTTTGCTGACCGAAACCCTTACCGAATGTATAGTGCAAGACTATACCTATGCGGTATACAAGCCGTTGGTGCGTGCCGAAGGCACCACCCGTGACATGCTGACCAGACAGGGATTTTTGCGTATCGAAGGGCAAAATCCGGACAATGATGTCCATCTCGTCAATATGGCATCGCCCTGCATTTTGTTCCTTGATTTTATGACCATCTTAAAAGAGCCCTTTAATTCAAATGCCACACTTATAGGAGTGGTTGAGCGTATGCGCAACCGCCTACAGCTTGCCCTTACTAAGCTATATAGGGGCGATCTTGTGTTGTCCTTTGACAACGATGTGCTTATAGATAAGCTTATCGAGATGGTGTGCGCACAAAATGAAGTGCCCAGCACTGTTTGTGAGCCGAGAGTGCTCGGGGAAAAGATGTGTGTGCCTTACGGTTCGGTGCTCAACGGGTCGATTATCCCCAACACGGTGACAAAGTCACTGCACAGCGAAAAAATGTATGAGGCAGACCTGAAGAAGTTTGAGGTAACCTCCACGCCCTATTACTTGGGACTTGAAAGCCAGATAAATATGCTGTCCTCGTTTGAGCGCCCGATAATTTTGATTGACGATTTACTTCACAGGGGTCACAGGATAGAGTCTATTGATCCGCTACTGAAAAAACAGAATATAAATGTCGACAAATTGATTGTAAGCATATTGACCGGGCGAGGCAAAGAGATGATGGATATGCAGGACAGGGAGGTCAGCAGTTCTTACTTTTTGCCAAACCTTAAAACATGGTTTTATGAAAAGACCATGTACCCGTTCACCTCGGGAGATGCCGTCAAGCGCAGGACAAATCCCAAGCGATTTATGTTCCCGTCCATAAACTTTATTTTGCCCTACGCAATGCCGATTTTCCTGCAAGATTGCGATGGAAAAGATGTTTTTAACCTGTCAAAAGTCTGCATTGAAAACGCAATTTCACTGTTTAAGTGCATCGAGGTTGAGTACCAGAAAATCTATGACAAGAGCTTTACCATGAAACAGCTCGGAGAGGTTTTTGTCTACCCTTGCTGTCCCGATTTGGGCGAGAATATCGATTACGATTACTCGCTTAAACCGTCGGAATATTTGATTAATGATCTTGAAAGGTTGCTCAGAATTGAGAATATGGTGAACTGATGTTTAATTTTTATGAGTATGAAGGAAAGATTTTGTTTTCTCCGCTTAAACTTGATTTCAAGCCGATAGATGTCCCCACTCATGCCGATAAGCTGTACTTTTTGAATGAAATTGGGGGCTGTGGCAGACGATTTTACAACGCTGACAGGCTTAGTATGCTTTTTGACACCAAAGAGACCTTGGAAGGGCATTTGCTTGAGCATGACTGCACCGCCGAGGTGGAGCCTATTGTCGTCCAATTAATTTCGCAGGGCAAAGTCATGGTGGTCAACACGGCGTTTGACGATTATAAAGCTTGCTTAGAGCAAAAACCGGTGCAAAAGCGTCGTGTAAATGTCATCGGGTTGGGCGATGTCGGAATTAACCTAATCATAGGTCTGCGCCTAACCGGCCACGATGTGGTGTCGGACATCGGCGTGTATTCACCCGACGAAAACAGCGCCTTGCGATGCGAGGCCGAGATCAACCAGATTTATCCGGCATTTTGTGAACACAGTTTGCCAGAAGTCAGCATAATTGACGAAAGTCGGGTGACCGATTGTGATGTGCTAATCTTTGCAGCGTCAAAGAGCGTGCCCGCTGTCGGCAGCGGTGTAAAAGATGTTCGAATGGTGCAGTTTGAGGGTAACGCCTCCATTTTAAAGGCATATGCACGGGCGGCGAGGGAGGCACAATTTTCCGGCTTGTTCGCCGTCGTCAGCGACCCGGTCGATCAGCTTTGCAAGTATGTCTACACCGAGAGCAACACAGATGAGCACGGAAATATCGACAAAAAAGGACTGTCGGGCGAGCAGGTGCGCGGTTTCGGACTTGGGGTGATGAACGCCCGTGCCCGTTACTATTCAAAGCGCATAAGCGGAGCCCAAACCTATGAGCAAAACGGCAGAGCATACGGGCCGCACGGCAAAGGGCTTGTCATTGCAAATGATATTTCAAGCTACGACAAGCAAATCAGCGAGCAACTGACAGAGCTGACCTTAAACGCCAATTTCCAGGTGCGCAGTTACGGATATAAGCCGTATTTGGCGCCCGCATTTTCCTCAGCAGCGCTGTCAATATGCGCATATTTGAGGGAGCAGCCTCATTACAGCTCGGTGCTGATAGATGGTGCATTTTTAGGTGTTAAAAACAGGCAAACCCCTTTTGGAACCTGCATTGAGCATGCCAATCTGCACCCAGATCTCTTTTCCGAGATCAAAAAATCGCACCAGATGTTAAAGACATTTTAGCGCCTATGGAGCAGATATACATAATAAAACCGAGTAGTGGCAAGCTTATAGACGGCCTTGTTTTTCCCGACAACTGCCTTGTGATAAGTGATTTGCCGGGCGAGCGGGACTTCAAAGACAAGCGAATTGTTTTTGCCGTTAAAACAGACCGATTTGGCAATGCGCCCGAGCTTTACAATTTGCTTGAGGGGTTGAGCGACTGTGCGTTTGAAGGATCGGTAGGCGGAATTATCGTCGAGTGTGACAGTGATTTGCACTCCAAAACACTGGCCGCTAAAATCCTATTTGACACAAATCGTATGGGTCTGTCTTTTGTTGGGCATCCGCTGGTTGAAACGACAAAAAGTCGGAAGAATTTCAGGCATGTTAAAGCTCCACAGCAGAGCTATGAGCAGGCATTTTCCGAGCAATGCTCAAAACTGCTCGGCAGAGTAGCGCAACAGAAAAAACCACCCGATGTCGGAACAAATATAGCGGTGTTACATGCAAGTGACAAAAACTCCAACACACTTACACTTTGGGGTATGATAGAGAGCCATTTGAGTGGACAAAACACCGAGATTATACGCATCGACAGCGGTGAGATCTACGATTGCAAAGGGTGCACCTTTACCGTGTGCAAGCACTACGGTGAACAGCACAGCTGTTTTTACGGTGGAATTATCACCGATGAGGTTTTCCCTGCCGTTCTCAATGCGGACAAAATCGTTTTGCTTTGCCCAAATTACAACGATGCGTTGGGCGCCAATTTTTCAGCCATGATAAATCGGCTTACCGCCCTTTATCGCAAATATGATTTTTATGAAAAAACCGTTTATGCGGTAATTGTTTCGGGATTTTCCGGCGGTGATGCACTGGCAAAGCAGATCATCTCAGCACTCAATATGAACAAAGGCTTTTTCCTGCCCTCCGATTTTGCAATGCTTGAAACGGCAAATGACCGAGGTGAAATATTGAGCGTACCGCAAATTGAGCAAAGGGCGCAGCTATTTGCTCAAAAACTGATGGGAAAATAAGCACGAGAAAAGGCGGTGCCTCCGCAATGGCACCGCCTCTCTCACAGGAATTAAAAAAGAAGAAAGGAGAAAAATGAAAATTAAGAGTCTCGACTAACTTTTACTACACTAATATAATACACCAGTAATATTAAAAAACAATACACAAACTATTAAGATAGTATTAAATATAAAGTAAACTTAAATAAAATCAACGGAAAATACACATTTTTCCAAAAAAATAAACGCAAAACAGCCTTTTAAAGCTAAAAAACTCGCTTTTTATTTAAAAAAAGCGAGTTTTTGTAGTTTAAAGCGAGTGAGTTTATTGTCTGACAGAGGCGAAAAAGTCCTTCAAAAGGGCAGACGATTGCTCGGCGAGCACCCCACCGTACAGCTTGGGATGAAAGCCAAAGGCCTCCTCAAATAGGTTGAGCACTCCGCCACATGCACCGAAAACGGTGTCGCTTGCGCCGTAAACCACGGTGGGTATGCGTGCATTGATAATGGCCCCTGCGCACATCGGGCAGGGCTCCAAAGTGACATATAAAGTGCAATCGTTTAGCCGCCAATCGCCAAGGGCACAGCAAGCCTGCTCAATGGCAATTATTTCGGCGTGGAGTAAAGCACTCTTGCCGTGCTCACGGGCATTTGCCCCGCGCCCGATAATTTTACCGTCATGCACTATGACACAGCCCACCGGCACTTCGCCACGCTCGGCGGCGGCATGGGCAAGCTCAAGCGCCTGCTGCATGTAATTTTCCATATTTACAGTAACCCTCCCGAGTGGTATAATTTTGTCGGTGGAGATTTTTAAAAACATTTGTGCAGTGCACAGAACAGGGAGATTTAAATGAGTGAAAAAGCATTGGGCAGTGAAGCGGTGCTACAGCACCTTTCACAGCTTGAAATAGAGTTCGAGCTGTACAGCCATGCTCCGGTGGCGGTGGCGGCCGACAGATATCCGATGGATCTTGTTTTCGGCGCACAGGTGTGCAAAAACCTGCTGATAACAACCCGAAATGAAAACAGATTTTTACTGATTATGATACCGTTTGAAAAAAATGTCGACTTAAAGGTGCTCAGAGATGCATTTTCCACCTCACGCCTTTGCTTTGCAAGTGATCAAGCGCTTTACAGACTGCTCGGACAAGAGTCCGGCGCAGTGGGGGTGTGTGGCGTGATAAATGACAAAGAGCAAACTGTGGAAGTGGTTTTTGACAGCGCCCTTCAAGGCATGGAGCGTGTTGCTATGCACCCGTGTGTCAACGACAAGACGATAGTCATGCCGTTTGAAAGTCTGCTGAATTATGTCCGCTCTTGCGGAAACACCGTGCATTTTCACGATTTTTAGAGAGTGTCTTAAAGGGCGACCGTTTGGTCGCCCTTTTTTTGTGCAGTCACTTATCCAAGCATGGCGATGCTGTCCATAAGTTTTGCAATCTGTTGCTCAAATCTTGCCAGTTTTTCCTTTTCGGCGGACACCACCTGTTCTGGTGCCTTTTGCACAAAGGATTCATTTGAAAGCTTACCCGAAATGCGGTCTGCTTGGGACTTGGCATTTGCAAGTTCTTTTTCAAGACGGGCTCGCTCTGCCTCCATATCGACAAGGTCGGAAAGGGGCATAAATATCTGTGCCGTGCCGGCTACGAGTGAGACCATACCATCAAGCTGTGCCGGTGGCGCTTGCTGAACGGTTATTTCGGACGCCCACGCAAGTCTTGTTAAAAACGGGCGTGCGCTTTCATAAAGCTCTGCATTGTCGGGGGTTGCAATTATCATGTCCGCCTTGCGTGAGGGCGGAACATTCATATCACTGCGACGGCTACGCACCGCGCGGATAACTTCCATAATGTCCTCGGTTTCACGCTCCTCGGTCGGGAAAATCAAGCTTGAATCTGCCGTAGGCCATTTAGCCGTCATTATTGACAGCCCCTCGTGAGGGAGCGCCTGCCAAATGCTCTCGGTGATAAAGGGCATAATGGGGTGGAGCAGTTCAAGTGTGCCACGCAAAACATGTAGAAGCACACTTTGTGCGCATCTTGATGCCTCGGCATCGTCGCCGGTCAGGCGAGCTTTGCAAAGCTCAATATACCAATCGCAAAAACTGTCCCAAATGAAGGAGTAAAGCTTTTCGGCGGCTATGCCAAGCTCATACTTTTCGAGATTTTCGGTGACCTCTGAGATAAGGCGATTATATTTTGTCAAAATCCACTTGTCCTCACGTGCCAGTTTGTCGGCGGTGGGCAAGGACAGGTCATCTGCCGTCATGTTCATCATCAAAAAGCGAGAAGCATTCCAAATCTTGTTGCAGAAATTGCGCGAGGACTCCACCCGCTCGTTATAAAAGCGTGCATCATTGCCCGGGCCGATTCCGCTGACCAGAGTCAGGCGTAGAGCGTCTGTACCGTAACTGTCGATGATTTCGAGCGGATCGATACCGTTTCCGAGGCTTTTGCTCATCTTCCTGCCCTTGTCATCACGGATAATGCCGTGGATAAATACATCGGAAAACGGTTTTTCGCCCATATGCTCCATGCCGGAGAATATCATACGAGCTACCCAGAAAAAGATGATATCATAACCGGTGACCAGAGTAGCGGTCGGGTAGAAATAATCGAGCTCGGGTGTTTTATCGGGCCATCCCAAAGTGGAAAACGGCCATAGGGCGCTGGAGAACCAGGTGTCGAGAACATCTTCCTCTTGCTTGATGCTTGCACAAGAGCATTTTTCGCAAGCGGTGGGGTCTTCCTTTGCGACTGTAATATGTCCGCAGTCCTCGCAATACCACGCAGGTATGCGATGCCCCCACCAAAGTTGGCGTGAAATGCACCAATCGTGCACATTTTCCATCCAATTTGTGTAGGTTTTTGAAAAACGGTCGGGCACAAAGCGAATGTCACCGTCATTTACCACCTTAAGAGCATCTTTTGCAAGCGGTTCCATATTTACAAACCACTGGTCGGAGGTTATCGGCTCGACTGTTGTTCCGCAACGATAGCAAGTGCCGACATTGTGAATATGCTCCTCTGTTTTGAGCAAAAATCCTTGCTCCTCAAGGTCTGAGATTATCGCCTTACGGCATTGCATACGCTCCATGCCACAGTATTTTCCGCCGTTTTTGTTGACCACAGCCTTGTCGTCGAGCACCATGACAAACTCAAGATCGTGGCGCTTGCCCATCTCAAAATCGTTGGGGTCATGGCAGGGAGTGACCTTGACACAGCCGGTGCCAAACTCCGGGTCTACATAATCATCGGCAAAAATGGGAATAGGACGATTAATTATCGGCAAAATCGCACGCTTTCCGATAAGGTGGGTGTAGCGCTCATCTTCGGGGTGAACGGCGATGCCGGTGTCACCCATCATGGTTTCCGGGCGTGTGGTTGCGATGGTGATATAGTCATCGCTACCCTCAATCGGGTATTTGATGTGCCAAAGATGTCCGGGTTGTTCCTTGTATTCCACCTCGGTGTCGGACAGCGCCGTTGTACAATCGGGGCACCAGTTGATTATGCGATAGCCTCTGTAAATCAGCCCTTTTTTGTACATGTTGACAAAAACCTCACGGACGGCCTTTGAACAGCCTTCGTCCATTGTAAAGCGAAGCCTGCGCCAATCACACGATGCTCCCAATTTTTGAAGCTGATGAATAATTGTGGAGCCGTATTTTTCCTTCCACTGCCAAACCTTGTCCAAAAAGGCATCACGGCCTAGATCAAATCGGCTGATACCTTGGGCACGCAGTGCCTCCTCAACCTTTATTTGTGTGGCGATACCTGCATGGTCTGTGCCCGGCATCCAAAGTGCGGCATAGCCTTGCATACGCTTTAGGCGTATTAAAATATCCTGTAGCGTGTTGTCAAAGGCATGGCCCATATGCAGTTGCCCTGTGACATTGGGTGGCGGTATAACAATGCAGTAGGGCTGTTTGTTTGGGTCTACCTCTGCGTCAAATAAATTGTTTTCAAGCCAAAAGGAGTATAGCTTATCCTCTGTTTCCTTTGGCTCATAAGTTTTTGGCAATTCTTTCATATTACTCATGATATTGTCCTCCGTATATTATTATTTCATAAAAAACAAAAAATCCCACAGTGAAAATAAATTCACTGCGGGACGAGAAAACTCTCGCGGTACCACCCACATTTGCGCAAATGCGCACACTCAGAGCGCTATCACGCCCATATCCTTAACGCGGAGCACGGCATCGGTTACTGAAATTGGCCGATACAGCTCAGGGACGACATTCGCTCGGCTTATCACGAGTGCTTACAGCGGCCGCACCCTCTCTGCGCATCAAGCTCGAACTACTCCTGCCCGTCATTGCTTTTGATATATTATACAGTGCAAAGCACATTTTGTCAATACTTGCAAACTGCCTCTAAGCTAAAGATTTTTTCTGCTAAAACTTGCATTTATTTGCTTGAAGTGTTAAACTGATATTGTTAAAATATCATACAAAGATGAAGAGGTGCTGAATTATGTTTATGATACCCGTTGTCAGCTTATTAATGGGAGCTATATTTTTGAAGTTGGGCATTCGGTTTTATAAGGGGCAAAAAAAGTTTGCAAACGCCAGTTTTGAAGTGGCTGTTGGGACAATTTCAGATATAGTGGAAGTTGCAGATCGTTCAGCGGAGGGTACAACATATTCTCAACACCCTGTAATTGAGTTTATGTATCAAGGAACCGCTCATTCGGTGCAAACAGAGGTGGGAGTTAAAAAGCGAAAGCCCGGCAGAGCTCCCGATGGAAAGAGCTTTGCTATAGGGGATACCGTTGAAATCAGGATTGATAATGCCGATCCGAACACCGCCATTCTTAACGCTGAACATGTTATCAACACAGGTAGAGCGATATTTGTGTTCCTTTCCTTTTTTGGCGTAGGTTTACTTATAGTGGGGCTGGTGTCAATCGTTGCACTCATAGAGGA
>CAYJAS010000050.1:5973-12258 GCA_964367895.1 uncultured Oscillospiraceae bacterium | reverse complement strand
CTTTAATTCTCTCGGCTTGGCGAGCTCTGTCTTCCGAAAGCACCTTGCCGGAGGCATATTCATATTCACTCAGTGCCGACATTATCGAAACCAAGCAGTTGTCACGCAGTGCCTCAAGTTCTCTAAGGGTTTTGCCCTCTGCCTGATCTGCCGTTTGGTCAACAAATTTGTCGATAAGCTCGTCGGTCAGCTCGGGAGCCTCAAGATGGCACCACGGCAACTTAAGGGCAGGGCCAAACTGATTCATAAAGTGGCGCATACCGTTTTTGCCGCCTGCAAGGAAGTAGGTGAGGTTTGTGCCCATAAGAGCCCATCTCAAACCGGCACCGTAGCGAATGGCATCGTCCAGCTCGCCCGTAGTGGCGACATCGTCGTTGACCATCCAGCAGATTTCACGCCACAGCGCCTCAAGCAATCTGTCGGCTATAAATCCGTCAATTTCGACACGGCAACGCAAGGGCTTCATGCCTATCATCTCAAAGATTTCCTCTGCCGCTTGCATGACCTCCTCAGTGGTCTGTTGTCCGCCGCAAACCTCAACCAAAGGTAGCAGGTAAACCGGGTTAAACGGGTGAGCAACGGTAAGGCGCTCGGGATTTACCATGTTCTCTTGAAGTTTTGTGGGAAGCAGTCCCGAAGTGCTCGAGCCGATAATTGCGCCCGGCTTTGCATATTTTGAAATGTCGTTCAGCAAAGGGATTTTGATGTCATAAACCTCGGGTGAGCTCTCCTGAATGTAATCGGCATTTTTAACCGCTTGCTCAAGATTTGTGGTAAAGGTCAGCTTGCCGCGTTTTTCGGGGGGCACGTCAAAAACTCTTTTAAGAGCCGGCTCGGAGTTTGCTATAACCTCACGAAGACCTGCCTCAGCTTGGGGGAATTTGTCGTATGCGACAACGTCAATTCCTCTCCAAAGAAATCTTGCCGCCCAGCCTGCACCTATAACACCACAACCGACAATAGCGGCCGTTTTTACATCTTGTTTTTTAATAACTTGCACAGTATTTTCCTCCTACTTTCTCGGCAGATTGAGCTTTGCTCTTGCTTGCTCAACGGTCAGAACCTTTGCGCCCATACGCTCGATAAGCTCACGTGCGTTTGCCACAAGTTGCTCATTGGTCGCAAGGTTGCCCTTGCCAAGATAGATATTGTCCTCAAGGCCGACACGGACGTTACCGCCAAGCAGTACCGATTGTGCTACCCAAGGCATTTGCATTCTGCCGAGAGCAAAGGAGCTCCAGTTAACGCCCGACGGCATAGCGGCAAGCATAGTGCACATATTGAGCGGTGTAGCCTCTGCGGCATATGGGATACCCATGCAAAGCTGGAACTGGCAATCTGCATCCAAAACACCCTCTTTGATAAGTTGCTTTGCCTGCCAAATATGGCCGAGTTCAAACACTTCAACTTCGGCACGCACACCTGCCTGTTGGATATACTTAGAGGTCTCTCTCAGCATGTCCATGGTGGCGATATATGCGGTGGTAGAATAGTTCATACTGCCGCAATCGAGGGTCGAGATGTCGGGCTTGATAGCCAAAATGTGCTCAACACGCTGATAGGGAGTAATCATATCTGTGCCCGGACCGCCGACGTTGGGATTTTCTTTATCGGGAACAAAATCGGCACCCATACCGGCAGTCAGATTGAGTATCATGTCGACACCCATGTCACGGATCAGGCGTGACGCTTCTTTATACAGCTCAACATCACGCGAGAAGCCCTTTGTTTGGGGGTTTCTGACGTGAACATGGGCAACCGCCGCACCGGCTTCATGAGCTTTGAGTGCGCTGGCCGCAATTTCCTCCGGCGTTACAGGTACATGCTCGCTTTTTAGTGCCGAGTCGCCCGACCCGGTCAGTGCCGCTGTGATGATAACTTCGTAATTCATTTTTTCATTCCTCCGATATATTTTAGTTTTTTTTAATGGAGACAGACATATTTTATTATAAAATAATGCAAATGTCAAACATGTTTATAAAATAAATTTGATTTTTTGACAATGCCGATTTAGCTTTGTAAAATAGGCTAATTATCGGCAATCGGAAAGAGCAGATTTACAGGCGTTTATTAAAGAACTCAGCACCTTTTTTCAGGGCATCAAAGGCATCGTCCATTATCTTTGAATAGTGCAAAAATGCGTGCAGCGCACCCTTGTAGTCGACATACTCGCAATCAAATCCTTTTGCTTTGAGTATGGTGTACAGGGTTTTGCTGTCGTCCACGAGAGGGTCGAGCTCAGCCGAAACAATGAAGCAGGCGGGCATATTTACCGTTAAATCATTGTTATATGCATTGATGTAGGGCGACTCCATATCCTCAGGCTTTTCGACATACTGATTTAGATAGAAATCCAAATCCTCCTGCTCCATTCCGTCCCACGGGCCGCCGAACAGCTTGTGTCCGCCTGCGTCTTGCAGTCCGTACATTCCGTAGTACAAAAGCAGTGCCTTTACCGACTCAAATGCCTCTCCGTTATCACGAAGATATAGATAAGACGACATGGACAGTGCCGCACCGCCCGAATCGCCGGCAAAGCCAAGCTTGTCTTTGTCTATACCATATTTTTCGGCATTTTGTCTGAAGTATTTAAAGACCTCCACACACTCAAGTAGCGCCGTCGGATATTTTGCCTCGGGTGAAAGCGAATAATCTATGCCGACTACAACAGCCTTGCTCTGGTCGGCTATAACGCGCATTATGCGCTCATGGGTGTCGTTGTTTCCAACGGTAAATCCGCCGCCGTGGATATAGAAAATGCACGGTTTACCGCTTCCGACTTCGGGGCGAAGTATGCGCACCGGGATTTGTTTTTTCTCGCCGGGTACTAAAACATCTGTTTTTTCGGCCATCTGCGGGCCGCCTTCATTCCAAAAGACACGCTCTTTTGTGTAATTTGCGCGTATTTCGTCATATGAAAGGCCGATTGTCGAAAAAGCGTCCTTGGCCATTTCAGCCTGTATCCTAATAACTTCTGCCTGCTGCTCGGAGAGCATGGACAGCACATCAAGTTTGTTTTTCTTATTCATTTTTGCTCCTCTTTTGTAGTGTTATTTGTGACATTAAAAACACCGTCGGCAAAAGCGCCGGGGATAGCTTTTGCGCGACGGTGTCTTGCGTTAAATTAAGCGTCGCCTTGGGGAGTGTCGCTCGATTGAGCATTGAGCATAGTGGGCTTTACATCGTCATTCGGCAGTAAATAAAGTCTTACGCACCAGATAAGCCAGGCGACAAAGAACCATATCATTACTTTTTCGGTGACGGCGGCAGCTCCTGTTGAAAAATAGCTTGACAATGAAGCCAAATATTCAGTCATAATGATCTCCCTTCTGTGCTTAGCACAAATAGTTTTTAAAAATCAACAACAGAAATTAAATCTGTTGAGCAAGCGGCGGTTAAGGGCGTCTTGTCGGATCGAGCTGTTCGTCAAGCTTGAGCCTTCTTAGGAAGGCAAAGATGATAAGCATGAAGAAGAATAGGTAGGGATAGCCAAAGGTCGAGCCGACCGCCTTGATGGTAACAAGTGCATCTGCACCACCTGCTGCCGCTGCAACAAGAGAGGTCAGAGCGATACCGGTCATCAGCAGAACCCAAACGGTGCAACGCAACGGCTGGGGATTCATGCCCTCTGCATCGGTCATACGTCCGAGCGAAAGAGCGGCCGAGGTGACGGTGGTCGCAAGGAACAAGAATAGAAGCACGACACCGATTATTGTCATAATCATTGTAAGCGGAAGCTCATCAAGGATCATAAAGAAGGTCATATCGGGTCTGACAAGTACATTGTCGGCAATCGCACCATCGCCTAAAATGCTGTCAAGCAGAGTAATTCCGCCCAAGCCGCCGTTCCACAGAAGCATGAAAATGGTCGGGATAATTGTGGTGAAAACAGCAAACTCTTTAAAGGTACGACCCTTGGAGATGGAAGCGATAAAGACAGCCAAGAAGGGAGCCCAGCAAACCCAGAACAGGTTATTAACAACATCCCACGAGGTCAAATATGACATGCCGGTAGTGGTCATGGCATTGTCTGTACCAAATACAAACATCTCTGTCGAGCGGGGGATAAATTGGTCGATATATGCGCCTGCTGTTTGAACAATATTTTCAAACATAAATCTTGTCGGGCCAAAGATAAGGGCAAAAGCCAAAATACCAAGGCAGACGTAAACATTGACGTTTGAAATGACATTCATTCCCTTGCCAACCTTTTTTGTAGAGGAGGCAACGATACAAAGTGCCGCCAGTGCCGCAAGGAATATGTAAGGCAGGGCAGTAGTCATGCTCTCGCTAAGTCCAAACAGCGAGGAAACGCCGCTTGTCAGCTGAACAACGCCAAGACCCATAGAGGCGGAGATTGTTGCCGCCGCTGCGATACAGGCGAGGATGTTGATAAAAGAGCACATAGGTTTTGCCCATTTTTTGTGAGGCCAAGTTTTGAGTATGGCATCACCGGGCAGATATCGTGCGCCGTGACGGCTGACAAAGTAGGCAACTATCATACCGGCGATAGCGCTTATTGCCCAAGTGGAAGCTCCCCAGTGGTACATCGAGGTGACCATGGCGGCACGTGCGGCCTCCATTTGGCTTGCGGCATCGGCCGAATTGGGGGCGAGAAGCAGTGCATAAAGGGGCTCATTGACGGCAAAGGACATAAGACCCATACCGATTGCGGCGGTGAAGAGCATTCCGACCCATGCAAAGGTGGAGTACTCGGGCTTTGCATCTGCTCCGCCTATTTTAATGTGTCCGTATTTTCTTGAAAAACCGAGTGAAAAAAGCAAAATAATGCAAATTAGCGGAAGAATTTGACCAAACCAGCTATACTCAATGGCAAATACCACTTGGAAAAGCTGCATAATTTGGCCAAGCATGTCTGCGCTGATCATTGAAACCACTGCCAAAATCAAGCAAAATCCGGCAGAGATCACAAAGGTTGGTGTGAACAAGGTGTTTTTCTTTCCTCCCATGAAGACATCTCCTTTAATAATTATTTGTTTGCCGTTTAGTTTTCAGTATGCATGCGGCGGTGTGCCACAGACACACCAAAAGCTTAAACCTCCCTCTCTTTTATTTAAGTTGCACGGCAACTCTCGGTGAAGTTGTGACTATTTTAATACAAAATTCACTAATTGTCAACGTGTTTACACAATATACATAATTGATTATTTATACAAATTTTAAAAGAAAATTTTGGCGTATAATTTTGTTGCAATTAATGCGGAAGCGGTGGTATAATATAATTTGCTTAAAAAGTTTTAATGAAAAATGGGGGAGGGGATGCCTATGCAAAGCTTATCGGCAAACAAGCAAATTCAGCGTAAGAGAATGATAAATTACTTTATAAGTGCCGCTGACGATATATTGCGAACCGAAGGGAAACAGGCTTTAACCGCACGGCGAGTTGCAGACAAGGCGGGCTATAATGTCGCAACCTTGTATAATTATTTTAGCAATTTTAATCACCTTCTGCTGTTTACCTCCATACAGTGCCTAAACGCATATGCCAGGGATTTGGCAATTTGCATCCAAGATATAAGCGAACCTGTTGAGCGATATTTAAAGGTTTGGGAGTGTTTTTCTGCCCATTCCTACAACAATCCCGACAAGTTTCACGATATTTTTTTCGGTGAGTTTGACGCACAAACGGTCAACGATTCCATTCGCCTTTTTTATGAGGTATTCCCTGAAATTTTAAGCGAAGACATAAAAGAGTTTGTGCCCATGCTTAAAGAAAGCAATATTTTTGAGCGTGATTATTTGATTTTGCAGGCTATAGCCAAATCGACAGGCAAGCTGAGCGAGCAACAGGTGCACGAGATAAATGAGATAAACTGCTTGCTGTATCAAAGCTTGCTTTATCGTCAAATGCTGGGCACCGAACAGCTGGCTCCTGAGCAGACGGTACAAAAAACCATGCGATATATCAAAAAAGTTTTAGAAAGCTATGGAGTTGCAATACCTAAAGCATAACCTGCCCTGTATGGGTGAATCATTCCCCACATAGCTATTCGATATCATATTGTAGGGCAAGGGATCTGCTCTTGCTGAAAGAAATTTGCACAACCTACGGGCGGCCGATGGCCGCCCTCTACATATGCATCAATTTATGAGCACACAAAAAACACCCCGATAGGGGCGGTTTTGATTTTAAAAATCCTGCCCCAAGTGAATTGGGTCGGATTATTTACGGCACTCCTCGAGTGCCGGCTCGGTGCTTTGCACACTCGCAAAAAACACCCCGATAGGGGCGGTTTTGATTTTAAAAATCCTGCCCCAAGTGAA
>CAYJAS010000050.1:0-5873 GCA_964367895.1 uncultured Oscillospiraceae bacterium | reverse complement strand
CAAAAAACACCCCGATAGGGGCGGTTTTGATTTTAAAAATCCTGCCCCAAGTGAATTGGGTCGGATTATTTACGGCACTCCTCGAGTGCCGGCTCGGTGCTTTGCACACTCGCAAAAAACACCCCGATAGGGGTGTTTTTTTAAATTTATAATTAAATCACAATTTCTGGCCGGTATTTAAGGTTGATGGAAGCCTTTGCCGAAAATTTCACTGGTTTTAGAGGCCAAAAAGAAGGCGCTCGGATCAAATTGTCTGAGATGTTGGCGCAAAGAAACCGCCTGACGAGGGGTTAGCACGGTCAGCACCACCCAGTTGCCCTCTTGTGTATAAGCTCCGACACCCTGCCAAACGGTGGCACTGCGCTTTAGCTCGTTGATGATAAAATCACAGGCGACATCGGGCGTTGTGGTGATAATATTCAGCATTTTACGGCGATTTATCGACTCAATAACGCCGTCCACCAGCACCGCTTTGAGTATCAATCCGAGCAGTGACAGCAGTGCAGTTTCCATGTCGAACAGGAAAAAGGAAAAAAGCACGATAAATGCGTTGCTGATAAGCATACCGATGCCGACATCAAGTCCGAAGTATTTTTTGATAACCATCGCAATAACATCGGTACCGCCCGCCGAAGCGTTCAGGTTGAAGATAAGCGCCCCTGCAATGGCAGAAATCAGTATGGAAAACAGCAGTTCAAGCAGTTTGTTGTCGGTGAGCGGAACGCTGATAGGGTCGATCCACACCAGCGCTTGATATAGTACGATGTACATGACCGAACAATATACCGTTTTAAATCCGAAATCCTTGCTGAGCAGTACAAAACCAAGCAAAATAAAGGCGATATTTATCACATTGTTAAATATGCTGATGCTTATTGCGGGGATAATTGCATTGAGTACCAGCGCAATACCGGCAACGCCACCCATTGCAAAGCTGTTAATAAAGGTGAAATAATGTATGCTGACGGCAAAAAGGGCACAGCCCATAGTCATCAGCGAGTATTCGAATAGTGTGCGTTTCATACCTTTGCTCTTTTTCATGCGAGAATACCTCTTTTTCAATAATTCCGACAAAAGAAGAATACTCGAAATAAAGGCAAAAGTCAATAATAAAACGGTTTTTTGTCAGCATTATCCACCTGTATTTCACCTATTGCATAAATGCATTTTTAAAAGCCGAAAAGAATGGCCAATATTTCGCATGGACTTGCGCCTGTTTTTATGATAAACTGAAGCATAACTGCAAATAAAATCTCTGTGAAAGGGCGAATATTAGTGAAACCAAGCGGCTTAAAAGGAAAAATAACACCCTATCCATTGATTACGCTGATTCTTGTTGTTGCGACTTTGGTTTTAGCGTGGTACACTTTGCACGCCCAAAATGTCAGTTTTGAGGTTTTCCCCGACCCGATAGACGGAATTAGTGACGCAAGTTCCTTTGATCTTGAGCAAAGCATCGGGCGAATTTCACGGGAAATGGATTTTTACCCAAATCGGCTGTACACACCTGCCGACTTTTTGAGTGATGATATCGACCGGGCGCAAGATCGAAGTGATATTGAAAAGGCATACAGCATTCCGTACGGCACATTTCGTGTTGTTACAAAACTCACGCCAAATACCTATTATTCTATCAGCGGATACTCGGTAGATTATGCGACAAATCTATTTGTAAACGGAACCCTGATGGAAAGTGTAGGCACTGTGTCAAGCGACCCGGATATTGCTGTTGCCCGTGTAAATTACATGCATCTTCCTGTGTATATCGGGCAGGACGGTATTCTTGACTTGGTTGTTCAATATTCAAACTTTGCCCATAAAGAGGGCGGATCAATACCGAACTTTTACATTTCATCTTCTTCAAATATCAATCGCTTTATAATTGAAAGCGGACTTTCATCTTACATACTCAGCGGCGGATTTTTGGTGCTCGCCGCCTATTATTTGCTGGACAGCATTCTGCGCAAACGACATGTGGGACTGCTGCTGTCAGCCAGTTGTCTGCTCTTTGCGTTGCGTGACCAGTGGTTTTACATTGTCTCTTTAATCCCGGAAGATTACAACTGGTATGTGCATTATCGTGTCATAACCTCGGTTGTTATGCTCACACCGATAGCTGTGCTAATGTTAATTCAAGCGGTTTACCCTAAAATAGTCAGTAAAAGGATAACCCAATACTACACTATAATAAATCTAATCGGCCTTATTGCCTTGTTCGCTGTACCCACCCAAAATGCAGTAACCGTTTCGATGATAGTGCAGGTAATTGCAATACCTTATACCATATACCTTGTCGCTTCAATTGTGCGATATTATGTAAAGCGTAAAGAGTTTAAGCTTAAAGATCTATATATCACAATGGGAACGATAATATTAATTTCCACGGCGATAGCAGATTCAATATTTAGCGATACCACCCCAAGCGTCACCAGAGGAGGAATTACTCCGATAGGCATGTTGCTCTTTGTAATAATATATATATCGGTGCTTGCAATACAGGCGAGTGAAGACGAGGCCGCTGTGCAAAGAGGACATGCAGAGCGGGAAATGCTGGCAAAATTGAGCGAAGTTAAAAGCGATTTCTTTCAAAAGATGGCACATGAAATCAAAACACCGCTCACAATAATGAGCGGATATGCCCAGCTTACCAACATCCAGATCATAAACGATGAGGTGACGGCAGAAACATCGGAAAACTTAAAGGTCATATCCTCAGAGGCAAAGCGCCTGGCGGCACTTGTCAGCAATCTTGTGCAGATGCCGACAAAACAGCCGTTAAATGCAATGTTTGAAGAAATATCCTTAACTGCTTTTTTACAGTATTCGACCATAATATGCACAGGAGTTTTGGACAAAAGTGACAGCGTCCTAAAAGTTGAAAACAGCGGTGACATAAGCGTTTTGGGCAATATGGAAATGCTTGTACAAATGATGTTAAATCTGTGTATAAACAGCAGTAAGCATATGAACAGTGGACAGTTTACAATTGAGGTGGACACCCAAGATGACGGGCAGACGGCGGTAATTTTGGTCAGTGACACCGGTAGCGGAATTTGCCCGCAACATGCAGATAAAATATTTGAAAAAGGCTTCACTACAAGTGGTACAAAAGGGCTTGGACTGTTTATTTGCAAGGAAATTGCAGACTTGCACAAAGGTGATATTGTCCTACTGCAAAGTAGCGACAAGGGCACCACATTTAAGATAAGTTTACCGATATTTAAAGCGGAGGAGGGCGAGGTATGAAAAACATATTATTAGTTGAAGATGATGCTCACATAAATAACATCAATATGCAGGCGCTGTCACGAGAGGGGTACAATGTGCAGTGTGCCACATCTATCAGTAGCTGTATGGAAGTTCTGTCGGGCTTTGATATAGACCTGATTGTGCTCGATGTAAATTTGCCCGACGGTGACGGGCTTTATGCCTGCCAAAAGATAAAGCAAAAATACAATATCCCCATACTGTTTTTATCGGCAATGGGCGAGCACAGCGATATTGCCGAGGCTCTAAATGTCGGCGGTGACGATTATATGACAAAGCCCTACAGTTTAGAGGTGCTTGTGGCGCGAGTTCGGGCAAGACTGCGCTCCTCTAAGCCGCAAACGACAATGACCTTTGGGGGATTTCATCTTGACAGCATAAGCAATATCGGAACCTTCAACGGCAAAGATATTTTGCTAACACGAAATGAGTTTTATTTTTTGTGGATACTCGCCGATAGCATGGGCAAGCCGGTAAGCCGAAGTGAACTGCATCACAAAATTTGGGGTGATGACACCGGTGGTGACTACAACGCTATGCGGGTGCTGGTCTCAAGAATAAAGTACAAGCTTGCAGATGTCGGCGCAACGGTGACCATTGTGTCAAAGCGGCAAGTGGGATATATGCTTGTCGAGCAGTAGGGTATACCTTCGGTCGGCCGATGCCTTCGTCCTGTAGGGGCGACCTTTGGTCGTCCGCGGAAAAGCTGCGGTCACGGCAAGCCGTGACCCTACGAATTGTTATTTGAATCCCTCCGTAGGGCACGCATTGTATGCGTGCCGTCCTGCGGGCGATTCGTGAATCGCCCCTACATACGAAAGACGATAGGTTTTGGACGGCCGATGACCGCCACTATCAATTGATATTTGCACTTTATGTAGGGCAAGGGCTCTGCTCTTGCCGTATGGCAACGGACGACCACAGGTGGTCGCCCCTACAACTTTTAAAAACCGCCCTTTCGGGCGGTTTGGATTTAAAAATCCTGACCCAAATGAATTGGGTCGGATTACTTTGCGGCACTCGGAGAGTGCCGGCTCGGTGCTTTGCACACTCGCAAAAAACCGCCCTTTCGGGCGGTTTTTTATTGTTATTTTGCTGTTTTGCTGTTACGGTTTTAGGCTGAATGTCCAGTCGTAGGTTACATATTTGCCATTTCCGGCGGAGTCTGAGACATAACAACGGTATTGGTTTCTTGCAAGATCGCCGAAAGCGTTCATAACAACGGTAACGCTATCGCTGTAGTAGTAACTTGTCATATACTGCCAACCCTTGCCATCATTTTTGTTGTATTGCCATAAATAGGTGTATTCATAGTCGGTGTCTGTGTACGGAACGCCACCCTCGGCGGTGACTGTCATGGTAAATGTCTGATTGACACTCAACGGAATATCAGTGTTGACACTGTTGTTGTCAAGGGTAAGCTCAGGATAAGAAAGAGTAATAACATCGGTAACAGCACGCTGTCCGGAAGCATCTGTAACCACTGCACGCCACTGCTGAACATATCCCGCAGGAGAGCCGATGACAGCACTTAAGCCAAAAGCGCCCGTGTCTGTCGTACCTTTTGCATCCTCAAGATAGGAAGCATTCCAGGTTTTGCCACCGTCTGTGCTCAACTCCCAAACATAGCTGTAGGGAGCTTGACCACCCTCCATGATAACAGCCATGTCAAAGTATTCACCCGGTTGAGTTTCAACTTCACGGGTTTGCGCGTTTACCTCAAGGGTGGGCGCTGTGACCGTGATTGCCTCCGAGTATATGACATCGCCGTTTGCATCGGTCACCTTGCACATATATCTTCTCTTTAGGTTGAAATCATAATCCTCTAAGGTAAAGCTATAGCTGCTGTTTGTATTATTTTGTGGCAATACCCAGCTGGTGGTTTCGGTTGCTCGCATCCACTCGTAGGTGTATGGAGCGGTACCACCCTTGGGTGTGACTGAAATGGTGACATCATCGCCCACATTGCCTATAATATTACCGCTTTGATTTGCAATGTGCAAATCTTGACTTAAGTGATATATGGAGACAAGCCCGCTGTAGTCATAATTTCCTAAAGAATCTCTGACAAGGGCAACTACCAACTCCTCAGCTTTTGTACCTTTTGATGGGCCCATGCGCAGACTTACTATTTGGCCATTGTTCTGCTCTTGTATGATATAGTTGTCGGCAGGGTCATCTACAATAAAGGTCATGACACCGGGGGAGACGTAAGTTTGCACACGCAACCAGTTGACGGTATAAGGGGCTACGCCTCCTGTAATTGAGAGGGATAGATCCGCAAGGTCGCCGTCATTGATGGTCATTACAGTTTCTTGACCGGAGGAATATTTAACGACCAGCTGTTCGGGCGAGACGGTTGCCTCGTAAGTGGTAATTGTCTGTCCGATTTCGTCGGTGATTACGCATCTCCACATCTCTTTATAGTCGTCGCTGTCTGAAATTGACCTCGAATAGCTGGTGGAGGTAGCTCCGTTCATGTTACCCCAATTTGTGTGTCTACCAAATTGGCTGTAAACCTGCCACTGATAGCTCAGCTGCCCGACACCGCCGGTCGCTGAAGCCGAGAAGGAAATATTGTCACCGACATCGCCGACAACATTTTT
>CAYJAS010000049.1:0-12263 GCA_964367895.1 uncultured Oscillospiraceae bacterium | reverse complement strand
CACTGCAGAACTTTTCCCACTGTTTCAATGTTTCAGTGGCGGCTCGCCCTCACGAGTGCGCATAGTGTGGCGGATTTCCTTGGGGATAACCACTCTGCCGAGGTCGTCTATGCGGCGAACAATGCCGGTTGCTTTCATAATTTTTATTCTCCATTTCACGGGCGGAAGACTGCCAAGCGGCGGTTTTTGCCCTTTTATTCTGCGGGGATTTTTTACAATACCGTTATTATCCGCAGGTTTTTTCTGCCTATACAGTAAAATATTTAGCTATATATGGAAAATAAATGCACGAGCAAAAACCCGCCACAAAAGTGACGGGTTTTTATTAGTTTTATTATTCAGGCATTATTTCCTTGAGATGTGCCAAAAACAGATCTCTAACCGATTTAAACTCAAGCAAGCCTTTGACAATTGCTTCGACGGGATATCCCGATTTTTCTATTTGTGATTTCCAGCTGTGCTCCTCTTCGCCTGCCATATCTCCACTTGCATGCTTTGCTTTTGCCAACAAAAATGGCACAAGCTTGACCTTTTTTGGAGCAAACTTTTTTATCTGTTTCAGCACGATATCGATATCGGGATATGCCTCAAGCGCACCCATGATTATGTTTTCATAGCCTTGCTCTTTAAAGGTATAGTCCATTGCGGCATATGCCGAGTTTGAGTAGTGTGCTGTTCCATGCCCCATGACAACAAGGCAATCGCCCTCCGGTACACCGTACTGCTCGTTAACTATTTTGCACATTTTTGTGTAATCTTCGGTTTTTGCGAGCATAGGTAGAGCAATGCTAACACTGTCAAACAGGCCGTTGCATTTTTGTACATCTGCCGCAATCTTGTCATTCTCGCCGCCCGGAAGCACGAAAACCGACTGAATATAAACCTCTTTAATGCCTTGCTCATGCAGTGCACGAAGTGTATTCTCAACGCCGGTGATGGAGCTTCCTGCCGCCGCCATTCGCTTAAGGATAAAAGATGAAGTAAAGGCGAGTTTAACCGTGTAATCGGGGTACTGTGCACCGATTTCTTCCATCAACAGGCCGAGGCTTTCCGCCCTGACCTGCTCGTCTATCGTGCCGTAGCTCACGACTAAAATAGCTTTTGTACTCAAAATTATTCACCTAATGTAAAGGTGTGCTCGGGATAGAGCACCTTTGCCAGCTCAAAATATGCTTCGCTAAAGCGTGAATTGGGCTTGATGTGGAACAGATCCTCTGCCATAAAGTGAACTCTGTCATTTTTGACGGCATCCACCTCGCCCCAAAGCGGCTGTGCTCCGTAGACTTCTTCAAACTCCGCCGGTAGATCGTCACCATGTGTTTGGACGACGATAACTTCCGGATTTACATCGAAGATGTTTTCAAGGCTGATATCAAGGCGTGTCGCCTCAAGGTCGGGCGACAATGTATCGGCAAGGTTTGTTCCGCCGAGTTGCACTACCATTTGTCCCATAAGAGTGCCGCTGAGGTTTGCACTGTCCGAGCTGAACATCGACAGAACCTGCGGTGATTCGCCCTCGGGGATTTGCTCTATAACATCAAGTACCTGCTCTAAGTTGTTAAGAGCTATATCTTCCCAAAGCTGCTCTTGTCCATAGATGCTTGTAATGACTTTAAACCATTTTAGATAATCGCTGAAATCGTCATAGTTGATAGCGATTACCGGAATGTTTGCCGCAGCAGCCGAATCGCCGATGGTGGCATAACCGCTCATAGCTGTCGAGCAGTATATAAGATCAGGCTGAAAAGCTATAATTTCTTCAACGCTCCAGTTGCTTCCTGCACTTGAAGTGGCGAGAATTGCCATATTTTCGTCCTGTGTGATGTCACGACCAATTTGTGCGATATAGGTATCTACTGCAGAGCCGCCGAGCACGCCTGCCGCCGTTCCGCCGGCTTCATACCAAAGGGCGGTGTGGCTTCCGAAAAGGCCTGCCACCTTCTGCGGATTTTTAGCTATGGTTACCGACTCTCTACCGCTTCCGTCTGTGAAGGTAACGTCGGTTTCGGTTACGATAACCGCATTAGCCTTTGCGAGAAATTGCTCACGCAGCGCGGTGATTTTGGGGTCTTCCTGTGCTTCAGGCTCAGGTTCGGGAGTGGGCTCAGGCTCAGGAGTGGGTTCTGCTTCGGGCTGTGTTACCGATGGATCGGTGGTTTCGTCCGGTGCCTCCGGTGCGCATGCCGCAAGGGTAAATACCATCAGTACGGCAAGCATAAGAGTAAGTAGTTTTTTCATGTGTGTGCTCTCCTTTTTTTGTTTATTTTAGTGTGCGTATGCTTGAAGCGGAATGAAAAACGGACAATCATTTTCTTCATCATGAATGATGTTCGCCTTTATTCCGAAAACATCTTTAAGACAGTCGGTAGACAAAATATCGGCTACCTTCCCACTACGGTAGATTGATTTGTCGTTTATTGCGTACAGGTTGTGGGAATATCGTGCCGCCAAATTGAGGTCGTGCAGTACCATCACTATTGTCAGTCCAAGACTTTCGTTGAGGTTCTTAACAAGCTCAAGCACCTCAATTTGATAGCCGATGTCGAGGTAGGTCGTCGGCTCGTCTAAAATCAAAATGTCTGCACGCTGACAGATGGTCATGGCTATCCATGCACGCTGTTTTTCACCACCCGATAGCGTTCTGACTTGCTGATCTTGCAGGTGCTCAAGGCCGGTGATTTTTATCGTCTCTGCGATGATCTCATAATCGCTCTCGCTCAGCTTTTTTATCAGCTTTAAATGTGGGTATCTCCCGTAGGACACCAGTGTTTTGACATCTATATCGGGAGGCGAAAAGTGTAGTTGTGGCAGATAGGCAATGCGTTTTGCAAGCTCTGTCGGTTTATATGAGGTGATTTTCTTGCCCTCGAGCACAACATTTCCCTCGTCTTGCTTAACCGCTTTAGAGATTATGCGGAGCAAGCTCGATTTTCCGCAACCGTTTTTTCCGATTATTGTAGTTATTTCGCCCTTTTTAAACTCCATAGTGATGTTTTTAACTATATTTTTCTTGCCGAAAGATATAGAAACATTGTCAAATCCGAAATACATCAAACCAGCCTTTCCTATTTTTCTCTTGTTCGCAGTAGATACAAAAAGAAGGGTGCACCGATAAAAGACAGCGTTATGCTGACCGGTATCTCTCCGACCGGGAGAATAATGCGCCCAACTGTGTCGCAGGCGACAACGAGTAAAAATCCGATACACGCCGAGGCGGGAAACAAAAACTTGTAATCCGAGCCGATTATCAGCCGTGAAATGTGCGGTACTATAAGCCCAACAAATCCTATCATACCGGCAACGGCAATCGAACCGCCGGCGAGAAGCGAGGAAACGATTATCAGGAAAAACCTAAATCGTTCGGTGCGCATTCCAAGGGTTGTAGCCGTTTCGTCACCGAGCATGAGTATGTTCATCCTGGTTGGAATAAACATACATAGCAGTATACCAACGGCAGCATAGGGGGCAATCCTCAGAAAATCATCCCATATCACTCCGTTGAGTCCGCCGACCAAAAATCCCGATGCATCACCGATTGTTTCGGCATAGAAAATACGTATCATATCGTTGAACGCGCCAAAAACGGCTGAAACGGCAAGACCGGACAGTATCATTTTGACGGCGCTGACACCATTTTGATAAGCAAGTAGGTAAATTAACAGCGTTGTGCCAAAAGCGCCGATAATAGCGCCAATTGGGAGAAGATGGTCATACTGCGGAAAGACGACAAGCACCAAGTATCCGACAAAGCTTGCGCCACTGCTTACACCGATAGTTGAGGGGGAGGCTAAGTTGTTACGCATAACACCCTGCAGTATGCAACCGGAAAGTGACAAACAAACCCCCACAAGCCCAGCCGAAAGTACACGGGGTAAGCGGAAGGTGAACACAAGCATTCTTGCCGATGAGTCATCATTGACAAACAGGCCTTTTAGGGCATCTTGCAGCGGAAGATCCACCGCTCCGAGTGAGATTGAAACAGGCACGGATATAAGGCAAAGGCAAAAAAGCACAAGTACAATCGAGCTTTTTACCAGCACTTGCTGGCGCTTACTCTGTTGCATATACCCTCTGCTCAGCAATACCCAATTTGTTCAGCATACGAACGGTAAAGCACTTTGCCTCGTGTAAATCATATTCATTCGGGTGGTTTTGCGAATAAATCTGCCCTTGAAAACGCTCGGGAGTTAGATGTCCACGCTCACCCTCGGGAATTTTGAGCTTTTGCACCGTTCTGATAAGGTCGATGCTTCCCCTACACAGAAAATGGCCTACTAAGTTGTTTTGCTTTTTGACAAGCTCCTCAACACGTCCCACAACCGATTTTGCATGCGCAGTGTTGGTGTCAACACCAATTGTGCCTAATATGATGATGTTTTTGCCGTGCATTTTGTCGAGAAGCTCAATTACTGCCGGGTCTGCCGAGCCCTTGTCGCACCAATATGTAATAATAAAAGTGTCAAAAGTTTCGATGACTTTTTCGTTGACATATGCAATATTGTAAGGACCGGCTTTAGCATCTACTACCGATGATGCCGCCTCAGCAAGTTTGTAACCGTTGCCGGTTATGGTTGAAAAAATTGTGCAAATCATGTTCTGCCTCCTAAATAGTTAGAGTTGTTTAACTGCTGTGCAAAAATTATCGGCATAAGGTAAGTTTTGGCTAACTTATGCCGAAAATAATTGACAACTGCATTAGCTGCCAATTAAATCATAACATTTTCCCGATGTTCAGTCAATAGCTTAGGCGATATTAGGTTAGTCAATATTAACTAAATTGAGCATTGAAAATTCTACTATATTCTCCGTTTTGGAGCAAAAGCTCGCTGTGCTTGCCACTTTCCGCAATGCGCCCGTCTTTCATGACCAAAATCAGATCCGCATTTTTAATCGTGGACAGTCTGTGGGCGATTATAAAGCAGGTTTTGCTTTGCATGAGCTTGTTCATGGCTATTTGAATCTCAATTTCGGTGATAGCATCTACGCTTGAGGTCGCCTCGTCCAAAATCAAAAACTCCTTGTCAGACAGCATAAGTCTCGATATCATAAGCAGTTGTTTTTGCCCCTCGGAGAGGTTTTGCAAATGCTCACCGATAATGCTGTCGTATCCGCCCTCTAAAGATTCTATAAAACTGTGCAAATAACAAGCCCTGGCGGCATCTTCAATGTCCTGCCGACTGCTGTTTTGATTTGCATATGCAATATTTTCTCTGAAACTACCGTGGAAAATCCAACTGTCCTGCAACACCATGCCAAATAATTTTCGTACGCTTGAACGAGAAAAACCTGAAACATCATTGTCGTTTATCAGTATTTTACCGCTTGTAGGGTCATAAAAGCGCATAAGCAGACTGATAAGGGTAGTTTTACCGCATCCGGTCTGCCCGACTATGGCTATACTTTGCCCACGTTTTGCCTCAAAGCTGATATTGTGCAGTATCGGTTTGCCGGGCGTGTATTCAAAGCAAACATCTTGCATCGAAAGGGCTATTTCACCGCCTTCGGGTGCGATTTCCTCCTTCGGACTGCTTTCGATTGGCTCATCTATTAGGTGAAAAATGCGCTCTGCGCAGGAAAGTGCCGACTGAAGCTCGCCGGTAATTCTGGTTATCTCGTTTATTACTCCGGAAAACTTGCGTGAGTAAAGAATAAAGCTTGATATATCACCGAGAGTTAATCTGCCAATTGAAATCAGCACAGAACCTCCACTACAAATTAGCGCCAGAGAGATATTGTTTATCAGTGCCGTCGTCGGCGCAATCGTGGTCGAAACATATTCTGCTTGCTTGTGCGCCTCTATTGCCGAAGTGTTGCGCTGCTTAAAGCTCTCGAAAACGCTACTCTCTCGTCCATAAGCCTTAATGCTACGATACGCCGAAAGATTTTCTTCCGAAAAGCCGTTTAACTCTCCGAGTTGTTTAGATTTTTGTCTAAACAGCGGTCGGACTTTTTTGTTTATTATCGTCGCGACTACACCGGTCAATGGTATTGTAACGAGTAAAACAAGCGAAAGCAGCGGCGAAATAATCAACATCATAACGACAGAGAAAACTGCTGTTATCAAAGCAGTTGATATTGTTATAAAATCTTGGCAGATAGAAGTTCCGACCGTTTCGGCATCGTACAAAAATCTGTTTAGAATATCGCCTGTTTTATTTTGGTCATAATAGCTTATCTTTAGCTTGTCAAGTTTTGCAAATGCATCTTGTCTGAGTCTGAAGATCATGCTTTGCCCAAGACGCACCATAACTTTGCGCAGTATATACTGAAAAACGGCATATAGGGCGTAAAAGGCCGCCATAAGTGCACAGTAAAAGTATATTTTGGGAAAGTTAATTGTGCCCTCTATCGATATAAGGTCGATAACATAGCCCGAAAGGCGAGGGCCGTACAACGCCAAAACATTGGTAATTGCAGTGAAAAGCACTGCGAGAACGGTTGCAAGACGGTGGCCGATCATGTATTGAAATAGCCGCAGTATAAGCTTTTTTCTGCTACCGGTAGGAGTGCCGTGCTCAAGTGATATATTGCCCAGTCTTGATGCCATCAGCAGTCACCTCCCTGCGAATTGTATATGTTTTTATATTGGGCGCAAGTGCTCAGCAACTTCTGGTGTGTGCCCAGTCCGACAATTTTTCCGTCTTCCAGCAGTATTATTTGCTGAGCATTATATATAGAGCTTATACGCTGTGAAATTATTATTTTGGTGCTTTGCGCATAATGCTCGGTCAGCCCCTTGCGGAGCATACGGTCAGTTTGGTAGTCAAGGGCGCCGGAGGCATCGTCGAGTAGCAATATCTCGGGAGTCGTGGCAAGTGCACGGGCGATAAGTACCCTTTGTCGCTGACCACCGCTGAGATTTTTACCACCGATCGCCACCGCATGGCGCAGGCCACCCTCTTTTTGGTCAATAAATTCCATGGCTTGGGCATGCTCACAGGCTCGAACGATGTCCCGTTCGGGAATACCTCTGCCAAAGTCAATATTTTGGTAGATATCCGATTGAAGCAAGCCTTCTTTTTGGAAAACAACACCCATCATTTTTGACAGCTTTTCCCTCGAAAGCTCTCTGACCGGTATACCGTTTATCAAAATCTCTCCTACATCGGGCGAGTAAAAGCCGAGCAGTAGATTTATAATCGTGCTTTTGCCTGAGCCTATACCGCCCAAGATAGCGAGTGTTTCGCCTTTTTTAACAGCAAATGAGAGATTTTGCAAATTATTTCGCTTTTTTAGGTATGAAAAGCTGACATTTTTAAACTCAATATGATTTTCTCCCATAGATTCAGCGAAACTTTCACATGACACATCATCGGAACTTTCCGGGCTCTGTAGGTTTAATATGCCCTCCAGCCGCTTTGCTGAAGCTATCGACTTTGAAGACATTATAAAAACTCGTGTAACGGTGAGCATTGAGGTTGCGATAATTGAAAAATAGGTTATAAATGTGATCAGCGTTCCGGGCGTGCTAACTCCCCGTGCGATGTAGTGAGCACCGAAAATAAGAACCAACACCATGCCGACATTAAGTACAAAGCCGATAAGTGGATTGCTGAGCGCCATAAAACCCTCTGCCTTACAGGTGCTGTCTTTAAGTGCACAGTTTGTGCTGTCAAAACGCTTTTGCTCATAACTGCCTTTATCGAGAGCCTTTATCACTCTCGCCCCGAGAACATTTTCACGCAATACCCGTACAAGGCCATCACTGAGGCTTCTGCTTTGATCAAACAGTGGTACCCCTCGTCTTGTCATTGTCACAATGATAAATGCAAGAGCGGGCATCATGCACAGCATAATAAGTGCCAGTTTTGGGTCAAGGGTAAAGGTTATAAGCACACTGCCGACCAGCAGTATAGGGGCTCTCGAGCCCATACGCTGAACAAGGCTGACAAAGCTGTGAATAGTATAAGTGTCGTTTGTCACTCGGGAAATAAGAGAAGCAATGCCGAGTGAGTGAATCTGCTCATGGCTTAACGATAGCGCTTTTTCAAACACATCATTGCGCAAATCTTCGGCAAACAGAGCCGCCGATTGTGCTGTCATCTTATTTGCACGAACACTTGCATAATAGCCTAAAAGGGCAGAAATAACCATGCCAATGCCCCACAACATTATTTGTCTAATATTGCCTGTAGGGACGACAACATCAATTAAATGTGCTAAAATCCAAGGTATAATTAAATCTATGATAGTGCCGAAAAATTTCACAACAAAGGTTGCAATAAAACGCCCTTTATACGGTTTTATGTAGCGGAAAATCAATTGCATGGAGCTTCTCCTTTCTCGGCAAATAGGTTAGTTTTTTCTAACTTGTTTTAACCTTACACTATAAAGCGACATAAGTCAACCGCTATACGAGCTTGCAAGTAAGGCAGAGCACAAATGCAATAAGCTTATTTATATCAAATTGCAAGTTCTAATTAACGGCAAATCTTACCTCGGATATTGACATTAATTGCGTTTAGGTATAGTATAGACAGGTTAGCTTGCACTAATTTATATGCACAGGGGGAGCGCAATGTTACTTATAAATAAAACATTACTCAGCATGTCAAAGGGTATGCGACTTTGGATTTTACTTATTGCGGCAATTAAAATGCTTATTATGGTTATGACGGTGGAGTTTTCCAAAATAGTTGCCGCCTTTCTCGGGAGCCTTTTCAGCCCGAATATGACCGAGGGCGATTTTACTTCGGCACTGATCTCGGCGGCGGCTATCTCGCTTGTTCTGGTCTTTGGCAATATTATTTTGGGCGAGGCAGAATATCGCTGTGCGGCGAACGCACGGCTGAATCTGCGAGATAAAATCACCGACAAGCTCTTTAAGGTTGATATTTCAAATATAGAGACCATTGGCCCTGTGTCGGCAATCAACACAACCGGGCAGGGTGTCGAAAACATGCAGCTTTATTACAGCAGATATCTTCCGACCTTGCTCTTTTGCGCCGCCTCGCCCTTTTATCTCTTTTGGCAACTTTATGACATCTCTGTCCCGACTGCGATTATGTTGTCTGTGGTAGCCGTGCTTTTGCTACCCACAAGTAATATTTTCCGCAGTATGAGCGAACGCATGAAAGGCGAGTACTGGAAAAGCCTGCAGAGTATGACCTCTCACTACCTTGAAAACCTCAAAGGCATCACCACTTTAAAACTATTTGGGCGTGACGAGGACAGAAGCAAAACTCTCGCTGAAAAGGTGGAGGATTTTAATCAAAAGCTTGTCGGGGTGATGCGAGCCAACTTTTACTCTGTCGGCGTAACATATGCCATGATTCACCTGGGAATATTGCTCGCCGTTATTATCGCTTGCACACAGCTTGGCAGAGGGCAGATTGATCTCTCTGCCGCACTGATGATACTCATGCTGTCCTTCAGCTTTTTCTCGTCATTTAGAGAACTTGTCAGCGCCACGCACAATGCGCTTACCGGCATTGCGGCGGCGCACAGCATACATGAACTGTTCGGCATAGACACCTCAAGAAAGCAAATTGAACGGCCAAGCACCCAGGTTTCCGGCGCAAAACCGGGAATTGAACTTAAAAATGTGGGGTTTGCCTACCCCGGTCGCCCAAATGTGCTAAAAGATATTTCGCTTTACATACCACATGGTAAGACAACTGCCCTTGTCGGCGCTTCCGGCTGCGGAAAGAGCACAATAGCCTCACTTTTGCTTCGCTTTATTGACCCGGGCGTAGGCTCGGTTTCCGTTGATGGGTATGATTATCTGACACAAACGCCCGAACAGCTTCGTAAAAGCATATCCATAGTTCCGCAAACGGTGTCGCTTTTCACGGGAAGCATTGCCGATAATCTCAGGGTAGCCAAAGAAAATGCCACCGAGCGTGAGATGATTGAAGCTCTCAAAAATGTTCACCTTGAAAGTTGGTTTTTGAAGCAACCGCTTGGGCTTGAAACCGATGTCGGTGACAACGGGTCAAAGTTATCGGGGGGACAACGGCAAAAACTCGGTATTGCCCGTGCACTGCTCAGCGATTCCGAATATATTGTACTTGATGAGGCGACCTCGAGTGTTGATATGGACAGTGAGCGTGAGATTTGGAGCTGTATAGACGAACTTTCGAGCAGAAAGACGCTGATTATCATCTCGCACAGACTTTCGACCATCAGAGATGCTGATGTCATTTATGTTTTGAGCAAGGGCGAGGTTGAAAGCAGTGGTAATCATGCACAGCTTATGGAAAACTCACCGATTTACTCGACTCTTGTAAGAGAGCAGAATATTTTAGAAAATATCGGCACGGGAGGTAGCTCAGATGAAAACTAAAGAGCGTCGCAGTTTGCTTTCCATGACCGTTCGACTTTTTGCAATTGCCTCCGAAGTTAAAGGTCAGCTTTTTGTGTCAACATTGTCAAGCGTGTTTACAAATCTTGCGCAAATGTCACTGATGGGATTCGGTGTGCTCGCCATTTTGAGCACCTCGGGATACACCGATATCGGAAATACATATCTTTACCTTGCGCTGACTTTGCTTTCGATAATCGTTATAATTTTCGGAAGGTATTTTGAGGGTTTCATTTCCCATGTCGCCGCATATAAACTGCTTGCAAATATGCGCATAAAGATGTTTGCGGCAATCCGCAAGATTGCGCCGGCCTGCATGACCGATGAAAACAAAGGCAATATTTTGTCAATTGCAGTGTCCGATATTGAAACTATCGAGTTTTTCTTTGCGCATGCTATTGGCCCGATTATAACGGTTATTTTACTGCCGTGCATCACACTTGCACTTGCTTTTTCGGTAGATGCGCTCTTTGTATTTGCATTATTGCCCATTTATTTAGTCATTAGCGTTATTTTGCCGATAATCTCGCTAAAGCTCGGCCGAGAAATCGGCGTGCGTTATCGGCGCAGAATGGGCGAATATCAAGCGCTTATGCTCGAAAGTGTCTACGGACTTGTTGACATACAGGCATTTTCATATGAGAACAGGCGCAAGCAAATACTGCACAACAAAGGCGTTGAAATAAACAAATCAAACCACGAGATGACAATGCACAGACAGCTTGTCACTTCCGCTCCTACATTTTTCATCTACCTTGCAAGAATACTGGTGCTCTTTGTTGCCTCTTATATCTTCACAAACGGCAATTTAAACACCATCGGAGCGATTGTGCTTTCTTATGTTGTTTCCGCTTCTTTTTCGTCAACGCACTCGCTTACCATGGTAATTTCCAGCCTGCTTGAAACCTATGCCGCAGCCGAGAGAATATTCAAAATTGAGGACACGGTACCGGCAGTTTCCGAGAGTGAAAATGCCGTTTCTCTCCAGAAAATCGGCGATATTGAGTTTAAAAATGTCAGATTTAGATATGATAAGTCGCTTGCGCCGGTGCTGAAAGATTTTAATTTAACAATAAAAAAGGGCGAAAAGATAGGCATTATGGGCGAGAGTGGAATAGGAAAAACGACCGTACTGCGTCTGCTTCAACGCTTTTGGGATGTCGACAACGGAAATATCTTGCTTGACGGCATCTCGATTAAAGATGTCTCGCTCAAAAGCCTTCGTGATCGCATCGGATCACTCGAGCAAGATACGCTGATTTTCAATGACACGATAGCGGCAAATATCGCCCTTGGAAAACCTGATGCATCTTTAGAGCAAATCAAGCAGGCGGCGAGCAAAGCCGGCATGCATGATTTTATAATGACCTTGCCAAACGGATACGACACCGGCATGGGAGATATGAACAGGCAACTTTCGGGTGGCGAGCGTCAGCGTATCGGCATTGCGAGAATTATGTTGCTCGACCCCGATGTTATAGTTATGGACGAGCCTACAAGCAATCTTGATGTGCTCAGCGAAAAGTATTTTTTAAAAACGCTCAAAGAGCAGTATCGTGACAAAACAATCATTATGATCTCGCATAGACCTTCAACGCTGAGTGGCTGTGATCGGGTGCTGAAACTACAAGACGGGGCTTTACAGTGAAACTTACTGACGGCTTTAAATGCGATAATTTTTTAAAAATAAAACCGCCCCGAGGGCGGTTTTTGCGAGTGTGCAAAGCACCGAGCCGGCGTTTGAGAAACGCCGTAAAATATCAAGCCATGATTGCAAATCGGCTGGATATTTTTTAATTCACCGCAATTCATTAGAGGTAGAATTTTTAAATAAATAAAACCGCCCTTTTTGGGCGGTTTTATTTTTATTATTCCGGCTATTTTCACGATATCAGTACGACGGCGACATCGTTGACATTTGTGCCGGTCGGGCCGGTCATTATAAGTCCATCGCACGCTT
>CAYJAS010000048.1:8503-12292 GCA_964367895.1 uncultured Oscillospiraceae bacterium | reverse complement strand
AGTTTCACTACTGACTATCCTTGTGTTTCTGATGATTGCCTCGAGGATTTACGACCCGCTCGCAGGGGCGCTCGTCAACCTTGCAGGTATATTCATCTCGCTGAAAAGTGTTGAGCGAATGAAAGAGTTTGAAAGCACAAAAATCCAAACCGGATTGGATACTATGTCGCCAAGAGGCTATGATATCACCTTTGATAATGTCAAGTTTTCTTATGATACAAGCGAAACGGTGCTAAACGGCGTATCGTTCACTGCAAAACAAGGAGAAGTCACAGCGCTTGTCGGCCCGTCGGGCGGCGGTAAATCGACCGCCATGAAACTTGCCGCAAGATTTTGGGATGTAAGCAGTGGCAAAATCACCATAGGCAGTGAAGATGTAAACAAAGTCGAGCCTGAAACTCTGCTAAAAGAAATATCTATTGTGTTCCAAGATGTAACCTTGTTTAACAATACCGTTATGGAGAACATTCGCATTGGCAGAAAAGGAGCGAGCGACGAGCAGGTTATTGAGGCATCAAGGAATGCACAGTGCCATGATTTTATAATGTCCATGCCGGACGGCTACAACACTTTTATTGGCGAAAACGGCTCAAAACTGTCGGGTGGTGAGCGCCAAAGGCTCTCGATTGCAAGAGCACTCTTAAAAGATGCGCCTATAGTTTTGCTTGACGAAGCAACCTCCTCGCTGGACATTCAAAACGAGAGTGCCGTGCAAAAGGCGATTTCAAGGCTGACAAAAGATAAGACAGTTATTGTAATTGCCCACAGGATGAGGACTATCGCCGGCGCAAGCAAAATTGTACTGCTCAAAGAGGGCAAAGTCATGGCCGAGGGGGCGCACAGTGAACTGCTTAAAAAATCTGCCGAGTATGAAAATATGATTAGACTGCAAACCGAAAGCATGAACTGGGTGCTGTCGTAAAGGAGATAAAAAATGCCTAAAAAGGCTTCAATTGAAGCATCAAACATTGTCAAAATTGCGGTTTTGGAGTAGAAAATTTTTGAGGAAATTTGGTATAATAAAGAAAATATTTGTGGAGGTAAAAATATGTTCAACAGAATTAGCAATCACACCAAATGGACTTTTGCCGCAGGCGCTGCTGCAGGGCTTGTCGCTTTGGGATTTGTCAAGACAAAATGTGCACATAAATTAGCAGTTAAGGGTGTCGCAGGCAGTATGATGCTCAAAGATAAAGTTTTGGAAACTGCGGCAAATATCAAGGAAGAGGCCGATGATATCTGTGCCGAGGCTAAAGAAACCGCTAAAAGTGGCGGCTGCGGTTGCTCCGAGGAATAGAGTTTTATGAATTATCACATTGTTTGTGATAAGCCCGGCCGCCTCAGAGTTCGATTTGGCAAATACATATTGACAAAGGAGCAGTGTTACGGACTTTGTGACCTGCTCCTTTCTATTAACGGTGTGCAAAATGTGTCGGCCAACGAGATTAACGGTTCGGTGCTTGTACAGTACGGTGAAACCGATGTTAGAGATATCGTTTTAAACAAGCTCTTATCTCTGTCACCGGCTGAAATCGAAGACGGTATTCCGAGCACGGAGAAACAGTCGGAAATCCTGGAAAGTCGCATGAAAAAGCGCATAGTAAGGCATTGTATTTACCATTTCGCAAGGCATTTTTTCCTGCCGGCTTATCCGCATAGAATATACACTTTGGTTCGCTCGGTCCCGTATATCAGGGGCGGGCTTTGTGCGCTTGCACAAAAAAAGATCAATGTAGAGTTGCTTGACGGCACCGCCATATCGGCGTCACTGCTGTCGAGAAATTATAAAACCGCATCGGCTACCATGTTTTTGCTAAAACTTTCAGATTTGCTTTTAGAGTATTCCAATTTGCGGGCAAAACATGCTTTGGCACAAAGTCTGACATTAAATGTAGACAAGGTTTGGCTTGTTCGTGACGGTGTGGAGGTTGAAGTTCATCACAGCGATATCGCGGTCGGCGATGTAATTCGCATACGCAAAGGCAGTTTAATTCCGATGGACGGTACAATCGTAAGCGGTGACGCATTGATAAATGAAGCCACCATGACCGGTGAGCCTTTGCCGGTGCACAAATATATTGAAGCAACGGTTTTTGCCGGCACGGTTTTGGAGGACGGCGAAGTCGATATTGAGGTGCTCAGCCTGCAAAACGACTCTCGTATTGCAAAGATTATAGATTTAATTGACACCGGTGAAAAAGAAAAGGCACTTGTGCAGGGCAGAGCAGAGCGGCTTGCGGACGATATTGTCCCGATTAGCTTTGGCTGTTTCTTTGCAACTTTGGCGCTGACAGGCAGTATTATACGGGCGCTGTCGGTGCTGATGGTCGACTTTTCATGCGCAATCAAACTGACGACACCGATAACGATTATTTCTGCCCTTAAAGAAAGCGTTAATCACGGGGTGCTGGTCAAGGGTGGAAAGTATCTTGAGGTGCTGTCAAAGGTAGATACCATTGTCTTTGACAAAACCGGCACACTGACAAATGCCGTTCCGAAAGTGTCCAAAATCATCCCAATCGCAGAGGGCTATTCGGAGGATGAGGTGCTAAAAATAGCCGCCTGCCTTGAGGAGCATTTTCCGCACAGTGTGGCCTCCTCAATCGTGCGAGAAGCTAAAGACAGAAATATCCATCACCCGGAGGAGCACGGAAAAGTCGAGTATATTGTGGCACATGGTATAGCCAGCATTTATGATGGAAAACACTCGATTATCGGTAGCAGGCATTTCGTTTTTGATGACGAGAAAGTCCCTTATCCTACCGAAAAAGAGAGCTTTATAAATGAACAAATCGGAAGTGACAGTGCTGTTTACCTTGCTGTTGACGGAGAACTTATCGGCATAATCTGTGTAAACGACCCGCCGAGAGCAGACGCCAAAGACACAATAGCACTGCTCAGGCAAGAGGGCATAAAGGACATCTTTATGATCACCGGTGATAGTGAAAGCAATGCTAAATACACCTGCAATTTGCTGGAGATTGATAGGTATTACGCCTCTGTCTTGCCAGACGGTAAAGCCGAAATAGTTGAGCAACTGAAATCCGAGGGGAGAACAATCCTCATGGTCGGTGACGGAATAAATGACACGCCGGCACTCAGCGTGGCTGATGTTTCGCTCACGCTGAACGGCTCGTCCGATATTGCACGTGAGGTTGCCGATATTTCGGTGCTCTCACATGAGCTGACAAAAATAGTTGAGATACGCAGACTTTCCGCACAGCTGATGCGCAAGATTTACAGGCAGTATGGTATAATTGTCGCCTTTAACACCGCCTTAATCGCCCTTGGCATTGTCGGAGTTATCACGGCAAACATTTCGGCATGGCTACATAACGCTTCAACCATCGCCCTTACCGGCACTTCGACAAGGCCTGTTTTAAGAAAAGATGACTTAATAAAAACGGAGGGAGAAAATGATGAAACAACATAAGTTTTGGTCATACCTTGCGGTCTTTGCAATGATAATGTGCATTTTTACCGGATACAAACACAAGTAATTTTTAAAATACAGTTGCCCAAACAGCAGGCTTACAGCCTGCTGTTTGGGCATTTTAAAGCCGATTTAATCTTCACAAAAACACCTTCTTATGTTATAATTGATAAATGTTAAATTGTATATTTTAATAATAACATGAGGGGAACACGATATGAAGATCGTTTTTAAAAACAAACTGATACTTATTTGCGCAGTATTGTCCGTTTTATTTCTGTTTTCGGCTTGCAGTGAAGCTCCGCCGGCAGAGCAAGATGACCAAGACCAAGTACAGGTTGAACAGCCCACACCGG
>CAYJAS010000048.1:0-8403 GCA_964367895.1 uncultured Oscillospiraceae bacterium | reverse complement strand
TTCTTTGAAGACGGCACTTTCACAATCACATCAAGTGGTAGCCTTGAAACCGGGTCATATGCATATGACAGCGCCACAGGCAAAGTGCTTATGATTTACGATAATGTTCCGGTGGGGCACAATATGCGCAATTGCTACATAGACGCCTCCGGTCATATGCTGGATGAAGGAAGCGAAAGCACAAGTGATTTCTATTATCAAGTGGACGAGGCAAGCTATATTGAGCAGTTTAGTATAGTCGGCGCGTGGGACAATGATGATATTGAAACCAGCATTATTTTTTATGAAGATGGCACATTTGAGCAATCGGCAAGCTATTTTTATAAAACCGGAACTTACATGGTGGATTATCAGCAAGCCATGTTTGTCATGAGAGATGACAGCGGATTTGAAGAAATAGGCAGCATTAACGGACAGGTATTTTCCACCGATGCGTTCTATGGTGATTACTACTCGGTAGATGCGATAAGTTATCTCTATGAAGATGGCGATGCAACCTTGACATCGGTCGTAGGTGCATGGGACAATGACGAGGCCAAACTCAGTATAATTTTTGACGACAATGGAACTTATAGCTTGCACAGCCCGACAGATAGGAATACCGCAAACGGATATTATTATTTTGACGAGCAGACCTTTATTTTGAGTATTCAGACCGATTCAAATGAGCGATTTGACAGCTTGCTTGACGCAAATACCTTTACCTATGGTGACATGGTGGGTGCTTTCCATGCGGTGAGTGAGCCGGGGTATCGCTACCAAAGCGACGCTTTCCCCGACACCATTGCCGGCTCATGGGATTCTCATGAAGATGAGAGCAGCTATATTTTCCATGGGGACGGCGCATTTGAGCAGCATTTTGCCGCAAATATGCTGACCGGCCGCTTTACCTATGAGCCCGAGTTCGGTGTGTTTGTGCTCGTATATCCCGACAGAGTTGACGGGTATGGATATGTAGATGAAAGCGGATATCTCTATATTGAGGGGTCTTATGCAGATGTGATGTACGAGCTTGTCGATGAAATTTCATATAGATATAATGGCAATTAAAAGGCGAAATTAAAGCAATTTAAAACCCACTTAATTCGGTGAATTAAGTGGGTTTTTTAAATTATAAATTATTATATAGCGACATCTGGGTTTTAATTTCCTCCACTATTGAGCGTGCCTCATAATATTCAAATGAGTCGATAAGTTGTTTTAAATTAAGAAGCATTTTATCAATTTCACCCTTCCAGGTGTAGGACAGGCATTGCTCGATCGATTGTTCTAAAACTTGGATGTCAAAACTAATTAAACCATCTTCAATTTGCTTTATACAATCTTTTAGCAAAGCCAAATCTCCGGCGTCTTTTTGAGTGGAGAAGCTGCTGTCTTTTAATTTTAAATGTTCCTCTATTGAGAAAAGTAATTTGGAAAACAGATTTAAAAAGGCATCTGTATGAGCGTAAATAAATGAAATATCTTTATTCTGAGCGGCCTCTTCCAAAGCCATTGCCGCCTTTGAAACTTCAAGCGCTCCGATGGAGCCTGCCGCACTTTTCAGCGCATGCATTTCTATTCGGTAGGAGTCAAGCTGTTGGTCTTTAAGTGGCACTTTCAGCGCCTTCAGCCTTTGCAGTCCGTCATACAAAAATGTGCTCAGCACATCATAATAATCGCCGAGGTTGCCGCCGATAGTGCTAATTCCAAAGCTTGTGTCCAGCCCAGATATCGAAAGTTTATGCCGTTTTTCTTCATGTCTTTGCGGCACTGCAATTTCTTGCTTTTGCTTTGGCAACCATTTTTGCAAAATTTCATTTAGCTTTTTAACTTCAATGGGTTTTGCCAAAAAGTCATTCATTCCCTCTTTCACGAAAAGTTCTTTCGCTCCCACAAGGGCATTTGCCGTCAGTGCAATTATTGGCAAGTTTTTAAAATAATCGCCCTCAAGTTTTCGCACCAAGGCGGTCGCATCTATGCCGTCCATCTCGGGCATCATATGATCCATAAAGACCAAATCATACTTGTTGTTTTTAATAAGTTCAACCGCCAAGGCGCCGTTTATTGCGGTTTCAAGTTGCAATTTAAAAGGTGCAAGCAACCCTTTTGCAACTTTTAAATTGACTATATTATCGTCTACAACAAGCACTCTTGCGGTGGGTGCAACAAAGCTATGCGCCTTTTCAGCTTCTCTTTTAAATACACCCGAGTCACCGAAAATTTGCGCCATTTGTATACAGCTAATCGGCATGCCCACAATATTTTCATCTTGATAGGTTGTAAGGTCACCTTGATCTGCAACGAAAATCATAGTGGGATTTAATTGGCTTTTTGCGCACAGGTTTTTAATCCTGTCGATGTGCAAAACCGGTGCTATTAAATAATCATATGTGTTTTCTATGAGATAAGAAAGCAGTTCAGACTGATTGTTGCAGATGGTGCAATCGGCATTTAAATCGGTTATTGTAGAGCAAATTGAATGAGAATAAGCCTCTCTCGCTTCGTAAATCAGCACACTGAGATTTTCCGCTTTTTCCGCTATAGGTTCGGAGTTTTTAAATTGTTGAGGAATTGTCGCCGTGAAGGTGGAGCCCACTCCACTTTCACTCTCAACCTCTATCGTTCCGCCCATCATTTCGCACAGCTGCTTTGTAATTGAAAGGCCAAGACCGGTGCCTTCGATATTGCGATTTTTCTTTGTGTCCACACGCTCAAATTGCAGAAAAAGGCGCTGCAAATCATCTTTCTTAATGCCTATTCCCGTATCAGAAACGGCAAAAGAAAGCTCGGCAATACCGTCACGCATTACGCCGGTTACACTGAGGTCAATACATCCCTTTTTTGTAAATTTAATTGCGTTGCTCAGGAGATTTAGAAGCACCTGTCTTATTCTGATTTCATCACCGTAAAGGGTGGCGGGAATATCAGCCTGAATAAAAGTGGTAAAAATTACCGGGTTGTCCTCCATACGCATTTTTGAAAGACTGATAACATCATTTAAAAGCGATATAATATTATATTCGACCTTAATAACTTCGAGCTTGCCCGATTCGATTTTTGAGATATCTAAAATATCGTTGATTATCACCAAAAGGCTTTCGCTGGCTTTTTTAATTTCTTTTGCATATTCCTCTGTCGTTCTGCCTTTGCTCTCCCGCAAAACAATTTCAGACATGCCCAAAATAGCATTTAACGGGGTTCGGATTTCGTGGCTCATATTGGCCAAGAAATTGGTCTTTGCCTGCGAGCTGAGCAAAGCTTCTTCGTGCGCACTGCGCAGTTGTCCGTCCATCTCATGCTTCTTTTGAGCATTTGCAAAGAGCTTTCCGCTCATATCGAGCATGCTTTCATGAGCTTCGGAATATTTAGAATTGGCGACGCTGCTACCGGTTGCAATAATGCCGTAAAGCTCGTTGTATAAAAATATAGAGGAGGCTATACTGCTGTCGCTGTTCTCAATTTGTTCGGTGACATCTTGCTCCCACTGCTCGCCCATACCCGACAGAAAATCGCTAATGGCTTTTTCGCCTTCAAAAGCCTCGCGCAGTTCGGGTGAAATTATACTGTAATTGATGATAACATTGCCATCATTTTTTGTGTGAATTTGAAAATCCTCTCCGGCAGATATCAGCTTGTTAATATAATCTTCCATGTCAGCAATATCAAAAACAATTTTATCCCCGGTGTCGCCACGGTACATATGGGTAAGATAAAAGAACTCATTTTCGTCTATTTTTAAATAGCGCCAAAGGGTAAACTCCGAGGTGTTAAAAGCGGCTGTCAGCGTTTTAAGGCAATCTAAAAGGACGGTGTCAAAATCATCGGTTTCGTCTACGGCGAGCAGTTTTTGAGAAACATCGTTGACTGCCATCAAAAGCTGATCTTGCTCTGTCAGCGTTTTGGTGCGCAGCTCAATTTCATTCTCCAAATGCTCTTGATGATTTTCAAGCTCTTTCAGCGTTTGCTCAAGCTTTGCCTGCGAGTTTTTAAGACCGTCTATATTCAAATGTCCGCCGATAACTCGGGTGGCAATTCCGTTTTCGTCTTTAGATACAATTCGCCCAACATCTTTTGTCCAGATATAATGCCCGTCTTTATGGCGCATTCTTATTTCGCATTCATAGTTCGGCCTTGTCCCTGCGACAAACTCGTCCAGCAGTTTTGAAACAAAAATTAAATCCTCCGGGTGGTTCATATCTTCCCACTCGGAGAGCGACCCGTTTATCTCATCTTGGGTATATCCGAGCATGCTCAAATATTCATCATTATAGGAAATGATGTCCTTTTTTAAATCCCAGTCCCATGTGCCAAACTCGGCGACTTCTATGGCAAGATTTAAAATATCGGTGCTTTCACGCAAAAGCTGTTCGGTTAATTTAATATTTGTTATATCCTGCAAAACACCGCACAAAATTAGAGGCTTTCCATCCTCTGTATATTTTGTCACCTTGCCCTTGTCATGCCCCCAGATTACAGTTCCGTCTTTTTTAATCATCCGAAACTCGGCTTCGTAAATGGGCACCTCTCCGGCAAGGTAGCTGTTTATACTTTTTTCGGCAATTTTTAAATCCTCCGGAAAAAGCATGGACTCCCATGTCGAAACATGAGAAACAAGCTCCGCATGTTCATAGCCCACAATTTCAGCCCACTCTTTGCTATAAATAACATGGTCTGTTTCCAGATTCCAAACAAAAACTCCGACCTTTGTGATTGAAATTGTCTCGGTTAAATGTTCTACCGTAATTAAATTATTTTCTAAAGACATGAAGCTTTACCTCCTGTGGCAAGTATCGAAAGGCTGAACAAAAGCATGAAATTTAACTGCTTTATTCTGCCTCTATTTTGGAAATCTCCTCAAACTCATCTGCGGCGGCGACAAATGCCTGCACCATCACGGGGTCAAAATGCTGTCCACTGTCGGCGATTATTAAATGTACCGCTTGCTCGTGGCTTTTAGCTTCTTTATACGGGCGTTTTGAAATTATAGCGTCATAAGCGTCGGCAATGGCCATCAGCCTGCCGCAAATAGGAATATCGGTGCCCTTTAGCTTGTTTGGATATCCCGTTCCGTTCCATTTTTCGTGGTGTGAAAGGGCAAACATTGCCGCAGTTTCAAGAAACTCAAAATTGTGCACATCTTTAACCGAGGATTTGATTATATCCCAGCCGAAAACAGTGTGCTGTTTCATAATATCATATTCTTGATCTGTGAGCTTTCCCTCTTTTAAAAGTATCCGATCGGATATCGATATTTTTCCCACATCGTGCATTTGTCCGGCGTGCGCATACATATTTATGTCAATTTCAGCCAGCTCGCTCGAGTAAGGGGAGTCATCTATAAGTTTTTGCATAAGCGCTTTTAAATACTTACTGGTGCGCATTATATGTCCACCCGTCGTATGGTCACGACGCTCTACCATTTCAGACATGGAATAAACAACTGCATATTGCAATTCCTCGATATGGGCAACCTGCTCTTTAACCATGTTTTTCAGGTTTGTACTGTAGCTGTGCAGTTTCAGGTGCAGTTCAACCCTCTTTTTCAGCAGAGCGGCTGAAAATGGCTTTCTGACATAGTCAACGGCACCCAGATTAAGCCCCTGAAACTCACTGCTACCGTCATTTTTGGCGGTGAGGAAAATAACAGGGATGCTTTTATAGGGCTCAGCAAACTCATTTTTAATTTTTTGAATTACTTCAAACCCGCTCATTTCAGGCATTTCGACATCAAGCAAAATTAAATCGGGGTTTGTGTTTGGGATTTCAGCCAATGCCATTTTTGCATCTTTGATGAGAATTACACTGTACTCATCAAAAAGCGCCTTTCGAGCAATGCTCAAATTTGTGACATTGTCATCGATAATCATCACTTTTTTTGTCTTGTTCATTTCATACCTCTGTAAAGCACACTTTATTAAAGTAGACATTATTTCCAATTGTATCACGTTTTGCTTTAAATTTCAACAGTATTAATGCTGTCAACAAAGAAAATGAATACAATTTTCCCCTTTTCCATAAAATCACTTTTTATAATTTAGCCTATCTATTTTGCTTTGCTTGTGATATAATGCACTGTAGAATGATTTTTTTGAGGTGTGGTGATGAAGAAAACGCTTGTCCTGCGTGCCGTACTCACAATAAGCCTGATTCTGATGTGCTTTTCGACAGGGGTATCTGCACTCGTTTTTACCGATACAAAGGCCGGTGATTGGTACTATGATGACCTAATGAGCATGTATGATAGTGGAGTTGTCGGCGGATATAGTGACGGTACATTTAAACCCGATAATGCCGTTACAATTGGCGAGTATTTAAAAATGCTGTGCACAAACTTTGGTACAGGTATACTTGCGCCTATTGAGGGGCAAAGCTGGGCGAGCGGATATCACGAGTATGCCCTCCAAAACGGTTGGCTTGACAGCCCGATTTCCGACCTGAGTGCACAGGCGACCCGAATGTTTGTGTCCGAGCTGATTTTGAAGGCGCTTAATATAGAAGCTGACCAAAGTGTAATTTCCCCGTTTGCTGACGAGCAAGGCGCTGTCGCGGCCACCCTTTATAAGCTTGACATCATGCGTGGAGTACAGAGCGGGGCGGATTTGCTTTATCTTTCGGGCAAGACGATATCCCGTGCAGAGGTTTGTGCTGTGCTAAACCGATGCAATAGCTACACCGAAGTACCACAGCAGGAAGTGCCACTAACTGACGGCAGTTCAGCGCTTAACCCTTGGGTGCTTGAGTATACCGAGCCGGAGGTGCAAAAACCGCAATACCCGGTCATGAGCCAGCAGTATTTTGAACAGGTGTTTTTGTACATGCTATCGGAAAATCTGTTTTCCTATGAAATTGTATTTTATGGATATGGTATCTCGGATTTTCATGAGCTTGATTTGTATGAGCGTTATATTTATCCCGCTTTTTACAAAGTGCGCTCGCAATATCATGAGCTTGGCGCTTTTCACAATCAATTGAAAATCAGCAATTATCAGCTTGGCGATTCGACCACGGCAACCATTCAGCTTTCAAATAACTCTATAAGTAACAGCCAAGCAAAATGGCAGCGTGAACAACTGATTGACAATGCAGAAACTTGGGTGAGACAGCTCGCCGAGCAAGGCGTAATATTCCAGTCGATGAGCGATTATGATTTGGCCTTTACCTTTTACAAGCAGATTGCAACAACTTATGCTTACGATACACAGCGCTTGGACGATTCCTACACAGGCTACAGCTTTTTTGAAAACGGCGTCGGCGTTTGTCAAGCCTATGTTGCGCTGTTTAATATGATGTGCAATATTGTGGGAATAGAGGCAGTCGGGGTCAGCGGATATGCCGGCGGTGAGATGCATATTTGGAGCAATGTCAATTTGGACGGGCGATGGACCTATGTTGACCCGGCATGGGGCGACCCGATTCCCGACAGGCAGGGACATTATGACCCTACTTGGTTTGATATGAGCTATGAGCAATTGATCAAAACACACACAATTTTAGATTAACAGTGAAAAAAGCACCCACCGACAGGTGGGTGCTTTTAGATTGCCATAAATTTTAATCAACTAAATAGGCAAATCCTTTTATGCTGAGGCCACGGGATACCCTCAATCTTTCCATGGTAAACAGGTCACCCCCTGCTCTGAACCTGCCGCTTGTAGTGGTCGCGGCATAATCATAATATTGGCTTGCGGCTTCTATAACGGCTGAATTATATGCGCCGGTGGGATACGAAAGTGCCACAACCGGCTTGCCCGTCAAGCTCTCCAGTCCCTCTTTAGAGATGGAAATCTCTCTGTGCAGAGCTTCTTCGTCTAAGGTGGTGAGTTTTGGATGTGTACTGGTATGACTTTGTATCGACACCAATCCCGAGTCTGACATCTCTTTGATTTGCTCATTGGAAATGAAGCCTTCACTCCAGCGTGTCGAAGTAATGACAAAAATTGTAGCCTTCATGTTAAACTCTTTGAGCAAAGGGAAAAGTATTTCATAGTTGTCAAGGTAGCCGTCATCAAAGGTCAACATCACAGGTTTTGAAAAAGCTCCGATATTGTCCAAATCCTCAAAGGTGATGGTTTGAAAGTCGTTGTCAGCTAAATATTGCAATTGTTCTCTAAGCTCCTCCGGTCGCACGAAAAGATTGGTAAACTCGGTGGTGGGAACCTCGGCAATGGCGTGATACATGAGTATCGGGATTTTTTTGCCCTTCACCGAAGGGTGGTCAATGCCTATTTTCTCCACCTCGGGAGTGCCCTCGGTCGTGTCTTCCGGTGTGCCCTCGGGAGTGCCCTCGGGAGTACCCTCGGGAGTACCTTCGGGAGTACCTTCGGGAGTACCTTCGGGAGTACCTTCGGGAGTACCCTCGGGAGTACCTTCGGGAGTACCTTCCGGTGTGCCTTCGGTCGTGCCCTCGGTCGTGCCTTCGGG
>CAYJAS010000047.1:0-12447 GCA_964367895.1 uncultured Oscillospiraceae bacterium | reverse complement strand
CTCAACTCTCGCATTAATGCGAGCTTGCTTTTCATCTGCCTTATTTTTGTACATCTTCATGTCAACCACACTGAAAAACTCATCAAACTGCGCCCTTGTATGTCCTTCAAAATGCTCAAAACCGCAAGCAAGGGAATATTCAAGTTCATTATTTGCAGTGAGCCTCTTAATTCGGTCAGACACCAGCGACAGACGATAGGTTATTTCCTCGGTATCGCAACCAAACAAAATTGTAACAAACTCGTCGCCGCCAATTCTAAAGGTCTTACCGTATTTTAAGAATGTCTCGCTGAGAGTTTGATAACATTCTTTAATGGCTTTGTCACCCGAAATATGTCCCAATTGGTCGTTTATTAATTTGAGATTATTCATATCGGAAATAATGAACCAAAAATCTTTTACTGTTTGATCATCCTGGAAAATGTCCGAAAGTTCATCGCGATAAGCCGCAGCGTTTAATCCACCGGTAAGTGAATCGGTGTGCGAGGAGTCTACAAGCATGGTTTTAAGTTGATCAACCACAACTGCAATTCTACCGATTTCATCTTTGGTATAAAGACTCTTCGGGATAGCAGTGCGCATATTTCCCGTCCTTGAAATCTCACTAACAGCCTGTTCAAGAGTGACAAGACTGCCCGTGATGATTTTGGTGAAAGTCTTGATAGAGTAAACCAAAAATACGATAATTAAAACACCGAGAACAATATTGAGCAAGACAACATTGACAACAGTGGTGCTGTTTTGTTCAAGGGTCTGTTGCATTAGCTGTTCCTGTTCGGTTCTAAACTGGTCAATACTTCCGAAAAAGGCATTGGCAATCGGGGTAACACTTTGTAATGCGATAAGTGCGGCGTCATAATCACCACTGTTGATTTTAATGTCAGCCGACAAAATCATACTTTCTTTGTACTTGTCCTTTTCGGCAATAATTCCGGTAAATGTGCTTAGCCGTGAGCCGGACAGCTCCTCGGAAAAAGCTGCCATTTGAGCATCCAAACTGTCAAAGGCAATTAAATAGTCATCGTACAATTCAAGCCGCACATTATCATCCTGTTGAAGCAAAATATCACGCCCCAAAACACGACATCCATACATCGTGCGAATAATACTGTTGAGTTGCTCAAGATTGTTCACATTTTCATTGAAAACACGCGACGACAAACTGTTTACCATTAGCAAAGACAAGATAGAGCTCAAACTTACAATAAAGACCAAAGTGCTGGCGACCACCTGAATAGGTGTAAACTTTTTCTTTATTGGTGCGTTGATTGCCCATTTTTTAAAGCGCTCTAACAGAAAATCACCCCCGAAAAAAGTAGATATTGTTAAACTATTTGGTTATTATATCAAAATTGCAACAAAAATGCAATATTAAACAGTAACTTTTTATTTTAATTTAGATAATCTCTTGCAAATCCGGGCTACAGTATTTATCCTCAAAAGCCGCAGTCGGAATTGGCTTGTCGAAAAAGTAACCTTGTGCCGCTTCACAATTTATGGAATGCAAAAAGGCGACTTGCTCAATGTTTTCAACCCCTTCGGCAACAATTTGCATGTTAAGACTATGGGCAAGCTTGACAATTCCATCTATTACAAGTTTGCCACGTTCGTCCTCATCCTTGTGATTTATAAAACTTCTATCAAGCTTAAGGGTGTCAATTTTAAAGTCTTTGAGCATACCCAAAGAGGAAAATCCGGCTCCGAAATCGTCGATTGAAATGTTAAAGCCGGCATCGTGCAGTTCTTCAATAATTGTTCTGAGCAAACTTTCATTTTCAACAGCCGTACTTTCGGTTATTTCAATTTCAATCAAACTATGATCTAAGTTATACTTGTCCACAATTTCGGTCAAATTTTTCACAAAGTTCTCATTGCCTATATGGTGCCGAGAAAAGTTGACTGAGATTGTAAGCAGGCGTTTATTTTCCTGTCTCCATTTATCAAGCAGAATACAGACACTTTCCAGCATATACATATCAAGTTCAATAATAAAGCCATTTGACTCAAAAAGTGGGATAAAATTGTCCGGGTAAATCATATTTCCGTCGCTTTCTATCCAGCGGACAAGAGCTTCGGCACCAACAAGCTCGGTGGTGGAAATGTCAAACTTAGGCTGTAAAAACACACGAAACTCACCATTTAAAAGTGCCAGCTCCATCTTGTTTAAAATACTTGCTTGCTGGAGCACCTTCTGTTTGTAAGCATCATCATAATCCCAAATTACACACTCTTTTCTGCCACGTGCATTGCTGTGCGCCAAGCTAACCTTGGTGATAATATCGTCTACATCACTCTCGCCTTGCTCAATAAAATAGCGGCCGTATCTAAAACTAAGTCTATGATTTTCAAGCTCGGGAATATAATTTTTAAACTGCGACTCATATATCCCCGTAGTACCGTCCAGCTGTGCTAAAAAATCATGCTCTGAAAAAAAGATAAACTCATCAACACCAATTCTTGCAATCATCAAAGACGGCTCCTGCGCACTTGCAGCAATCACCTCGAAGGTACATAATACCTGATTTCCTATCTGATAACCGTAAATTTCATTGAGTGCTTTAAAGTTGAGCAGATCAACCTTTATAATTGCATACCGCTTATCAGGATTGTCTTTGAGGATTTTAGCCATGTCAATCTTCAGCTTTGATAGATTTGGAAGACCGGTCAGCTTATCATAAAAGGCAATATCTTCAATTTGCTTAATGCTCTTTCTTTTGTCATAAACCTGCTGTGCGGTAATTATGAAAAGCAAAATTAGGAGGCTAAGCCCTAAGAGCGAGGTCAAACTGGAAATCTTCTGTATTCCGGTCTCAACGGCATCCTCCTCAACCACAAGCACAATACTTAGCCCGTTTATTTCAAGAGGGGAGTACCTCGCGACCATATTTTTACCGTTTGAATTAAAATATAGTATACCATCGACTCGATTTTTAAGGTCATTTTGAACATCGGCGGGAGTTTTTCCATTTGTGATTTCTGAGCCGGGCTGGTCAAGAGTATCAAGTGGAACCGGGTCGGCAATAGAGCTTACAAGGGGGACACCGTCATCGGCCACAATAATAACATAACCGGCTTGGTTGGCAATATCACTGATTTTTTCAAAAACTTTGTTGACACTATTTACAGCAAACAAAACACCATATATTTCATCTTCAAAATAAATAGGTGCTGCAAGCTCCATTATACCATTATCCATTGTTGAGTGCTCACCCATAGCTGAAGCCGGAGCACCGTTCTCAATCGAACTGAGAAAAATCGGATTGTTTTCAAAGTTACGTATGCTCCCGTCTGTCGCAATGCCATTGCCCTCTGTATCGATAAAGAAAAGCTGTTCAAAAGCAATATGATCTGACTGTAGCTGCAAATAAGAAAGTACCGCGTCGGTGTCAAAATGACTATGCGACAAAGTCTTTGCCAAAAGAGATAAATTGTTTATATTATTGGCGTTTTCATTGTCAATAATGACTTTTTGTTGCTCAATCATATTTTCAAGCTCATTTTCAATAGAAATGTGAAGCTGCTCAACGACCAAGTCATTGAACCACGCAAAAAAGACAGCAACCGAAAATGTAATTGCAGCCAAAATAAATGTTGCACTTTTGTTCCGAGTGAAAGAGAGCAATCTTTTCATAAATCACCTTGACCAATAAAATTTAAATAATTATACCGTTTTTTTCACTTTTTTTCAATCCTTTTTCACTGTACTTAATAGAAATTTAATCCTTGCGTTATAACTCTACAGTATTTTAACGTTAAATCCATAATCAAAATTGCCTTTTGCAGACATAATAAATCCGCCTTGCAAGCTCCAAGGCGGAAAAAGTGTTAACGATGTACAATTTATTTGAGCTTTATTTCACAAAAAGCTAATCTTCGTCAAGGCAATGTCTAAGCCGCTGGAGAGCTTTTTTCTCAATACGGCTGACATAAGAGCGAGAAATTCCGCATTTTGATGCAATTTCTCGTTGGGTAAGTGGGGCATGGCCAAAAATGCCGTATCGCATAATGAGAATGTCACGCTCTCTGCCTTCCAGCTCACTTATTACACAGCGTTTAAGCTTTAAAAGCCTGTCACTGTAGTCAATATCCTCAAGCATTTCGTCTTCACAGCTTATCACATCTATTAGAGAAAGTGTGTTGCCGCTCCCGTCGCTGTCAATTGGCTCGGACAGCGAAACCTCGAGCGACTGTTTTTTTAGCGTACGGAAATACATCAGTATTTCATTTTCGATGCATTTCGCCGCATATGTTGCAAGTTTAATCTTTTTTTCGCTGTTGAAGGAGGATATAGCTTTAATCAATCCTATTGTACCTACCGAAATCAAGTCGTCTTGATCCTCGCGTGCGGCGTAGTATTTTTTTACAATATGGGCAACAAGCCTGAGATTGTGCTCGATCAATTTGTCACGAGCTGCCTTGTCGCCCTCCATCAGCAGAGCTATCGTCTTAGCTTCCTCAGCCTGGGAAAGCGGCTTAGGAAAGCTTCCGCCGGAAGGGGAGACCCTCAACATGAAATAAAGAAAGTTTAGCGAAAGAAAAGCCGATAACGTCAGCATAACATGCCCCCTTTTACATTTGCTTTAAAAAGCGATATAAAACATGTTATGCAATATCTGCCTGTCTATTGCGTGTCCGTTTTGCAAAAAATTAAAAAGCCACTGAAAATTAGCATCAGTGGCTTAAAAATCATATATTTTCGCAAATACTTAATTTTGCTTTGTCTCTTGAAATGTCACCGTGCCGAGTGCCAAATATGCCTTTACCTGCTCTGCCTTGGCCTGTTTAAAAAACAGGGAATAGTCCTTTTTTCCGTCATTAACCCGCAAACAAAAGGGGTCATCCGCTTCAAACTCGAAGGTGAAATAATGCATGCGCTCAAATGGTACAAGCTTGCCGTTGAAAACCATGCCTTCCTCCGATAGACCGGAGGCACCGAGTAGGAAAACAACAAATGTGATAACGGTAAATAAAACAAGTGGTACAAAATACTGAAAAGCATCATAGCGCAACCAAAAAGCGACGGCAATGGCGCCAAATAAAATGCAAGCGGAAATTATTTTGCCCGACATTGTCGCTTTCACTTTAATATCACGTGTGGCCCAAGCTGCACGCGCCGCAGTATAAAAAATCCAAGCAATTATCACTCCGAAAATTAAATCCATAACATCCCTCCGAAAATCCATAGTTTTTTGCATATTTTAATGGCAATTGAAATATATTTTAACATAAAATATGTATAATGTAAAGATATTTTATAGAAATAAACATTTTTATAAAATAAATCTTTATGTGTACATAATAGCCAAAAATATGTGTAAAAATATATGCGAATTAATCATATGTCAAAAAAACTATGACCTTTTTGTGTATTTTTTCATGCTAATTATTAAAATATCAATTGACAAATGTTAAGAGTTTAGTTACAATTTAAAGCAGAGATGTTCGAAAAAGCTTGCATGAAAATGTCAACTGCTGTATACACGCTTGCATTTTTATGCATTTCGAGCAAAATAAAAATGCTTGCATAAGCAAGCACCAAAGAAGGAGAGCAAAACTATGAAAAAACGTATCGCACTGCTTATGGCATTGGCAATGATGTTCGGCCTATTCGCAGCATGTGCACCGGACGATGTCGTCATTGAAGACGATCCCGGAACCACAGAACCCGGAACGACTGATCCCGGAACCACAGAGCCCTCCGGCACAGATGATCCCGTAGAACCCGCAGGCCCCGTAACTTTTAGATACGGTCAGTCTGACGCTTGGGCAGACAGCATGAACCCGTACACTTACGGTATGGCTATGTCCGACACACTGTTCTTCTCGCTCACACATGAGCCGCTCATTTCTACAGACCAAGATCTGAAGCTGGAAGGCAGACTTGCAGAGAGCTGGGAAATTTCAGAGGACGGTCTCACTTGGACCTTCCATCTCCGTGAAGGCGTAAAATGGCATGACGGCGAAGATTTTGATGCAGAAGATGTTTACAACACCTATGCAATGAACATTGAGTTCCAAATGCCGCGTACATGGTCTAAAATCCAAACCTTCGCTAAAGAAGATGGCACACCTAACATTGAAATCATTGACAGCCACACTATAGCTATGACAACAAAAGCACCCAAGGCTGACATTTTAGATGCTATGATTCTCATCACTCCGGAACATGTTTTCGGACAATTTGAGACACAAGAAGAACTTCTTGCATTCACCAATGAAGAAGAATACACAGGTACAGGCCCGTTTGTTCTTGATTCATGGGAAAAAGATGTTTTTGCGCTTCACAAAGCAAACGATGAATACTGGGGCGGCCGTCCGGTTATTGACGAGTATATGATAGTTATGTTCGCAAATACCGATACAATGCTTCAAGCACTCGAAATCGGTGACATCGATATGTGCAACATCAGCGCTGCACAGCTTGACTATGCAGAAGCTGCTGAAAGCATTGACGTTCACTACTATGAGGCAACTTCTTTCACACAGCTCGGTTTTAACGCATGGGCAGATGTTTATGAAGAAGATGCAGACGGAAACATCATTTATAAAGAAGGCGCATCGCAGCTGGTTCCCCACCCGGATAGCGGCGTTGTAAATCCGCTTATACTTGATGCTCAAATCCGTGTAGCTATTGACTATGCTATCAATTATGACCGTGTTATAGAATATGCAGAGGGCGGACTCGGTCGTCGTGAAACCTCGATAATCACCTCGGTTACCAACCATTGGGCATGGGTACCGGAGGGTGACGCATATCGTGGATACGACCCCGATATGGCTATGCAAATCCTTGACGATGCAGGATACATGGACAGAGACGGTAACGGCATCCGTGAAGATGAAAACGGAACAGAACTTCGTTTCGAGTTTACCATCATTGAGAGCAGCTATCGTGACCATGCTCTTATCATCCAAGAAGACCTCAGAGCTATCGGAATTGAAACAGATATTCAATTTGTCGACAGTGCAGGTCTGAGCGATGTTATCTACAGCCAAAACTTCACAACCGATATGTTCATCTGGGGATGGTCACCGTCTTATGCTGATCCGTCCACCATGCTTGCAGCTATGCTTACAAGCCAAATCGGCGGCAAGAGCGACTGTAACTGGTCAAACCAAGAGTTTGATGAACTGTGGGATTTGCAAGGACAACAAGTTGTTTTGGAAGAGCGTATAGCTACCGTTCATAGAATGCAAGAGCTTATTTATGAAGAGGCTGCATACCTTCCGATACTCGGCAAAACCAGAGTTCAAGCATATCGTGGCGATCTGTGGGAAAATTGGGAACTTGATCCTGCCGAAGTCGGCGGCTTGATGAACTACTGGACCCGCCTGTATGTTTCACCGGTCAACTAATGTGCAGTTTAAAAGCAAAATAATTTAACCGCAAATGGGACTGCCTCCAATCTGCGAGGCAGTCCTGATTTTGTGGAATCCTGTAGGGAGGAATAAGAGATGAACTTACGCTTTTTTCTAAAACGTTTAGGTTATACCTTGTTCATGCTTGTTTTCGTATGTACGATAAACTTTTTGCTCTTTAGACTTATGCCCGGTGACCCACTGAGTACACTGTCAAAAGACCTTGTAAACTCACCGGAGGCAAGAGCATTACTCGAAAAGCAATATGGACTTGACAGACCGCTTATAGAACAGTATTTATCCTATGTTGTGGAATTAATGAGCTTTGACTTTGGAGACTCATTTTACTATGGTAACCCCGTAACAGAACTTTTAGGCGATAGGATGGGCAACTCTGCACTACTCGCCGGATTTGCCGTTCCGCTTGGAATTGCATTTGGTATATTTGTCGGTATAGTTTCGGCCGCAAGGCGAGGGCGAAGGCTTGACATGACGTTAACTTCAACCACGATGTTTATATATGCGATACCTTCTTTCTGGCTCGGCATGATTTTTCTATCAATCTTTGCCGTGCAACTCAGATGGGTGCCGGTCAGCGGCATGACCGTTCCCGGTGCGACCTATTCTTCCTATATGGGATATTATCTCGACCTGGCGCACCATCTTGTCATGCCGGCGATTACATATTTGCTTGCCATTTACGGTAGCTATATGCTTCATATGAGAAATACTATGATAGATGTATTTACCGAGGACTTTGTCTTAACGGCAAGAGCAAAGGGCTTTTCTGAAAAGCAAGTTATCTGGAAACATGTTGTTCCAAACGCCATGCTTCCTATGTCCACAGTTGTCGTTATGAGCCTTGCCCTTATCTTCACCGGTGCCTTTTCAATAGAGGTGCTGTTCAGTTGGCCGGGAATGGGTCGACTTATGGTTGACTCGGTCACAAGGCGCGACTATCCGGTGCTTCAGGCAAGTAACTATATAATTGCACTTGTTGTCATTATTGCAAACTTTGTAATTGACATTTTGTATAGCTACCTTGACCCGCGTGTCAGAATAGAATAGGAGGGGTTAATGATGAATAATGAAATAAAAACTTCAGGCTCGCAAGCCGACTTTAATCCCGAATCACTGCACGCAAGGGAGCGTGAGCTGAAAAGGGCTAAGAGAAGAAAGACGATTAAAATGTTCTTCCAAAACAAAAGAGCACTTTTTGGGTTTTGTCTGCTTATGGTCTTTATCCTGATGGCAGTTGTAGGGCCGCTCTTTTATGAGTACAACCACGAAGCATACTTTTTAGGACCTCGTATCGGTGCGCCTGAAGAGGGATATCCCTTGGGCTTTGATGAGCTCGGTCGAGATGTTTTGGGTGCTTTGATTTACGGTTCTCGTGCATCACTTATGATTGGCTTCTTTGTTACCGCATTGATTGTTCTGATAGGCGCAACCTTCGGAATATCGGCCGGATATTTCGGCGGCATGTGGGATATTATTCTAATGAGAATTACAGAGGCCTTTATGCTAATTCCCACAATGCCTCTAATGCTGATACTCGCTTCAATACTCGGCCAGCATTTTGAAAATATCATTGTTATTTTGGGATTAACAGGCTGGACGGGCACCGCACGACTTGTTCGTTCACAAACACTTTCAATCAAACAAAGAAACTATATTGAAAGAGCAAGAGCGGTTGGCGCAAGTGACTTCTATATCATGCGCAAGCACATTCTGCCCAATGTTTTCCCGCTGATATTTTCAAACATAATCCTGCTCGTTCAAAACGCTATCATTTCGGAGTCCACCCTCGCCTTCTTGGGTGTCGGCGATGTAACAATCCCGACATGGGGACAACTCTTGAGAACAGCGCGTATGCAAGGTGCAATCACAACAGGCTCATGGTGGCTATTTATCCCTGCCGGCCTGTGTATCGTGCTTTTGGCATCGAGCTTCGTCTTTATCGGATACGGATTTGACGAAATACTCAACCCGAGATTGAGGAGGAGATAGCCATGAGTGAAAAATTACTTGAGGTAAAAAACCTTAAAACCTACTTTAAAATCTCGGCAGGAGAGGTTAAAGCGGTGGACGGCGTAACCTTTACCCTCAACAAAGGCGAGTCTATCGGCCTTGTCGGAGAGTCGGGATGCGGCAAAACCACCACGGCGCTATCGGTCATTAAACTGCTTCCCGACAACGGATATGTAAAAGACGGACAAATAGTATTTGACGGCCGTGATATCACAGGCCTTGAAGACGATGATTTGCGCTCTTTCCGCTGGAAAGAGGTGTCCATGATCTTCCAAGGCGCCATGAACGCTCTAAACCCTGTTATGAAGGTCAGTGACCAAATTGCCGAAGCGTTGTATCTACATGATAAAATGAACAAAGCACAGGCAATGGAGCGTGTCCGTGAGTTGTTTGAGGTGGTTGAGCTTGATCCCAATTTGATGCACAGCTATCCGCATGAGTTTTCGGGCGGAATGAGACAGCGTGCCATCATCGCAATGGCTCTTGCATGTAATCCCAAGCTTATAATCGGCGACGAGCCGACAACAGCACTGGATGTCATGGTTCAAGCGCAGATTATCGACCTGATAAACCGCCTGCGTGCAAAGCTTGGAATGAGCATGATAATGATAACCCATGACCTTTCAATTATCACCGAAACCTGCGATAAAATATGCGTAATGTATGCCGGTAAGATAGTTGAAACCGGTTACACCGATCAAGTTGTGGCAAAATGTCTGCACCCGTACACCGAAAAGCTGATTGGCGCATTCCCGAACATCTACAAGGAGCGTAAGATGGTCGACTCCATTCCGGGCGATCCGCCAAACCTCTTTAATCCGCCTGAGGGCTGTAGATTTGCGGCGCGCTGTGCAAAATGCATGGGCGACATCTGCTTTAAAGAGGAGCCACCGCTAATTGACATTGACGGCAAGGGACACATGGTCGCCTGTCATTTGAGGAGGAATTAATATGTCTGAAAAAATTGACAACACCACGGCTTTAGATGAAAATGCCCCCCTTGTCGATGTGCGCAATCTGCAAATTGATTTTAGAATCCGCCAAGGATTTATCAAGGAGTACATAAAGCGCGAAAAAAAGGTGGTTCATGCTGTAAATGACATCAGCTTTACAATCGGCAAAGGAGAGATACTTTCGCTTGTCGGAGAGTCGGGAAGCGGAAAGACAACGACAGGCAGGGCGATTTTGCAACTTGTCAACAAAACCGCAGGCGAAATAATGTTTGCCGGCGATGAAATCCAGCGCAAAAACAAGCCCTATATGAAAGAGTTCAGAAAGCGCGCCCAGATGATTTTCCAAGATCCGTACCAATCCCTAAATCCGAGATTTACAGTTTTTGAAATTGTCACAGAGCCGCTTACCTTGATCAAAAAAGATGCATCACTTGCAGAAAAAGAGCAGCTTGCCGTACAGGCGCTCGAGTTTGCCGGTTTGCGTCCTGCTCTTGATTATCTGTACCGCTACCCGCATGAGCTTTCGGGCGGTCAGCGCCAGCGTGTTTCCATTGCAACCTGCTTTGTCATGTCGCCCGACTTTGTCGTGGCAGACGAGCCTGTTTCAATGCTTGATGCATCTGTTCGTGCCGATATCTTAAAGCTTTTTGTCGGAATGAAAGAGCAAAAGGGCTCGGCTTTTATGTTCATTACACATGACCTTGCCCTTGCTTGGCTGATTTCCGATAGGATAGCGATAATGTACCTCGGCAAAATTATGGAGCTCGGCCCGGCCGACATTATTGCCGGTGGATGCTTGCACCCTTATTCACAAGCGCTGACAAGCGTTCTCGCCATGGTCGGTGAGGAGCGCAAGATGGAGCGTATAATTCTAAAAGATGAAACTCCGTCACCGGTAAATCTGCCCACAGGTTGCAGATTTCACCCTCGCTGCCCGATTTGCCAAGATAAGTGCGTAACCGTTGAGCCCGATTTCACTGAAATCGAACCGGGACACTTCATTTGCTGCCACTATCCGCAAAAAATCGGCCAACTCAATAAAGATTAAAATTAAACAGCAAAAAAGTCACTGCCATATAGCAGTGACTTTTTTATGAAAAGTGAAACTACTTCCAATCGATGACCTTGCGGTGTTGAATTAACCGCCCGGTAGGCAGGTCATTGTCCGAGTTTATCAGCCAAATGATATCCTCCGTCGCCTGTTTTGGGGATTGTGCATGCTCCATGCTGTCAAACCACGGCCTTGAAGCATCGGTGTCGATAAGACCGGGGCATATTGCATAGACCTTGACTTTCTCATTTCCACCCAAAGCGGATAGGGAAGTGTTGGCAATTTGTGCGGTAGCCACCTGTCCGATTTTTGAAGGAACATTTATCCAAGTCGGCCATCCCTTTTGCTCGGCAGTGCCGTCGAGCATTGCTGCGCAGTAGGTGTCCATAGACTGCTCAATTTGTTCTAAAGTCATTTTTTCGATATCGAAATAATGATGTAAATGGTCGGGCAGATTTTTCAGCGAGCCGAATCCGCTTGCAACTATGAGATACTTGCCCCCACTGTTTACAAGTGGCAAAAATGCTTTCAGCACCTTAAAGCTTCCGTGATTATTTGTGCCGATAAAATGCTCAACCTGCTCTGCTTGTGAAATATCTTTGGTAATTCGAGCGGCGGCGTTTGAAATAAAAATATCTATGCGTGAACCGGTTTGAGTGATAAAGTTACCAAATCGCGTTATGCTGTCGTCATCGCTAACATCAAGCTGATGAAAAGTGACTTCATATCCTTTGTCACTCAATTGCTTAACGGCTTGAGCACCTTTTTGTTCATCTCTCGCTGTTAAATAGACTTTGCTACCTTTCGGTAAATTCTCGGCTAAAGCCTCGGTCAAAGCAAAGCCCAGTCCTTGATTTGCCCCGGTAACTACTGCAGTTTGCATAGAAATGCACCTCCGTTTTTCTTGATTTTACCATGAAAAGTTTGAATTTTCAATCAAAAGCTCAAAACCTCTTTACAATACGCCCGAAAAATTATATTATAAATGCAGTATGTACTTTAATCAAACCCAAAATACGGAGGAAATATGAACGAAAAAATTGCCGCATGTCT
>CAYJAS010000046.1:0-12622 GCA_964367895.1 uncultured Oscillospiraceae bacterium | reverse complement strand
AAAAGCCGCCCATAAGGGCGGTTTTTTAATTATCAATTATTGCATTAATATCGGTCATTCCTTGCGGGAGCGAAGCTGACAAATAGTATCCAATCGCACAATCTGTGCCGTCAAGCGCATCAATCAGAGGAGCAAACGTCACATCATCAGTAGTTTCAGCCTGCACATACATCTTGTCAAAATATTGCGCAAGCTGTGTCACATCTTGGCCTGCATTCCCGTCGTAAAGCTGTGCACCCGCAGTTTGAGTCAGCAGTAGGGAAATGGCTATACCACGCTGTTCCGCTGCCTCAGAAAGGCTCAGTGCAATATCGGAAATGGCTTGCACCCTCAGCTGTTCGCTGTCTTGCTCAAATGTGATCAAATCGGTCTGCCCAACGGTGGGAAACTGGAAATTATAGAGCATAAGCTCGGAAAATCCTGCATCTGCACAAGCGTCAAGCAAAGAAATCAAAAAGTCTGCCGTAAGCTCGGAATAGGGGCTAAACCAGCTGATATAATCGTAATCAAGCCAAGTCAGACTATTCGGGGTGGTGACGGCGGCCTGCCGTTGCTCGCGCGGTGTAATTGCGTCGCGCATTGCCGAAGCGATTGCTATAGAGTGTACGCCTTCTGAAAGTTGCGACAGGGAAGTGGTAACCTCGGAACTGCTTTGGTCGTCAGGCAATAACCAAACACCGTCGGGCGCTTTCACCGTGATGGCAAAATCACCCGGTGGCTCCACACCTTGGGTTAAAATTTGCTCGGTGGTGAAAAGCTCGGCTATAGAAAATCCCAAAGGCTCGGGTTCCGGTTCAGGTTCAGGCTCCGGCTGGGGCTGTGGCTCGGGGGTAGCATCTTCGATTTGGATATTTATATCCTCATCGTCCGGCACATCTGTACCATCGTCGGGAATGTCGGGAGCAATATCAGGCTCCTGCTGTTGTTGCCACGGAAAGTTAAAGCGAAATCCTTCAGCGGTAAAAACCAGATATTCTTGGGTGATAAAAAAGGCGGAAATAGCTATGAGAAACAGCACAACAACACAGGTGACCGCAATAATCACCTTGAGCTTATTTTCACGGCGTGAGCCACGATATGGTCTATAACTCATAGCAAATCCTCTCTAATAGTTATTTTTCGCTCTCTATGGTCTGCGAAACGCTCTGACCTGCATTGACAATCAGCTTGCGTGGGCAAGCTCCGGCACAAATTCCGCAGTTGGTGCATTTATTATAGTCAATCTGCGCCAAATTGTCAGACACGGTTATCGCACCGGTGGGGCATTTCTTTGCGCAAAGCATACAGCCGATACAGCCGATATTACACATTTTACGCAGTTCTGCACCTCTGTCTTTGGAATTACAGCAAACAAAAACATCTTGTTTATCGCTAACAACGCTTATAAGTTTGCGAGGACATGAGGCAACACATTTGCCACAAGCAACACAGTTTTCAGCGTGTACAACGGCAGCACCGTTTTCAATGCGCAAGGCATTGTAGTCACAGACATTGACACAAGAGCCAAGTCCAAAGCAACCGTAGGAGCACTGCAGAGGGCCACCTACAACCTTAGAAGCCGCCAAACAATCGGGGATACCGTCATAAGTGTATTTTTTCAGCGCTTGCTCACCGCCACGGCAGTTTACATGGGCGACATATCGAACACTTTCGCCGGCTTCAACGCCCATAATCTCGGCAATTTTGGCGGCACATTCTGCACCACCGACCGGGCAAGCTGTAACAGCGGCAGTTCCGCCGACAATGGCAGAGGCAAGATTTCCGCAACCGGGGAAACCGCAACCACCGCAGTTTGCGCCGGGGAGCACATCGGTGACGGAAGAGATACGCTCATCAACCTCAACGTGAAAAACCTTAGCGCTGACAGCCAACATTACGCCGAAAAAGACACCAAGTCCGCCAAGGGTGAGCACAGGAGCTATTATTTCATTCATAAACCTTCACCTCAACTGAGAATATCGAGTCCCTGAAAGCCCATAAATGCAATGGCAAGCAGGGAAGCGGTAACGAGTGCGAGCGGAAAGCCTTTAAAGGCCTTCGGACAATCTGCATACTCAAGACGCTCACGGATAGAGGCAAAGAGCACGATTGCAATAAGAAATCCGATGCCGGCCGAAAAACCGAAAATCACCGACTCGATAAAGGTGAATCCCTCATCGATGTTGACCAATGCGGCGCCTAAAACAGCACAGTTTGTAGTGATAAGCGGCAAAAATATTCCAAGCGCCTGATAAAGGGGAGGCATGGTTTTCATAAGTACCATCTCAACAAATTGAACCAAAGAAGCAATGACCAGTATAAAGGCAACGGTGCGCATGTATTCCAGTTCAAACCGCACCAGCAACAAATCATCGACAAGCCAGGTTACAGCAGAGGCAACCGTCATAACAAATATAACGGCAAATCCCATACCGACTGCGGTGTCTATCTTTTTCGAAACGCCGAGAAACGGACAGATTCCCAAAAAGCGCACAAAGATAAAGTTTTCAATCAAAATTGCGCCCAGTGACAGAGAGATAATTTCAATAAAGCTCATTGTTTACTGCCCCTTTCGTGTGAGTTTTTTAACCAGCGTCTGCATAAGTGCCGTCAAAAATCCGAGTGTTAAAAATCCGCCTGCAGGAAGAATGAACAGCAACATGGGTTGATAGCTGTCGCCGAAAACAGGAATGCCGAGTATTGTTCCGGCACCGAGGATTTCACGAACAGCGCCCATCATACACATTGCAAGTGTAAATCCAAGACCCATAGCTATACCGTCTATAGTACTTTTAAATACATTGTTCTTGCTTGCATAGGCCTCAGCACGAGCAAGAATGATACAGTTAACAACTATAAGAGGGATAAACAGACCGAGCGACTCGGAAAGTTCAACGAAAAATGCCTGCATAAGTAGGTCTACCATGGTGACAAATCCGGCAATAACAACGATATAACATGCGATACGAACCTTAGAGGGTATCAGCTTTCTCAACAGAGAAATAACGATGTTAGAGCAAATCAAAACCGCAGAAGCGGCCAGTCCCATTCCCAATCCGTTTTCAAGCGATGTACTGACCGCAAGGGTCGGACACATGCCTATAAGCTGAACAAAAACGGGATTGTTTGTAAAAAGACCTTCTTTAAATTGTTTGACAATACCTTTCATCAGTTGGCACCTCCGTCATAAGACTGCGCAAATGCGTTTGCAATATTTATTCCATCAGTGACCGCTTCTGAAGTGATTGTCGCACTTGTTAGAGCAGTAATTTCAGTATCTGCAACTTTTGCCGATTTAGTCACGGAGAACGGTCCTGTGACGCCGGCATATTGATCAAGCCAAGTTTGATCCTTTGCCTTTTCGCCAAGACCGGGAGTGTCAATGATTTTTGTAATGCGCACTCCGAGCACAGCACCATCAGCGTCAAACCCCGAAATTATGGTAATTGGCCCTGAAAATCCGGCAGGCTCTGATTGAACGATAACGCCGGCATATTGTCCACCCGATATAATCTGATAAGCATCGGTAATGATAGGATCTACACCTTCAAGGCTAATTGCTTCAAAACTGTCTGCATTGGGTGCAATCTCGGTCATAGCATCTTCAAGCTTTTTGCGTGCATTAATCTCAATTTGATCCTCAGTGACGGCATTTACCGTGCCAAGAAGTCCGGCGACAACAGCAGTGATTGCAAAAAGAACTCCACCGAGATGAATTATCGAGCGCACAAAGTTGTTATCCATAGCCTTTGGTTTAGCGCTTTCAGTTTTCTTGCTCATTTTGCACCTCCCGATTTAGATGATTTGCTCGGCTTGACATATCCGAATTTGCGTTTTTTGGTCACTCGCTCAATCAGATAAACACAGGCGTTCATGACCAAGATCGCATACGAAACACCTTCGGGATAGGCACCGAAAAACCTGATAAAGACCGTTAAAAGTCCACAGCCAATACCATATATGATTTTACCGCGTGCATTAATCGGTGCGGTGGAATAGTCGGTTGCCATAAAGAAGGCACCGAGCATAAGTCCGCCCGACAGCAGATGGGTCATCATAAACTCAAACGGGTCATGCCCTTGCGGGAAGATAAAGGTAAAGGCGGCAACCGTGCCGATATAAGCAAGCGGGATATGTATCGAGATAACACGTCTGTAAAGCAAGTACAGTCCACCGGCGAGCAAAGCGAAGGCCGAGGTCTCACCAAGGCTGCCGCCCACCATACCAAGCGCAAGGTCAAACAGGCTGGCATCGGGCATATTGCCCTGTGAGAGTGCCGCAAGCGGAGTTGCCGCAGTCACAGCGTCGGGAGTGACAAAAAGCGGCATGGTTGTGCGAATAGCCGGCCATGTTGTCAGTGCGGCAGGGAAGGAAGCAAGCAAAAATGCTCGTCCTGCAAGTGCGGCGTTAACGAAGTTTTTGGCAAGGCCACCATAAAGCTGTTTTACAATGACCATAGCGAAAAATGCACCGAGCGCCGCAATCCAAAGCGGTACAGACGCAGGAAGGCAAAATGCCAAAAGCATTCCCGAAACAACGGCCGAAAGGTCACCGATAGTGGTCGGCTTACGCATGATTGCACGGTAAAGCCATTCAAAAAACACACTGGCTGCAACGGTAGTTGCCGTAACAACAAGGCTTCTCCAGCCAAAAACAAAAATGGAAATTGCAAGCGCCGGCATAAGTGCGATGATAACATCGAGCATAATTTGGCGTATAGTGTCCTCCGAGCGAATGTGCGGGGAGGAACTGACTTTAAGCTTTGATAAATCTATCATTTCTTCACCCTCACTTCTTTCTGCGCGCGTCATTTACGCGATGCTTGGCCGCTCTGATTCCCTGAACAAGCGGCACCTTACCGGGACAAACATAGGTGCAAGAACCACATTCGATACAATCGAGAGTATCATAATATTCAAGCTCCTCTATTGTGCCCTTTTCGGAATAAAGATAGATATAAGTGGGCATAAGATTTATCGGACAGGCGGTTAAGCATTTACCGCATCTGATGCAGGTCGGATGTTTGGCAGTTTTGCCTTCATTTTTACAAAAAGCGAGAATGGCATTTGTCCCTTTAATAACAGGAACATCGAGCGAAAACTGGGAAATACCCATCATCGGGCCGCCCATGAGCAGTTTGTTGGGAGGCTCGACGAAACCGCCGCAAAACTCAACAAGGTTTAAAAGGGGAGTGCCTACGCGCACTTCAAGATTTTTCGGGCTCGCGATAGCACTGCCCGAAACGGTGACAATTCTGCGAATAACCGGCATACCGGTGGCAAAAAGTCTGTAAATTGCCGCCGCCGTGTCAATATTAAATACCGCACATCCGACATCGGCAGGAAGCTTGCCCGACGGCACCTGACGGCCGGTCAGCGCATCGATAAGCTGTTTTTCCGCACCTTGTGGATATTTGGTGACCAGCGGACACAGTTCAACCGTGTTATCCTCGGGAAGATACTGCTTGACCGTGTCAAAAACATCGGACTTGTTCATCTCAACACCGAGCTTGACCGTTTTAACATTAAATAGCGAGCGCAATATCTGACATCCGCCGATGACCTCCCACGGATATTCGGTCAAAATACGATGGTCTGAGGTGATATAAGGCTCACACTCGGCGCCGTTAATCAGCACACTGTCAACCTTACCGATACCGGTCGAAATTTTGAAATGTGTCGGGAAGGCCGCACCGCCATGACCAACAATACCGGCTCTGCGTATTTCGGCGATAATTTCTTCCTTTGTTAGTGTGTCAACGTCAATCGGCTTAATTGACGGGTCGGGGGTGTCATTAAAATCATTTTCAATAACGACAGACATGACCTTTTCGCCGTTTGGATGCAAAAGTTTTTCAACCTGCACCACAATGCCCGAAACGGTTGCATGCACCGGAGCGGAAACCGGAGCACTACAGTCGGCGAGCATTTGCCCGAGATGGACAAAATCGCCCACTTTAACCAATGGCTGGCAGGGAGCGCCGATGTGCATCGACACCGGGATGATAACCTTTGCCGGAGCCGGCAAAAGCTCGATAGCCTTTCCCGATGTCATTGACTTGCAGTCATCGGGATGGATACCTCCTTTGAAAGAGAACGCCATATTTTCACCTCATCTTATATTGCCAAACCTTACAGCACATGTGAAATGGGCGGAAAGGCAGGTTTTTTAACAGCTTGCCCATATATCTTACAATTAGGGCACAAAATATTATACATTATAATAAATGCAATTTCAACATTAAAATGGGAAAAAAACAGCATATTTAGAATAAATATAAATTTAGCCGATTATTGACTTGCACAAAAAGGTATGATACTATTTTGTTATCACGGAAAAATTGAAGGGAGAGTTTAAAATTGAAATTTTCACAAAAGAAGTATACCCGCCCCGATATTGCCAAGGAGTCAAGCGAACTTGACCGACTAATAGCGACATTTTCAGACTCAGATCAAGCTGAAAAGGCGGCAAAAGCGGTGCATGAAATCAATGCATTGTTAAGCAAATTGAGCGATTTACAGACTATAGCGAGCATACGATATACCCAAAATACTACAGATGAGTTTTATGAATCAGAGCAGGAGTTTTTCGCTGAAAACATGCCTCCGATAGTTGAAAAAGTCGCCGGATTTTATACGGCGCTGCTCAACAGTCCGCACAGAGCACAGCTTGAAAAGGTATTTCCTAAGGTGCTGTTCACAAACGCTGACATCGCCGCACGTTCAATAAATAAAGAGGTTTTACCACTGCTTGAGCAAGAGGAAAAACTGATACTCGAGTACCAAAAAGTGCAGAGCACGATAACTATAGACTATGACGGACAAAAATTGACCATTCCCCAGATGGGTAAATACACCACTTCGGCAGATCGTGCAGTCAGAAAGGCGGCGACAGAGGCCGTTGGCGGAGCTATGCTCGCCAAAAAAGAGCAGTATGACGAAGTGTTTGACAAACTGGTAAAAGTGCGCACCGAAATTGCAAAGAAACTTGGATTTGCAAGCTTTACAGAGGTCGGATATCTGCGTATGACACGCAATTGCTACGACCAAAATGATGTTAAAATCTTTAGAGATCAAGTTAAAACAATGGTAGTTCCTCTTGTTTCCAAGTTAATGAAGGGGCAAGCAGAGCGCCTTGGTGTTGACAAACTTAAATTTTACGATCAAGCAGTGCTGAGCAAGCAAGGCAATCCGACACCGATTGCAAATGATGAGCAACTCTATCAAATAGGCCTTCAGCTTTATAAGGATATGAAGCCGGAAACCAAAGCACTTATAGAGAAAATGGATGAAAACGGCATGTTTGACCTGTTCAGCAGAGAAAACAAAATGACAGGCGGATACTGTGCCATGCTTAACGGCGATGGGGTGCCTTTTGTCTTTGCCAATTTCAACGGCACGGTCGGTGATGTCGATGTTTTCACCCACGAAGGCGGACACGCTTTAGCAGGATTTTTAAATGCACAGGACGAGCTTGAAGCTCTTATAGATCCGACCGCAGAAGCGTGTGAAGTCCACTCGATGTCTATGGAGTTTTTGTGCTGGCCGTATCTTGACAGATTCTATGCCGAACGCAGTGAACAGGCGAAAGCTCTGCACCTTGTCACCTCGCTGTATTTCTTGCCTTACGGCTGTTTGGTGGACGAGTTCCAACATGAAATTTATGCAAATCCAAACCAAACACCCGAGCAACGCCTTCAGCTTTGGATTGACCTTGAAAAGCAGTATTTCCCCGACATGGATTATGACGGAATGCCGTTTTACGGTGACGGTCGTCGCTGGCAACGTCAACTGCACATCTATGAAGCCCCCTTCTATTATATCGATTACTGCTTAGCCTCAGCTTGCGCTATGCAGGTGCTCAGTGTGATGTTGACAGATGGTTGGGATGCCGCTTGGGATATGTATATCAAATACACCAAAATCGGCAGGGGTAATACCTTCGTCGAAATGCTTCAAAAATCAGGCTTTAAAACCCCGTTTGAGCAAGGCGCACTGACCACAGTTGTGGACAAAATTGAAGGATTTATCGAAAAAAACATCGGAAATCTATAAAAACAAAACCGCCGCAAGTTATTTGCGGCGGTTTTGTTAATGTGTACAATGCAATATTTAACCGATAGAGGTGCTAAATGATTCCCGAAAAACAACTTGAGTATGAAGCAGTTACACTTGAAATCATGCTAAAGGCACGAGAACAAAGACAAGCCATACAGCGCAGTTTGTCAGAGCAATATCAAAGGCCTATAATCAGCTTTACTCTCAACATAGCAGGGGAGTGTAAAGCTTTTCCGCTTGCCACAATTATTTTTGACAATGCCACTTCGGATATTAAAAAAATCTGTGAAAGCAACGGTATTGATTTAATTTTTGAGCACACTCTTATGCAGGTCAGCGGAAACGAGTATTTTGCGGTAGCTGATGGTCAGGCGAAAAAGATAAAAAAACTTATGTTGCAACTGGAAAACAGCTTAGCAATTGGTAGGTTTTACGATATAGATGTAATAAATACCGCCGGACAAAAGCTGTCACGAGCCGATTTTGATATTCCGGAACGCACCTGCTTTATCTGCGACAGGCCTGCCTTTGAATGTGCTCGCTCACGGAGGCATTCTGCCGAGCAACTTTTTAAAGCTCAAACCGGCATTATGTGGCAGTTTGTAAGTGAAAATTACGCTGAAAGGCTTGCAAATCTTGCTTACAAAGCCTTGATTTTTGAGGTGGAAACAACTCCAAAGCCCGGACTGGTAGACAGCTGCAACAGCGGTGCCCACAGCGATATGAATATTGAAACTTTTAGAAAAAGCGCACAGGCGCTAAGACCTTATTTTTACAATCTTGCGATTTTTAGCCTGAACAACAGTCATCTTCCACCTGATGAGCTGTTTTTGGCATTGCGACCTCTCGGTATTGACGCAGAACGGGATATGTTTGCCGCAACAGCAGGTGTAAATACCCATAAAGGCGCTATTTTTTCGCTTGGTGTGCTCATTGGCGCTTTGTGCTATGATTTTGCAAACGTACAGCCGTACAGCCAAAACCAACTGCGCAACACTGTTGGTGCGATGTTATCGCCCCTTGCAAGCGATTTTTCCGAAATTAACGTGCAAACTGCAAAGACAAACGGCGAAAAGCTGTATGCAAAGTATGGCATTAAGGGAATTAGAGGTCAAGCGGCAGAGGGATATCCGGCAGTGTTTGACTGCGCTTTGCCGATTTTGCACCAGCAGCTTGAAAAGGGCAGTTCGCTAAACGATGCCGGGGTGCTGACTCTATTGCACATCATTTGTCAAACCGAGGATAGCAATATCATTGCCCGCTCGGACTATGAAACCATGCAGAGCATTAGAAAAGAGTTGTCAAGCTACTTAAATGGGGCACATGGGGATTTTTTGCAGTATACAAAAGAGCTTGACAAGCGATTTATTGCGCAAAATATTAGCCCGGGAGGCAGTGCAGATTTGCTGGCGCTTTCATATTTCATGTATTTTTTTGAACAAAAATAGCCTGTTTTGCATACCAAAAGCACTTCAAAAACGGCAAAAACTACTTCGAAAACGGCAAAATCCGCTTTCAAAACGGGCAAAAAGCGCTTCGAAATCATAGTTTTCTATGTGGTATTAGTCGATTTTATATGTTATAATGTTAATATAAAATCAAAATCACTTGCTATATTTTGGAGGGAAAATTATGAGAAAATTACTTGCCTTATTACTTATGCTTTTGCTGGCATTTTCACTCTTTGCCTGTGGCGAAGATGTTCCGAGTGAGCCCGAGGACAACAACGCAAACGGCGGCACAGTGGAAAACCCCGATCCTGAACCCACACCACAGCCTGAGCCTACCCCTGAGCCCGAGCCTGCTCCCGAACCCGAGGACACAGAACCCGATTACACCGCTTACTCCAATATACTGCATGCATATGAGGTGGCACATAGCACTTTTGAATCGGAACCTATCTACTTGGATGACGCTGACAACCCGTTATATTTCGGAACCTACGGGCTGAGTTATATTGATTTAATTGATTTTGACAACAACGGAGTACTTGAGCTTGTCTTTGCGGTAAACGAAAGAAATTATTCAAGTGAATATGTTTTTCTTGATTATTACGAAAGCCTTTTGCATATTTACACCATAACTCCGGATCAGGGGCTGATTTCAGTCTTTGAAACAACTCAGCAGTATTTTCCAATAAATTATGATGCTTTTGGAATCGAGTATTGGAGCGATGGAGATCTAACCTATTTAGGTATGGGTGATGAGTGGGGCGAAGATGGCATCACTTATTATCAGCTTGTTGACAATAGCTTTGTAGAGGCAAAAAACTTCACTAATTTATACGATTATGAGACAGATATTGCGACTACGTCTATTGATGGGCAATCTGTACCAAATGAGCAATATTCAAGCGAGAAAGATGCTTTTATGGAAAATATCGAAAGGGTATTAACTTTTGGCATGGGGCAAAAAGAGCTTGATATTATCGTAAGTGAAAACGAAAAAGCTCGGGAGTTTTTGAGCGATTATCCGCGTGCAAATTACCAAATGGCAAATGCATATTTCAACGATGGCATGTTCGCCGTTATTGAAGGGGAAGCTCAAACACCCCAGGAGCAACTTATAGTCAATTATTATATGGCTTACGCAAAAAAGGATTTTGACGCACTGGCGCAGACTTTGGCACCTGAACTGAAAGACTCCTTTTTGGGTGCAGACAAAATTGCCGAAGACTTCGAAACCGGTTACTTTATGCCTGGGCATATCATTTCGGAGATCAGCACTATAGAGCCTGAAGATTATGGGGTAGAGACCGTGCATGTTGCTGAGCTGGTCTATCCGACGGTGGAGCAATTAGGGTTGACCGATCACTATTTGATTAGATATATTTCAAATGAGGCACTTGACCAAGAGATAACTTTCGCTTGGGGGCAAGTTACCGGCGGAAGATATCGCCAGTGGGCACTTGTAGGCTCGCGTGATGACGGGAAAACATGGCATATTTACGACATCTTTGACGACAAGTTCTTTTGGCACGATGAGATGTTTGACAACGCTTTGGCCGCCGCATTTGTTGGATATGCAGGCGATTTTGAGTTTTACGATAAATCTCCGGGCACAGATTTAGCGTATATGCTCGAATATTATTTAGGTGATGAATTTGACTATAAAACACTGGAACTCACCGAGTATGTAGGCGATGAATTATATGTGATACGTGCAGCTTTTGGGGCGTCAATAATGGCATATGAAAACACTGTGGATCAGCAGGGAAACAATGTCAGGGGAGCTTTGATAACACAAACCGAGGAGTTTGAGCCGCTTCTGATAATGTGCAACGAAAGTGACCTGTATTCAAATGTTGAAATTGTAATCATCACTCCGGCAGGTATTGAGTATAACTATTACCCGGCTGTTGGTGAGTACAATATGTCGATTGAAAATGATTACGTCGGACAATTGCATTTTGCTTATAATTAAAGTGTGATATTATAAGCCGGAGAATTACATCAGAAAATCTGTGATTTTCTGATGTAATTTCTTATAGGAAATTTATTGCTTATCAAAGCGGGAGAGTGAATATATGATTTTACAGGAAGTAAATGTATCAAAAAAACTTAGTGATTATAATGAGATATCAGCTTTTATGAAAAGGGTATTCCCAAAAGAAGAACTGATGCCGATGTGGCTGATAAAATTGCTTACACTGAAGAAAAATTACGACTTCAAAGCCTATTATGACAATGACTTGTTTGTAGGGATATTATTCACAATAGATTCTGATGATACTTTGTTTGTCTTTTATATTGCGGTAAACGATAAAGTCCATTCAAAAGGATATGGCTCAAAACTGTTGCAAACTTTGTTTGATAAATATCCTGACAAATCGGTTACACTATTTATCGAAACAATGGACGATAAAGATGCACAAAACTATCAGCAAAGGGTCAAAAGGCTCGCTTTTTATGAGCGAAACGGCTTTGTTCATACGGACATAAAAGCCGGGTTTAAAACGCCATTTGTAGATATTTTATCAACAGATAAGAACTTTAATGCAGCAAAGGCAAAAAAACTTATGAAGGCTATCCCAATGAAGATATTCGCACCTAAAGCGGCAAATGAGGAAGAATAGTAATGGACGCTGAAAATCAACTGACAGTTAAGATATTATGTAAAAGCAGTTGGCGTGATATTTTGGATTTATCGGTTTCACAAAATCAAAAAAGTTTTATAGAGAAATCGTCTAAATGCCTTAAAGATGCTGAAACTAATGCTTATAACATGACATGGAACTTTTATGGGGTTTATCTTGGAGAATTGCTAATCGGATTTGCAATGCACGGCAGACAAGAGTTTAGGCCATTGCCGTGCTCAAAAGTCTGGCTTGATCGATTTATGATAGATCAGCGCTATCAAGGCAAGGGATATGGCAAAAAATCTATGGAGTTAATATTGCAAAAACTGTATATCGACTACAAGTGCAATAAGATATATTTATCTGCAATTGAAGACAATGTTTTTGCAATAAGCTTATATGAAAAATTAGGATTTAAAAAGACGAGGTTTAAAGACTCAAAAGGCGAACGGATTATGACACGAAAAAAATAAGAATAAACCCTTTAAATTTAAAACAAGCTGACACT
>CAYJAS010000045.1:0-12854 GCA_964367895.1 uncultured Oscillospiraceae bacterium | reverse complement strand
ACTAAATATTATTTAGTTAAAAAAACCGTAGGATTTTTAAATCCTACGGTTTTTTGTGTTTATGTGATAAAAAATTAAATAGTCTGCAGCGGTAAGGTAAGCTCAAAAACCGCACCACCATCATTATAGGCCTCGATTTTCCCGCTTAGCATCTCGATGGAGGTTTTTGCAATTGAAAGGCCAAGGCCAAAGTTCCCGCCCACTCCTTTTGCGAACCTATCAAAAATATGATCGATATTTTCAACTCCGGCTCCGTCATCTCTAACTGTGATAACAATATTCTCATTGTGTGTTTCAAGAGAAATTGATACATTTTGCTTTGCATAGCGTATCGCATTTGAAACGACATTGCCTACACAGGCGGAAAGTAGCTCACTGTTTGCTTTTGTAAAAACATTTGGCGCAATATCGGTCGTTACTGAAATGCCTTTTGAAATGGCATAACCCTTATATTGATCTACCAATTCGAGCAGCTGACTGGTTATATTAAGGCGCTCAAACTTTTTGTCGGGGTTGAAATTTTCTGCTCGAGCAAGTGTTAAAAGACCGTCCACAAGTTTGGTGAGCCTTTTGCTTTGATCAGAAATAAGATGGGCGGTACCCTTTGCGTCGGTAAAAACACCCATTTCGATACCGTCAGCGTAACCTTGGATACTCATCAGTGGCGTGCGAAGCTCGTGTGATGCATTGTGCAAAAAGTTCTTTTGTGACTGATTGTAATGGTAAACCCTTCGATTGAGTGCATTGATCTCTGCAGTTAATCTGGAAAGCTCGAAACTGTCGCTCTTATTGTCTATGACAACAATTTCATCTGACTTCATTGCTTCAACCTGTGTAGTCAAAACTTCTATGGGTCTTGCAATGGAGTTGGCAACTCTTGTGGATACCCAAATGGCAATAGCTGTAACTACCGCCGACACAGAGAGCAAGACTATATTAACCGTTACGACAAAGTCATCAATCACAAGACCTTTAGAAATGTAGACAAGCATGTCGGTCAAATTGTTGGCCTGATAATCGACCTTGACGGCATAATAGATTTCATTTTCAAATCGGAAAGAGTTTATTTGCTCAAAGTCTAAGTCCTCAACTTGGCTATATGCGTATATAGCCATCTGTTCGGTAATAAAGCTATCTCTTAAATCAAAAAGCCTTGAAAGCTCACCGTTTCTATTGAAAACGACAAGCTCAGCAGATGAGGTGTGGCTTTGAGACCTAACTAAATTAATTAAAAATTGAGTGTCGCCAGAATCTATGTTTTGCGAGATTTCTGACACCGCCACTTGTAGATCCTGTTCAGCCTGTTGCCGGTTAAAAAAGGACACAATAAGATTAAATATGACAAATATGGCGATAGGTATCAAAACAATTAGCAGTAAAAACGGTCTGGATATTCTTTTTCGAATAGAAATCATTGTGCCTCCTCGGTTTCAAGCTTAAAACCAAATCCCCAAACGGCCGTTATCCTCACAGTGCTCGAAGTCAGTTTTTTGCGGAGCCGTTTCAACACATCATCACATGCCTTGGTGTCAACTTCGTAGTCAAATTTCCAGACGTTTTTCAGCAGTTCTTACCTGGAAATTGCTCTGTCTGAATGCTCAAACATATAGGCCATCAAGGCAAACTCAGTCGGGGTTAAGTCGAGCTTTGAGCCGCTTGCGGTACATTTTTTCATGGCAATATCAATGCTGATATCGCCATAATTAAGAACAGTTTTTTCTTTTGCACCGTCGCTGAAAGAGATACGTCTAAAGATGGAGTTTATCCTTGCCACAAGCTCCATGGGCGCAAAAGGCTTTATTAAATAATCGTCGGCCCCCATGGTGATGCCGTTAATTCTATCTAGCTCGCTGTCTTTGGCAGACACGATAATAATCGGCACATTGTTTTTCTCCCTTATTTGAGAGCAGATGGTCACACCGTCTGTGCCGGGCATCATAACATCTAAAATCACCATATCAGATGGATTTTTTAAAAATTCTGCCTTTAAAAGATCTCCGCTTTCAAAAGAGGTAACCTCGTATCCGCTGTTTTTTAAAAATCCGCTGATTATCTCTCGTATAGACTTTTCGTCATCTGCTATATAGATTTTCACGCTACCACCTCAAATTAAAAATTGCAATTATACTATATTGTTTTTTATATCATATATGCGAAGCATTTTGATATAATTCGCCGTCACTTTCGGTTGCCGCAGTTGCGGTGAGAAAGTGGGCATCTATATAATAAACAAAACATATAGTTTTATTTATTATATCATAAATTAACGGCAAAGTAAGTACATGTGCAAAACTGCCTATACTTTGCCTATTTTTAACCGATGACTTTCCATCGATATTTGGTTTATACTCAAGACGAAGGGCGGGCAAAACAAAAAATAAAATTAGCGCCCTAGGGTGGCACACCCTAACGAAAGGAGAACAATTATGTTCACAAAAAAAATTGTATCACTCGCACTCGCCGGACTTATAACGGTAGGCGGAATGGGGCTTAGCGCATTTGCGGCAGAGCCCGAAAACACATCTGTGCAAAACAACGGTATGAGCATGCAAGAGTTCAAAGAGAGCGGCAAGACTATCGAGGGTCTGCAAGCCGTCAAGGCACAGCTGGACGAAAAGGGAATTACCTTAGCAGAGGCAAAGGCAAACTTTGAGCAAAAGCTAAATCAATTTGCACAAAATTCAGGCATTACCGTTGAGCAGGCAAAAGAGGTAATAGCAAATTTAAAAGAAAACGGGAAAACTTTTGAAGGTCTTAAAAACGCCAAAGATGCAAAAGATGAACTGAGCAATACTCCGCTGTAAAATTTAGAGAAAACACAATAAGGACGGTGTGAGATACCTCTCACACCGTCCTTAGCCTATATTAAATCGTCCTGTTTGATAAATTGTGCTTTAAATCTGCCGCTTATCGGATGTCTGTCAATGTAATCGACAATCAAAATCTGCTCGCTGTCGTGTAAAATAGCGGCCGCACGCTTTACACCGCTCGGGCGGGGAAGCAAACCCGAAAGCTCAATTCTTTTTAGCAAATGGCGCATATTTTCCTGTTGCAATACTTTGGGCAATTTGCCGGACGAGCTGACGCAAAGAAGCTCGCTTTTAAGCAAGTCTAAGGTGGGTTGCCTACCGAGTATTGGGGAGAAAAACTGTAAAACTCTTTCACAATATCGGTCAAGCGGTTCACCGTGTGGCACTGAATGCTCATTTGCAAAAGCTAAAAACAGGTCGAAGGCGCTGTTTAACTGCTCCAGCGCCGCTTCAATCAATGCGACAAAGCGACCGCTGTTATAAAGGCGGTCAACAGCATCGCAAATGTTCTGCAAGGTTTGCAAATCGCCCTCACTCATGTGGTCGGTGTATCGCACCTGATAGGGAGGTGTATATTCAAAACACCCGTGTCGATTGTCGTCAAGCGGACTGCCGTGAAGTAATTTTAAAAATCCAAGTTGCAACATATGTGGTCTAAGTGCGAAAAGCCTGTCAAATCCCTGTCTGAAAGACAGAAAATCCTCATCGGGCAGTCCGGCTATTAAATCGACATGCACATGGATATTGTTGCTTTCTAAAAGGGTCGATATGCCTTTTTCTACAGCTTGCAAATTGGTTTTGCGATTGACGGCGCAAAGGGTGCGATCATTAAAACTCTGTATGCCGATTTCCACCTGAAAAAGGCCGGCCGGAGCGGTGCAAAGCTCATGGAGCAAATGACCGTCAATAAGGTCGCCCGCAATTTCAAAATGGTAGCAAACACCGCCGTGTTGCTCGTTAAGTTGCTTCAAAAATCGCACAATATGCGTAGCACGATTGCGGTCGCAATTGAAGGTGCGATCGACAAATTTGACGGTTGAGGTGCCGGAGCATGCAAGTGCCTTCAGTGTGCGCTCCACATAATCCATGTCGAAAAAGCGCACTCCGCCCAATCGCCCCGAAAGGCAGTATGAACAGCTGTATGGACAACCACGACTGCTTTCAAAGTAGACAATCCGTCCGTTTAATCGCTTGAAATACTCCTCGGTGTACGGATTTACCGGTGTACCGCTTGAAATATGAGGAGAGCTTATGCAATTTCGTGTGCATATCCCGTCTTGTGCCGTGACATCTTGTCGGTTTTTTATTGCGGAAAGCAGGTTTGCAAAAGGGAGTTCGCCCTCACCGCTGATAATGTAATCGACGGAGGGATGGTTTTCAAAAACCTGCTGTGCGTTATAACTGACCTCGGGACCGCCGAGTACAATTTTGCGGTCGTCGGGTATCAATTTCACAAGATCACCGATAAAGTTTATGTTCCAGATATAGCAGGAAAAGGCAATTACATCGGCACCGCTTTTGACGATTTGATCTGAAAGCTCCGACATACTTGCATGTATTGTCGTTTCAAGCACCGATATATCACAAATATGCTGAGCGGCCGCCTTTAGATACCAAACTGAAAGTGAACTGTGTACATATTTTGAGTTGACGGAAATAAGTAAAGCTTTCATAAAATCTCCATCTCTAAATGCCTGAGAATACTTTTCGAACTAAAATAACAGGCAGGCAGATAAGTACAACATTAATTGATATATTGAAAAGCCCTGTGTCCCAAGTGCCCCACACTGCTAAACCGCCGTAAGCCAAAAGGGCAAATGGGAAACTGCAAAGGGCAAGAATGCCTGCAACCATTTCGAAAAAGTCGTTTAAAATGGCGGCCGAGTCGATAATAATGAAAATAAGCAAAGGTAAATATGCCACTATACCAAAGGAGGCATAGCGCAAAATTGACCACCACCAACTGTCAAGCGGTATGCGGTAGAGCCCATATGCAGCACCTGCCTGTACAGCCGCCCAAAAGATTAATGCGAAAAGAAATGCGAAGATCATAGACAAAAAGCCTCCGCCGGACGAGCCAGAGGAAACCGACGGGCGAGTAGCTGTAGCGGCAGAATTGCTACGAGGTGCAGGTGTTGCAGCTGCCTTTGGCGCAGTGGTGACCGTGCCCGTTGATTTTGGCGGTATCCATGCCGTTTGCTTGCCAAACGCAGGGGTGCGGATTGCCGTGCTACCGCCGATTGATGAGGTGGATTTTTTTAGCGCTTGTGTGGTTTTTACCACTTGCATCACCCGTTCGCATTTGCAAAACGGGCAACTTTTATTCTGTTTGTGGTAAAAGTGGTTTGCATTGGTTTGACACTGCACAAGCTGTGCTTCGAACTTTTCAAGCTCGGTATAAAGTTGCGAAAGAGTAGGCCTGTCAACCGCTTTGCTTGCGGTCAGCATACCGACAAGCACATTGAGCAAGGGTTTTGGTAAACTGTCAAGCGCAGGTGCGTAAAGGGGAGGCTTAACACGGTTTTCGCCTCTTAAATAGGCAAAAACACCGTTTGAAATATTGTCCTTTATACGAAAATGCTCACCCGAATAGCGGTCATTTGGGGTACAGGCAAAGGGGTGGGTGCCGTTCATAAGTAAAGCAAAAACATGCACAGCGACAGCAAAACTGTCGGTATGTACGCTAAAGGTGGGATATTTGGTGCTTTTGAGGTCTTCGCCGGTATTTAAAAGCGCCAAAATCTCACGGGGGACATATTCCGCCATGTAAACCGGACATCTGTAAATTGTGTTGCTTGAAGCCTTAATATGGTAAGAGTCGGTATCGACAAGGGTAACCAGAGCGGTTTGGGGACTGACGCAGACATTTGCGGGATTTAGGTAGCCGCATACATGTCCGCCGGAGTGAACGGCATTGACGGCGACGCAGAGATTTTGCGCCACCTGCACGAAAAATGTGTATGGGTAGCTGTTGCGCTTATCATAGGAGTAAATTTCGGCAATTTCAATGACATTTTTCACCTTTGGCATGATAAATCCAACAAAGGCTTTGTTGCTGTCAAGCAGTATCTCGGTCGGCCATGCCACCTGCCCTTTAGCGCTACTGTGGGGAGGGTTTTGTATCATAGCCTTTAGCTTTTCAAAACGCTCACTTGTGCGCCTGTCGGGATAATAGATTTTTGCCACGCTGAGCGGGTCGGAGGTCAAATTATGTATCTCTCCCTCACCGCCATCGGCAAATGGTTTGTCGGCAACTGCAATCTGTTGTTTTTTCAGCAGTCCGTAAAGTAGCATTAGTGCAGACCTTCTTTCGAATTATTATCTTTTGGCTTGAGTGATGGGTATAGCTTGTAATAGCGCTCTTGTTTGAGCGCTTCCCAGTCGGGTTCGTCGAGATATCGCTCGGGAAAGGGATTGCGCACAGCGGTCGTATCCCAAACAGCGGCGGCGCTTAAATCATCTGTCAAAAAATCAAATGGATCAGAGGACAGCAGAGCACAAATATCACTGCGTAGCTTGATAGATTGTTCGGCGTCACTATTAAGAGCTTCGGGAAAAAATTGATTTACAAAACGATGGTAAATCCTGTCATTTTGCCCGAAAAGCAGAGAGGGCAGAGCATAGTCAAGCAGACCGTCGGTCAGCAAAAGCACTGCCGAGTGTTGTCCCTCGGCCTTTTTAAAAATCCAGCTTTGTTGCCCAAAACGCAAGGGATGCACCTCATTCCATGCGTCGCCCTTTTGCACTTCGGTGAGAAGGTGAAAAATCCCATCTTTGCCGAGAGAAATGGCGCCACCATCACCGACATGTCCTAAAAGAACGGTTTGTCCGTCAAACAGGCAGACGGTCAGCGTAGTGTCATAATCGGAGGAGGGGAGATGCTCCTGCTCAGAGAGGCGCTCAATTTCCAAAAGGGCATTTGCAAACCCACGCTGCAAAGCGCTTAGCAAAGCATCTTCATCAGAGCAACTACGCAAAAGCGAAACTACCGCCTTGTAAACTGCCATTATAGCGGTGCGTGAGCCGATATCGGAGCGTGGCGCGCTTCCGACACCATCGGCGACTGCGGCAAATTGCCATCGTGCACCGGAAATGCCGGCCGCCGAGCTGTCTTGGCACACCGTACCGTCCGATTTATGGGCACGCCCGGTTAGGGCGAAGCAATATCCGTCAAAACGCAACGGCTATTCCCCCCAATTTGATGGAACAACCTGCGAGCCTGTAGGGAGATTTGCATACTGCACGCTGTCGCCGGGGTTAGAGCGTGACTTGGTCGAAAGGCTGTTTGAAAGCCATTCAAAAAGACCGGCAAAGTTTAGATTTGAATCGAGCTCAATAACACGCTTTGTAAGCGAGGTCAAAATGCCTTTGTCATAACCGGGCACACCGACAGCCCAAAGCTCCACCTTATTTCGGCGCTGCATATCGGCGACACGTTCAAATGCAGCAGCATAATCATCGTTTGGCGCACCGTCTGAAATCATAAAAATCCAAGGGCGGTGATAGGGAACACCAAGCATTTTATACTGGTCTTTGCGCATTTCAATCAAATCAAGCGCCACATTCAGCCCTGCACCCATATGAGTTTGCCCGTCAGCATTTAGCATGGGCACCTGCATTTGGCCGATAGGAGTGAAATCCTGAACAATTTCGATGACGCTTGAAAAGGTAACCACCGAAATATCAAGTGCGCGTGAAAGTGCATCGTCCGAAACGCATTGATTTTTAAAGTTGTTGACCGCATTGTTAAGTGCGGCAATGGCGTTGCCGTTTGTCATCGATGCCGAAGTGTCAAGCAGCAAAACGCAGGCAAGATGCTGATCGTTGAGCGATGCAGGCATATCACCGTTGTTATTTGTAAAAATTTGCTGATTCATGCAAATCCCCCTTAATATATTTGCTATTATTATAACATAAAAGTTAGCGATTTAACAAGGGAAAAAGCGATATTAATATTTTATTTGACAAGACTTCACATTTTATTTAAAATATAGAGTAATAGCAAATAAAAAAAGAGGTGTATCAATGTTAGTTTTACTCATGGGACTTTTAAGAGTTCTTGGAATTGTATTTGCCCTTTTCTCCATAGGGTTTATTTTATTAAGATTTAGAAATATGCTAAGACCGGCGCAGGTGAAAAAGAGCGACAGCGGTGCACCGATATTGTCGGTTAGCGCTATGGTGAAACAAAAGAGGGCAGAAAATAAGGCCGGCCGCTCGGCAGGTGCGGCGAGTAGTTTCACCTGCGATTATTATGTGGTATTTGAAGTTGAGAGCGGAGATCGGCTTGAGTTTGTAGTGGGCGCTGTGCCATACGCTTCTATGTATGAAAACCAAAGTGGCAAGCTGACATTTCAAGGTAAGAGCTTTTTATCATTTCAGTAGTGAGAGGTTAAAATGTACACTGTTTTAAAATCGGACAAGCGATATTTAAGGCTGCTTTTAGCGGATATAATAAGTCGATTTGGAGATTGTGTCGACATCGTCGCATATTCTTGGATCGTTTTTGAAACAACCGGTAGCTCAGCATTAACTGCAACTATTTTTGGATTTAATTTTTTGACAACGGCAGTTTTAATGCCATATGCTTCATCTTTTATTAAGCAAAAAAATAAGAAATTAATAATGTGTTTGACAGATATTGTTCGATTTATTCTTGTAATGACAGTTTTTATTCTTTATCAAAATGGGATTTTAAACCCTGTGGTTTTACTTGTTGCAACCATTATTACTTCAGCGGCGGAAGCCTGCAGAATACCTGCGAGCAGTGATATTTTACCGATGATTGTCGGAGAGCATTTTAGCGGAGCTAAGCGGCTTAGCTATCGCCTGACAAAGCTTGCAGAGCTTTCGGGGCTGACAATTGCAGGCGCAATGATAGCTTGGTTTGGTGTGCCGGGATCGCTTCTTTTTGATGCTGTGACATTTTTAATTTCGGCGATTTTAATTTCCACAATTAAATACAAAGAGCAGCACGATGATGAACATTTAAAAATAAGTGAAATTACAAATCAACTTAAAATTGCATTTTTAAATTTGAAAAACAATAAAAATGTTAAATATATTTTTATTTTAAGTTTGATTTTAAATTTTGCGATAATGCCCCTTACGGTTTTTCAAACTCCATATGTTGCTCGGTTTTTAAATATGGGGCCGGACGGTCTTTCGTATTTAAAAATTGCAATGTCAATTGGACTTATTTCAGGTGCTTTTCTGTCGCCCAGATTATCTGTAAAGAGTAATTTTAAAAGCATTTTACTTTTTGGCATAGCGCTCGGATTTGCACTTTTGGGGATGGGTATATTCCCAATGTTTATTGATTATAATTTCGCTTTTGTTTGCATACTTGTTTGCATGGCAATTATAGGTACTTGCATATCTTACTTAAATACAATTAGCATTTCAATGACAATTGCACACAGTGCGGCAAGCCATGCTAAATTAAAAACAAGTTTTGCTTCAACACTTCAGTTTTCAACTATGCCCATTGCGGCTTTTGCTTGTGCACTTTTAGTTTTATTCTTTTCCATTTTGCAAATACTTTTAATTTTCGGAGTTTTGGCGATTTTAATTTATCCGGTAATTTATTTAAAAAAACAAAATCACAACTGAATTTAAAAAGTCGCCGCAATTGCGGCGACTTTTTAAATTTCTAAAATATATTTCTAATTCCCAAACTGTCATACTGCGCTACAATAGAAATTAAAAAATAAAGTGAGTTAATTTCAGATGAAATGTCTGCATAATTTTCATCCTCCCAAAGAGAAGTTGTGCGTGAATATGAAAGAGTAACTTCATCGAGCCTGTCATGCACTGTAAACAAAGTTAAAAAGTTTTGTGACTGCGACCAAAGTTTAAAACTGCTGTTAAAACTACTTTGCGCTTGCAGTGCATTTTTGCTTTTAATTTGCCCTTCGGCCTGCTCAAGCAGAGCTACGCATTGCCTGCAAATTTCATAAGTGTTTTGGCGGACAAAAAGCCCGGTTGCAACAATTAAAAGCAAAATCCCGACGGCAAAATAAACCCTAAAACCCATTTTGTCCCTCCTTTTTTGTGAATATAAAATTACCGTACTCGTCAGCGCACAGCAAAAAAACATCTGATATTTTACATGCCCCATATCGCTTTATTATTGACTTAAGCCAACGCTCATCTTTATTTAAAAACTCAAGCCATTTTGCGCACAATTTTCCGTCGGTTATTATCGGATAAAAGGGCGCAACAGGGCTGTTTTCAATGCCTAAATCGCCGCTTGTCACGCTGCATGCGCTCCCATATAGCAGGACGCTAAGCTGTCCGTTTGTTTCAATTTGAGCAAAGCGTACCGTTTTTAAATCAAAAACATCTTTTAGCCGTAAATCCTCTAGCACATCATCGATTGTAATTCGCAGTTTCTTGAGCGCTTTTTGATCAACTTGACCATTTTTAATAATTATAACAGGGGTGCCGGTCAGCACTCTTCTAAAGGGTATACTTTTTAAAATCAGCACCGAAATCAGAAGCTCCGCCGCAACAAGTGTAAAAATCGGGACTATACCGTGGCTAAGCGGAATGTCTATATTTTGCATTGGAACAGCCGCAACTTCAGAAATTAAAATTGTCACAACAAGCTCGGTAGGTTGCATTTCACCCACCTGTCGTTTGCCCATCAGCCTTATCGCAACAATTACAAAAAAGTATAAAATCAGCGTGCGCACAAAAGGAGTTAGCAATTTAATCACCTCAACGATATTATGGTAAGTTTTGCCTGAAAATATACCTGTGCATAATCAAATTAAAAGGCGCATATTATGGACAAAGAGGTGATGATGTGGAAAATTGTCGATTAATGCTTAACGGGGCGCAAGTAGGATTGCTTAGCTGGCAGCGGGTCAAAGAGGGATACCATTTTGAGTGCATGTGTCCATATGAATCCGGTGTAATTTACAGGGTGATGATTTCAAAGCAAGGTAAAAATTGCCCACTCGGCGTGATGATGCCAAAGGGTGGCAATTTTGTGCTGTTTAAGACATTGAGTGGAGCAAAAGCGGCAGAGTTTTTGCCGCCCGACTATGCGAAAGTATATCGCTCACTGCCGGGGGAGAGTGCAATTTCGGGTGTCGATTTTTCTGTTTCCCATTTAAAACCGCTGGGCGAGGGTATGTTTATCACAGATATTGCTTTACGCAAAGCGGCAATAAAGCAACAAGCGTTATACTCGGTAGAAGATGAGGGCTTTACAATCATGGCTCCGATAATTTATGGAAAAGAGAGTGCTCTTGCTCCATTTTTTTGTCTTGCCAATATAATGACCGACAATGAGAGCGCATATTTGTCCTTTAAACTCGACAAAGATGGTGTACTGATTTTGCCATTGCAAAAAAATATATAAGCACTGCGAAAACAGACAACTTTTTCTCAAACATTCAATTATCATTAAAGTCAAATGGTTTTTGAAAGAGGTGATCGGTTGCGTGTAGTTTATATAGATGTTCTTTTTGCGCTGAACCTTGGGGTCAACTACCTGTTGCTGATTTTGACAGCGGGGGTGGGAGGCATTTTCACAAAGCGACTGCGACTTGCGCTTGGTGCGCTTTTAGGTGCGATACTGTCGGTAATTTTGTTTTTCTTGCCGATAAGCGGAGTGATGGCTCTTTTGTCAAAAGTTATGCTTTGTTTCGCAATTTCGGCGGTCTCCTTTGGTGTTAAAGGCGGAAAAGAGCGATTTTTGCGCATTTGTCTGCTGTTTTGCGCTATATCATGCGCCTTTGCAGGTATTATATACGGCGCATCTACTTTGCTTGGCAGTGGCACGCTCAGCCTTGTAAACGGAGTGCCTTATGCCCCGATTTCCTTGCGTATGGTGCTTGTCGGCTCGCTTATTGCTTACATAGTTCTCAGCATTGTTTTCGGAAGTGCAAAGCTAAAACCGCAAGCATCTTTTGCCCAGCTTGAGATAGAACGTGGTGGACGAAAAATCTTGCTTAAAGCTCTGCTGGACAGTGGAAACCTGCTCAGGGATCCGATTTCGGGCAAAGGGGTTATAGTGCTGTCGGCGCAGACTATTTCAGCGCTTTTTGACGGTGCCGCTCAAAGTGTACTGCAAAGCGCCGACAATAGAGCAGTGCCCGAAACATTTTCAACACTTTGTGAATGTGGAGTGGAGGGCATTAGGTTAATGTCCTGCAAAACGGCCGCACAAAATGGGCAAATGCTGATGATTTTTAAATGTGACAGCATTAAAATTGATGGAAAGTATACCGAAAATCACTTGCTTGGCATCTCGTCGGTCGATATTTTGACGGCAAAGGGATGTAGGGCGATAATGGGAGTGTAGTTGATGAAAAGTGCGTTTAAAAAACTTTGGATTAGCTTTGCAAAATTAGTAGCTATTTTTAAGACTAAAAAAGCAGGGGAAATATTCTATATTGGCGGGTCGGAGAGTTTGCCACCTCCGCTTTCCCAAAAAGATGAGGCAGAGTATCTAAGCAGATATACAGGTGAGCAGGCAGATATCAGGCAAATATTGATTGAGCACAATTTGCGCCTGGTCGTGTACATATCGAGAAAATTTGAAAATACGGGCATCGGCATAGAGGATTTAATATCGATAGGCACGATTGGTTTAATAAAGGGCGTTAATACCTACCGTGCCGATAAGAATACAAAGCTTGCAACTTACGCTTCTCGGTGTATAGAGAATGAAATATTGATGTATTTGCGAAAAAGCTCAAACCAGCGCACCGAAATCTCGATTGACGAGCCGTTAAACACCGATTGGGATGGTAACGAGCTTTTGCTGTCCGATATTTTAGGCACCGAGCCCGATTGTGTAATGCGTCCGGTTGAAGATGATGTTGAGCGTGAAATCCTGTCTAAAACTTTGCGTCGTTTGCCCGATCGTGAGAGAATGATAATCACCATGCGGTTTGGTCTTTTAGGGCAGGAGGAGATGACCCAAAAAGAGGTCGCAGACAAGCTCGGTATTTCTCAGTCCTATATATCACGGCTGGAAAAGCGCATCATATCTCGTTTGAAAAAAGAGATGCTCAAAGCGTTGTGATT
>CAYJAS010000044.1:0-13194 GCA_964367895.1 uncultured Oscillospiraceae bacterium | reverse complement strand
GCAAAACCCCGAGCAGTAACATGCTCAAAGAACAGTGGCACAGGCTGCGCACCCCAAAGTCGCGGCATTCGGTCAATCACATGCTGACCGACCGACTCCCTCGGCGGACGGACGCAAATAAAAGCACTGTGCTAACTTCTTAAGGAGGAAAAATAAAATGCAAATCACAGATCCCATCGCTGATATGCTGACCCGTATCAGAAACGCAGGCGCAGCGCGCCATCCTTCGGTTAATATCCCGGCATCAAAGGTTAAAAAGGCTATAGCACAAATCCTGTTGGATGAAGGTTATATCAAGGCTTTTGAAGTCAAAAACGAAGGCGTTCAAGGCGTTATCAAAGTTACACTCAAGTACACACAGAGCAAGGAAAAGGCTATCACAGGCCTTCGCCGTGTCAGCAAACCCGGCCTTCGTGTTTATGCCGGTGCAGACGAGCTTCCCCGTGTTCTCAGAGGACTTGGCATCGCCATTATTTCAACATCCAAGGGCATTATGACCGACAAGAGTGCACGTGCGCAACATGTCGGCGGCGAAGTCCTTGCGTTTGTCTGGTAAGGGAGGAAGCTAAAGTGTCTCGTATAGGAAGAATGCCCATTACGGTTCCCGGCGGCGTTACCGTTACGGTAGCGGCTGACAATGTTGTCACCACCAAAGGTCCCAAGGGCGAAATTACAAAAAACCTGCACCCCTCGATGATTATCGAGCAAAACGGTGAGGTTATCACAGTCAGCCGTCCGTCTGACAGCAAAGAGCACAAGTCACTGCACGGTTTGACACGCACTCTGCTCAGCAATATGGTCGTCGGCGTACATGAGGGCTTCAAAAAGGAGCTTGACATCGTCGGTATCGGTTATCGTTGCGCAAAAGAGGGAAATAAGCTGACACTTAACGTTGGTTATTCCCACCAGGTTTTTGTTGAGGAAATTCCCGGCATTTCGATAGAAGTTCCGGCACCCAACAAAATCATCATCTCGGGTATTGACAAGCAGGTCGTTGGCCAGTTTGCCGCCGAGGTTCGTGAAAAAAGACCGCCTGAGCCGTATAAGGGCAAGGGTATCCGCTATACCGGTGAATATGTCCGCCAAAAAGAGGGCAAGACCGGCGCTAAGAAGAAATAAGGGAGGTGCACTGTTATGATTAAAAAGTTTGATTCAAACGCTCAGAGATTGAAAAGGCATAAGAGGGTGCGCGCCCAGATTTCCGGCACTGCCGCACGCCCCCGTTTAGGCGTGTTCCGCAGCGCAAACCACATTTATGCGCAACTGATTGACGATACAAACGGCGTAACACTTTGCGCCGCAGGTAGCAACGAAAAAGACTTTGGCATCTACGGCGGAAACGCCGCCGCTGCTGAAAAAGTCGGCGAGATTATCGCAAAGCGTGCTGCTGAAAAAGGTATCGATACAGTGGTCTTTGACCGCGGCGGCTATGTTTATCACGGCCGTGTGAAAGCACTTGCAGACGCTGCCCGCAAGGGCGGCCTGAAGTTTTAAGGGGAGGACAACAATATGTCAAAACTTATTGACGCAAACGCCCTTGAGCTGAAGGAAAAGGTTGTTTCGCTTAACCGCGTTTCAAAGACCGTTAAGGGCGGACGTATATTCAAATTCGCCGCTCTGGTCGTTGTCGGAGACGGTAACGGAACAGTGGGCTTCGGCCTTGGCAAGTCCTCCGAGGTACCCGATGCCATCCGCAAGGGCATAGAGGACGCAAAGAAAAATCTTGTAAAAGTGTCGGTCACCGGCACATCTATCCCGCACGAAGTGCTCGGAAAGTTCGGCGCCGCTCGTGTACTTCTTAAGCCGGCCGCTCCCGGTACCGGTGTTATCGCTGGCGGCCCGGTTCGTGCAGTGCTTGAGATGGCCGGCATCCGTGACATCCGCACAAAGTGCCTGCGCTCTAACAATCCGCAAAATGTCGTAACCGCCACAATGCAGGGACTGCTGTCACTGCGTGATGCACAGGCTATTGCCGCTGTTCGCGGTAAAGATCCTGAGCAACTCAGATAAGGGGGAGCTTTAAATGAAAAATCTTAAAATCACCCTGAAAAAGAGCTTAAACGGCCGTCATGACAAGCATATTGCTACTGCAATTTCGCTCGGATTGCGCAAAATTAACGATACGACAGTTCAGCCGGGCAATGCTCAAACAATGGGCAAACTGCACAAAATCGGCTATCTCGTCGCAGTCGAAGAAACTAACTGAGGAGGGCGTGCAACATGAAATTACATGACTTAAAGCCCGCCGCCGGAAGCACAACGGTCGGTAAGCGCAAAGGTCGCGGAATCGGCACCGGAAACGGAAAGACTGCCGGCCGTGGACACAAGGGCCAATGGGCTCGTAGCGGTGGCGGAGTACGCCCCGGATTTGAGGGTGGCCAGATGCCGCTCGTCCGCCGTCTTCCCAAGCGCGGATTTAACAACATTTTCGCCAAGGACTATGCAGAGTTCAACGTGTCACAACTCAATGTTTTTGAGGACGGCACAGAGGTAACCCTCGCATTGGTTATCGAGCGTGGCATGGCTCCCAACAAAAAAGAGGGTCTGCGCATCCTCGGAAACGGTGAGCTAAGCAAGAAGCTTGTTGTCAAAGCCGATGGCATTACAGCAAGCGCAAAACAGAAAATCGAAGCCGCCGGAGGAAAGGCTGAGGTGATCTAAAATGCAAATGATTACAACGCTGAGAGACGCATGGAAGATACCCGAACTTAAGAAAAAGCTTATTTTCGTAATGTGGGCTATCGTCGTCTACCGTTTTGCTTTTGCAATTCACGTTCCCTTTGTCGATGCAGAGTTTTTCGCACAGAGCTTTTTAGGGCAAAACAGCGGAAACCTGCTCGGATACTTCAACATTCTGTCGGGTGGCGGTCTTTCACAGGCCTCCATACTGGCGCTCGGCATCCAGCCCTATATTTCAAGCTCGATCATCATGCAACTTTTGCAGGTGGCAATCCCCGCTCTTGAGCGTATGGCTAAAGAGGGCGGCGAAGAGGGCAAGAAAAAGCTTCAAGCCATCACCCGTGTTGTAACGCTGGTTCTGTCCTTTATCATGGGCTTCAGCTTTTACATCATGCTTACTCAATATCAGGGCGCACTGCTTGCCACCGATTTGTGGAGCACAATCGTCATCATCATGACCTTTGTAGCAGGCTCGATGTTTGTCATGTGGCTGGGTGAGCGTATCAACGAAAAGGGCATCGGAAACGGCATCTCCATGATACTGTTCATCGGTATCGTAAGCCGTGCACCGAGTACCGCTATCAGCATTGTTGCAGGCGTTATCGCCGGTACCTTTGCATGGTGGGCGGCCATCATCGTTTTGGTGATGACTCTGACCATAATCGCATTTATCGTATTTATTTCAAACGCAGAGCGCCGCATCCCGGTGCAATATGCAAAGCGTGTCGTCGGGCGTAAGCAATACGGCGGCCAAAGCAGCACTTTGCCCATGAAGGTCAATATGGCAGGCGTTATGCCGGTCATCTTCAGCTCGACAATCGTCAGCCTTCCGGCTACCATCGTCGCCTTCACACAACCCGATGCAGGCACTTTCTGGCACAGCTTCTCAAACGAGTGGTTTGCAGCAGGCGCACCGGCTTATATCATCATCTACGTTCTTTTGATATTCGCTTTCGCTTACTTCTATTCTTCGATACAGTTTAACCCCATCGAAGTTGCAAACAATCTGCGCAAAAACGGCGGCTTTATCCCCGGCTTCCGCCCGGGCAAGCCGACCAGCGACTTTATCGCAAAGGTGCTCGGCAAAGTTACAATGATGGGCGCAATCTTCCTGTCGATTATCGCAGGTTTGCCCCTGATTCTGTCCAATATCGAAAGCCTCGGCGGACTGGCAATCGGCGGTACTTCGGTACTCATCGTAGTCGGTGTTGCACTTGAAACGGTCAAAGCTGTTGAAGCGCAAATGCTCATGCGCCACTACAAGGGCTTCCTTGAATAGGAGCGCGCACACTATATGATAATTGTACTTTTAGGCGCCCCGGGAGCGGGCAAGGGCACACAGGCAGACAAAATCCACGATGCGCTTTCACTGCCGATTATTTCGACAGGCAATCTGCTCCGCGAAGCTATCGCAAGCGGCAGTGACCTTGGCAAATTGGCGGCAAGCTTTATGGACGGCGGCGGCCTTGTGCCCGACGAGCTGATCATCGACCTGGTAAAGGAAAAACTGAGCATGCCCGAGTATAACGGCGGCTGTATCTTAGATGGGTTTCCCAGAACGGTACAGCAGGCTGAGGCGCTGGGCAAGGCGGTTGACATCGATGTGGCACTTTCAATAGAGGTGCCCGATGAAGTTATCGAGGAGCGCATGGTCGGGCGCAGAACCTGCCCAAAATGCCAGACGACATTTCACATTAAGAGCAATCCCCCGAAAAAAGAGGGAGTTTGCGACAAATGCGGAACAACACTTGGCATCAGGCATGACGACGAACTCGAGGTTGTCGACAGACGACTTCACATCTACCATCAGCTCACCGTGCATGTTAAGGAATACTACAGAGCACGGGGCACCCTCAAAGAGGTGCACGGACAGGGCACAATAGCGGCGACCACAGAGCTTGTATTTAAGGCACTGGGTATCGAGCTATGATTAAGCTCAAGTCAACACCCGAGATTGCACTGATGGCAAAAGCCGGCCAAATCGCCGCCCTTGCAAGGGAGGCGTGCGGTCGGGAGATTAGAGCGGGAATGACCACAAAACAGCTTGACGCTGTAGCACAGAGGGTAATCGAGGAGCACGGCGCTACGCCGTCCTTCCTCGGATACCACGGCTTTAAAGGTAGCATTTGCTGCTCGATAAACGAGCAGGTTATCCACGGAATACCGGGACCAAAGGTCATCAAAGACGGTGACATTGTCAAGGTGGACGTCGGAGCGTGTTACAAAGGCTATCACGGCGACTGTGCCGACACATTTATTGTCGGGCAGGTGCCCGAGAGCACGCAAAAGCTTGTTGAGGTCGCCCGGCAGAGTTTCTATGAGGGTATCAAGTTTGCCCGTGAAGGTTTCAGGATTTCCGATATTTCGCACGCAGTTCAGTGTTATAATGAAAAGCACGGTTACTCGCTTGTAAGGGGCTTTAACGGCCACGGAATAGGCAGAGATTTGCACGAAGACCCGGAAGTCCCAAACTACGGTCCGCCAGGCAGAGGGGTTCGCCTCAAAGCCGGTATGACAATAGCCATCGAACCGATGGTCAATGCGGGCGGCTACTCAGTAGAAATACTATCGGACGGATGGACGGTAGTGACCGCCGACGGTGCGCTGTCGGCACACTACGAAAACACCGTTTTGATAACCAAGGACGATCCGATCATTTTGACCGATGCACAAGGTATCGGTAGCAGGCATCAGTAACCTGAGGAGGTAATTTGTTTGGCTAAAGAAGATATGATCGAGGTAGAAGGTACCGTTATAGAGGCGCTGCCAAACGCCATGTTCACCGTCGAACTGACGGGCGGACACAAGGTGTTGGCTCACATATCCGGAAAACTCCGGATGCACTATATAAAAATTCTGCCCGGTGATAAGGTGACACTTCAGATGTCACCATACGACTTGACCCGCGGCCGAATCACATGGCGCAGCAAGTAGGGGCGAACAAAGCTGTTCGCAGCCCAAAACACAAGACTAAAACCAAAGAAGGGGCGAGATGTTCGCCCGCCTAAACAGCAGGAGGTAAAAACATGAAAGTTAAACCGTCCGTCAAACCCATCTGTGAAAAGTGCAAGATTATCCGCAGAAAAGGCCGCGTAATGGTCATCTGCCAAAATCCCAGACACAAACAGAAACAGGGTTAAGAAAAACAGGAGGTAAGTAAATGGCTCGTATTGCCGGAGTAGACCTTCCCCGCGAAAAGCGTGTGGAAATCGGACTGACCTATATTTTTGGTATAGGCCGCAAACTCTCAAATGATATTTTGGAGAAAACAGGTATAAATCCCGACACCCGTGTCAAAGATTTGACAGAGGACGAAGCAGCAAAGCTTCGTGAGGCTATTGAGAGCGATTATATGGTAGAGGGTGACCTTCGCCGTGAGCGCGCACTCAACATCAAGCGCCTTGTCGAGATCGGCTGCTATCGCGGCCTGCGTCACCGTAAGGGCTTGCCCGTTCGCGGTCAACGCACAAAGACAAATGCACGTACAAGAAAAGGTCCTAAAAAGACCATCGCTAACAAGAAGAAATAAAGGAGGGATGAGTTAATGGCTAAGCAAGCTCCCAAAAAGGGTGCGGTTCGCACAAAGCGCCGTGAGCGCAAGAACATAGAGAAGGGCCAGGTTCACATCCGCTCTTCCTTCAACAACACCATCGTAACAATTACAGACGTAAAGGGCAACGCCATCTCGTGGGCAAGCGCCGGCGGTCTCGGCTTCCGCGGAAGCAGAAAATCCACCCCGTTTGCATCGCAGAGTGCTGCCGAAACCGCTGCAAAAGCGGCTATGGAACACGGCCTGAAAAGCGTAGAGGTTTTTGTCCGCGGCCCGGGTGCAGGCAGAGAAGCGGCTATCAGAGCCCTTCAAGCTGCAGGCCTTGAGGTCAGCATGATCAAGGACGTTACCCCCATCGCCCACAACGGCTGCCGTCCGCCCAAGAGAAGAAGAGTCTAACAGGAGGAAGTAATATTATGGCAAAAAACATGCAGCCCATCGTAAAGCGTTGCAAAACGCTCGGCATTTCTCCTGCGGCTATGGGATATATCGGCAAGGCAAAGCAGGACACCATCAGAAAGCCCAAAGCCAATTTCCGCAGGAAGCAGAGTGAGTATGCTCTGCAACTCAATGAAAAGCAAAAAGTTAAATTTGTTTACGGCATACTGGAAAAGCAGTTCCGTGCTTATTATGAAAAAGCCGCTAAGATGCCCGGCATCACCGGTGACAATCTGCTTACCATGATTGAGCGCCGCCTTGACAATGTTGTTTATCGCCTCGGATTTGCGATGACACGCCGTGAGGCTCGCCAGCTTGTAAACCACTCGCACTTTACCGTTAACGGTAAAAAGGTCAACATCCCCTCCTACCTTGTAAGCGTGGGCGATGTTATCGAAGTGCGTGAAAAAAGCCGCTCAAGCGCTGCTTTCAAGCGTTTTGTCGGTGAAGATGCAATCATGATAACCACTCCGCAATGGCTCGAGCGCGAGAAGAACACTCTTCGTGGCACTGTCACAAAAGCGCCGACCCGTGAGGACATAGACCTGCCGATCGAGGAGCACTTGATCGTCGAGCTCTACTCGAAGTAATCTTTGAGTACTGCGGCAGTTAATCCAGTGAAAAATCAATAGGAGGGTAAAAATGATAGCAATTGAAAAGCCCGGCATTGAGTGTGTTGACCTCGCAGAGGACGGTAGCTATGGCAAATTTGTCATAGAACCGCTTGAGCGTGGATACGGCACTACCCTCGGCAATTCTTTAAGGAGAGTTCTGCTCTCCTCGCTACCCGGAACGGCGGTCACGTCGCTCAGGATTTTCAACGTCAAAGGTGTTGACGGTGCAGGCCGCACCGAGCTCAGACCGGACGGAAATATGGTATTGCACGAGTTTTCGACCATCCCCGGCGTTAAAGAGGATGTCACCGAAATCGTGCTAAATATCAAAGGCATTGTCGCAAAGCTTTACACACAGAGCGAAAAGGCGGTAACCTTTGATGTTACAGGCCCCGGAGAGTTTTGCGCCGGAAACATTCGTCCGGACAGTGATATAGAAATACTCAACCCCGATCTGCACCTGTTCACTTTGATGGACGATGCACGCTTTACAATGGAGCTTGTCTTCAGTCACGGTAGGGGCTATGTCCCGGCAGACAAAAACAAGCCCCAGCAGAGCATTATCGGGCAAATCCCGGTGGATTCTATATACACCCCGATACTCAAGGTAAATTACACCGTCGAAAACACCCGTGTCGGCAATATGACCGATCTTGACAAGTTAACACTTGAGGTGTACACCGACAAAACAATTTCCGCAAAGGATGCGATAAGCCTGTCTGCACAAGTGCTGACAGAGCATCTTGCCCTGTTTGTAATGCTTTCCGAGGAGATGGGCAATCGCTCCATCATCGTCGAGAAGAGCGAAACCACACAGGACAAGGTACTTGAGATGACTATAGAGGAGCTTGACTTCTCTGTGCGTTCCTTCAACTGCCTCAAGAGGGCCGGCATCAACACTGTGGCCGACTTGGTCAACACGACCGAGGATGAGATGATGAAGGTGCGAAATCTCGGACGCAAATCCTTTGAGGAGGTCATCAAAAAACTTGGCGATATGGGACTTTTCCTCGCCAGAGATGACTCACACTAAGATTTAAGACAGCCGGCCGCCGGCGCGGAAAACCGCTCCGGTGTGCCAAAGGCCGTGTCATTTTGGCAGGCCAACCGATTTTTATAGGAGGTAACTCAAATGCCCGGAACACGTAAACTCGGCAGAAAGACAGACCATCGCCGTGCAATGCTGCGAGCAATGGTGACATATCTGCTCGAGAACGGAAGAATAGAGACGACGGTAACACGCGCTAAAGAAGTGCGTCCGCTCGCCGAGAAGATGATCACCCTCGGAAAGCGCGGAGACCTCGCCGCAAAGCGCCAAGCAATGGCGTTTATCACAAAAGAAGGTGTTGTTAAAAAGACCTTTGATGAAACCGCACCCAAATATGCAGACCGCAACGGCGGTTACACACGCATTATCCGCATCGGCCCCAGAAGAGGCGATGGCGCGGAAATGGCAATTATTGAGCTTGTATAAGATAGCTTAAAAAGTTAAGGGATTGTTAGGGAGATATTGATGCCTCCCTAACAATCCTTTTTTTATGTTGTGAAATTGTCCGCCATTTCCGGCATTTGCCGATATTATTTGTAGGGCACGCATTGCATGCGTGCCCTACAATATTTAAAAAACCGCCCTTTCGGGCGGTTTTTACGCTCAATAATTATCGGTCGGGTTGACAATTTCACGCCATGCCAAATCGCCGCGTGCCAAACCTTGTATCAGCACCTCAGCCGTTGCAACATTGGTGGCCACAGGTATGCTGTTGAGGTCGCAACTGCGCAAAACCTCATTAATCTGCGGTTCATTTCCGTACTTCTCCATCGGGTCACGGAACATGAGCACCAAATCTATTTCGTTGTAAGAAACACGAGCGGCAATTTGCTGTTCGCCACCGGTAGAACCGGGAAGCAAACAGGTGATATTAAGGCCGGTCGCATCGATAATCATCTTTCCGGTGGTCGCCGTGGCACAGATATTGTGCTTTGCAAGCAGGCCGCAATAGGCTATGCAAAACTGCACCATAAGTTCTTTTTTTCTATTTTGTGCGATAATTGCGATATTCATTTTACAAGTCCCCCAATTCTAAACTCAATACTTGCCGGGCACACCGTGCAGTAACCTCACACGCTGTCCCAGCAGACGCTTTGCGATGTTCATATATGCATAAAAAGCGGCTTTTTCCGATGCCGCACCGAGCAAATTGCCTCGGTTGCCGCAAATCATCACCTGCTCATCTTCGGGAATTGCTCCCAAAAGGGGTAGTCCGACCGTGTCAATTGCACGATCGAGGTTTTCGGCTGCTCCGCTTGATATCATCGATATTCTGATGCGGTTGATAATAAGTTTTGCCTTTGTTTGTTCACGCCGAAACAGCTCTGCCGCCGACTGTTGCGCCCCACGGAGCGAGCCGGGGTCGGGCGTGGTAATCACTATCGCCATATCGGCGTGCTGAGAGAGGTTTAACACATGCTCGTCAAGTCCGGCCGGACAATCGACGATGATAAAGGAAAAATTGGGCCGTGCTTTGGCATAAAGGGCCTTGACTTGCTGTTCGGTCAGTCTGCCACCGTCGGGCAGGGCAGGAGCGGTAAGTACACGCAAACCGGGAGCGAGCGGATGCTTTGCCGCCGCCTGTTTGAGGGTGGCACGGTCGTTTAGCACATCGTCATATGAAAAGAGCAGGCTGTCACTCATGCCTAAAGTGATGTCAAGATTGCGCAGTCCGGCATCGGTATCTATAAGCAGTACCTTTTCACCGAGCGAGCACAGGCACATTGCGACATTGGCGCAAAACGAGGTTTTCCCCGTGCCGCCTTTGCCCGAAATGACCGACAAAACGGTTGCCATACAACATGCCTCCTTAGAAAAAATATGCTTGCGTTTCGGGAGGGGGCAGAACCCCTCCCCTACATACGGGTGGTGTAGGGGCGACCTTTGGTCGTCCGCTTCCGGCATTTGCCGATATTATATTGCATTTGCGGTCACGGCAAGCCGTGACCCTACATACGGGTGGCGAATAATGATCGTAGGGGCGGTCATCGGCCGCCCGCCGTCCTTCAAAAGACAAACAATCGACAAGCACCCATGGTAAAATTATAAACTAAAGCTATACATTGTGCAAGTGGGTTAAAAAATTATTATGCTTTGCACAAAAAAACGGACAATTATTGTTCATTTTCCACAACATCATCGATGGTGATATCGCCTAAATCGGCGTAGGGATCGGTGGTGGTAAGGCCAAAATACTCGTCAAAAATCGCGATGGCAACCGGTGCAACATTACCACCGCTTCCGGCGTAATCGCCGACCACGCAAACGGCAATTTCAGGCTGGTCATATGGCGCAAAAGCGACAAAGACACCGTGGGCACTGCGCCCCTCATTGCTCTGGGCAGAGCCGGTTTTTCCGCCCACCTCAATGGGATAATTTCTAAAAACCGAGGAGGCGGTGCCGTCCTCTGTAACCACCCCTCGCATACCCTCTTTTATAGCCTCGATATACTCATCGTTAATATCGATACTGCTGGTGATTTCGGGATAGCCTGTGGCGACAATATTGTCACCGGTGTAGTCGATGACCTCTTTAAGCAGAGTCAGGCGGTAATTGTTGCCACCGTTTACAAGGGCGGCGACATATCCGGCAAGCTGAACAGGGGTAAACTGATTGTCCGACTGGCCGATGGCGGCGGCAAGGGCTTGTCCGTCAAACCACAACCGACCAAGGTCAGCACTGCTCTCGGGGCCGGCCAAAATGCCCGTGTTTTCGGGCAGTTCAATGCCGGTTTCTCTGCCTAAACCGAGGGCAGAGGCATACTCAACTATCGGGTCGATACCCATGTCATATGCCACTTGGTAGAAATAATAGTTGCACGAGTACTGAATAGCGTCACGCACATCGGTGTAACCGTGGGTTATGCCACGGTCGGTATAAATCCAGCACCTCGGCTGGTAATCGTCATATTCGGTAAAGTAGCCACGGTCTAAAATCTCGGTGTCCACATCTATTGTGCCGGTTTCCAGTGCGGCAACGGCGGTGGCCATCTTAAAGGTTGAGCCGGGGGGATATGCCGCCGAAACGGCACGATTGTAATAAGGGGCGAGCGGATCTTGAAGATTTTCGCTCAGCTGCTGTGCGTACAACTCAATATTATAAGTCGGCCAGCTTGCAAGGGCAAGCACCTGCCCGGTGTTGACATCGACGACAACGGCGGCACCGCCTTCGGCATCGGCGCCACGGCCGTCGGAGCGGTTTGCCCCATCTTCACGGATTTGGTTAAGGGTGCGCTCAAGTGCCTGCTCGGCCGCCGCCTGAAGGGCGATGTCGATAGTGAGCACCACCGTGTCGCCCGGGTCGGACTGCACCACGGTATACTCGGAAACCACCTCACCTGTCAAACCGTCAAGCTCAATGGCGATCTGACCGTCAATGCCACGGAGATAGTGCTCAAGCGAGCTTTCAACTCCGCTTTTGCCTATGCTGTCGGTCATCAGATATCCTTCATCTTTGAGCTGTTCATACTCGCTCGCCGAAATGGCGGCAACTCTGCCCAGCAAATGTGCGGCGTACAAGGTGTTATACTCACGCACATCTTCCACCTGTGTGTTAATGCCCGGCAAACGCAGACTGCGCTCCTCAATTTGAGCGATGGTCACATTGTCAACATCCTCGGCGATGGTAATCGGGGTATTGTAGGCGGAAAATTGCTGTAGCTCAAGATAATATCGCAGGTCGATGATCACACGCTTTTGCTCGACGGTCAGCTGATCGGCAACATCAAAATGCTCGCAAAGCAGAGAGAAAAGCTGCTGTGGGGTGGGGTTTTGCGGCCAATCTTCATTTTGCTCCAAAAAACGGGCGAGGCGCAGTCCGTCACCGCTTTCAAGGCTTGAATATGTGTAGGTGTAGGGCAGTTGTTCGGTCATGGGCAGTGCCTTAATGGGCTCAAGCCCGGCCTCGGTCAGAATGTCGCACACCTCTAAAATAACATCATTTTGGATTTGCCTGTCCCAGTTGAAATAGTCAAGCTGCAGTGAGTAACCGAGCGAGTTTGTCACAAGAGGATTGCCGTTTCTGTCCAATATCTGCCCACGAGAGACCACCTCTTCATAAAGGCGCACCGTGTTTGAAACGGTGCCGATCTGATCGTCGGCGCCACGCACAAATTGTAGCCAGACAAGGCGGGTGATAAGTGCGACAAATATCAAAAAAGCCATACCGCACAGTATAAGCATTCTGGTTAAAAGTTTTTTTTCGCTCATTATTCGGCCTCCGAAAAGCGTTTGTTAACCGCTTTTATGACAAAGAAAATTATTACACCGGCAGGCAAGGACAGGATAAGCTCTCCGGCAAGCGGTAAAGCGGCGGTTGCAATGTCCATGCCGTGCACAAGGGCGAGGTAAAAGATATAAGACAGCACACCTTCAAGCAATAGGCAAATAGTTCCGCCAAACAGAGCGGAAAGCAAAATTGTGCGCATATAATATGCGCCGATTACGCCAAAGATGATGCCGAACAGCCCGAGATACAAAGCCGAAAGCCCCTCCACCGACAGCGCATGAATACCGAGCATCAGCCCGGCAAAAAAACCGAAGATACCGCCGGGGTAAGGTCCTTCAAAAAGGGCGATTGCCGCAATCAGATAGGGCATAACGTCGAGCGAGCCGTTCCACAGGGACAGCGCCGTTCCACGTGAGGTTTGTATGATGTAGGCCGCAATCATTATAAGGGCATAGGCGCAGTATTTGACGGCGGTCATTCGATTGTATTTCATGGCACGCCTCCGTTCTGCCCTCTGGTGGTGTTTTAAATGGGGGATTTACTGTTTTAATATTGTAGGGCACGCATTGTATGCGTGCCACCTGTAGAATGCAAACAGCACATCTGTAGGGGCGACCTTTGGTCGTCCGTCGTTTACG
>CAYJAS010000043.1:0-14004 GCA_964367895.1 uncultured Oscillospiraceae bacterium | reverse complement strand
ATTATATTTTATCTTTTTGTTCTTGCTCTAACTGGGTATATGCCACTTTGCCGACCGCCGTTTTGGGAAGGCTGTCACGATATTCAAACTCGTAAGGCATTGCATATTTTGCGATGAATTTCTTGCAATGCTCTTTTATATCGGCACGCAACTCGGCGCTGTTTTGCGCCTCGGGCTTTAGCACCACAAATGCCTTTGCCTTTTGTATTTTATATTCATCATCCACACCGATAACTGCGCTCATCAGCACGGCCGGGTGAGCATCTAAAACCGACTCAAGCTGTGAGGGGTATATATTATATCCACTCGAGATGATTATACGCTTTAGCCGTTGTTTGAAAAATACAAATCCGTCGCTATCCATAGATCCGAGGTCGCCGGTGTGTAGCCATATTCGTCCGTCTTCATGGCGCTTCAAAGTTTGCGCCGTTTCCTCGGGATTGCCAACATATTCCTTCATGACCGACGGTCCGGAAATGCAAATTTCACCGTCACTGTCAAAAGGTAGTTCATCAACGGTGCCCGGAGCGACGATTTTGTAGAACATATCCGGGAAGGGGATGCCGATGCTACCGATTTTGCTCATATGCTTTGGGGTTAGACAACTTGCGGCGACACATTCGGTCATGCCAAATCCCTCTCTGATGGGCACATGAGCATTGTGCTTTATCAGAAAGGCGTCAAAACGCTGTTTAAGGGCAGGGGAGAGGCGATCGCCGCCGCAGAAAACACCCTCCAAGCAGGAAAGTTCAAGATCGTCTTGATGCTCTACACGAAGCAGAGCGTCATATAGCGTGGGTACAGCGGTAATGATGTTTGGACGGTGCTTTTTAAGTATTGTCACAAAGCCTTTAAGGTCAAATTGCGGAATTAGCATACAATTTGCGCCCTGTAGCAGCATGGTGTGAATGGAAACGCCAAGGCCGAAACCGTGGAAAATGGGCAAAATTGCAAGCACAACAGAGCCGGTATGCACACATTCACCCATTGCGGCAGTTTGCAAGCCGAGCGCATTAAAGTTTAGGTTTGTTAAAAGCACACCCTTCGGTGTACCGGTCGAGCCACCGCTATACATTATCACTGCCGGGTGCTGACCGTCTGTTTCAACACGAGGGTTGTGCGTGCATTGCTCGGAGAGTGACATAAAGCTATGGTAAGAATAGATATTATCGCCCTTAATTGCTTTGCTTTTACCGATTTGGGTGGCGGCATACGCAATTTTTTTCATGGTGTCAAGCCCATCACCTATTGAAGTAACAATAAGGGTTTCAAGAGGTGTCTTTTGGGGCATTTCGGCAAACTTTTTGCTAAATCGGTCGAGTGTAATTGCAATCTTGCTATTTGCCGTTTTGAGAAAGAACTCTATTTCACCTTCGCTTGACAGCGGATGAATCATATTTGCAACTGCTCCGATACGATTTATCGCATAAAACATAATGAGCGCCTGTGGCACATTGGGCAGACAAAGGGTAACACGGTCACCCGATACCACCCCGAGCACAGCAAGGGCACGAGCGCATTTGTCAATTTCCGACATAAGGCGGCCAAAGGTCAGCCTGCTCCCCATGAATTCGCAAGCTACGCTGTCAGCAAGGTGGGCTGTGCGGGTTTCAAGCAGAGTTACCATAGAACAGTCGGGGTAATCCAAAGTGTGCGGTACATTTCCATAGTGCTTGAGCCAAGGTGCATTAGTTACCATCTATTACTCTCCGTCTTCAATTTTACACCGCCGCACAGAGCATGCACGGCGGTGTGTTTTGGTTAATTTATGGGTTTGTCGGTTCGGTTGGCTCGGGAACAGTTGGGTCAACCGGCTCGGTAGGCTCGGTCGGTTCGGGCACCGTCGGATCTGTTGGTTCCGGCACTGTTGGGTCTGTCGGCTCCGGTACCGTCGGATCTGTGGGATCTGTCGGCTGTAGTGGATTATTCGGATCGTAAGGCCCCGGATCGAATGGGTCAACACCTACCGGATCGTCGGGGTTTATTACAATATTTCCGTCATTTAAAATGTGATGTTCGGTGCAGAACTGCATAGTCGGAGTGCTCGAGGGAAACAGTCCTTGTGCAATTTCCTGTTCTGTCAAAGAGTAGGGGATAAAATACGACTGATCTGTCACCGCAATACCACTGTAAGGATAGAGCCTGCGCATGTTAAGTGCACCGACTGCACCTACAGTTTCAATTGGGCAAAACTCATTTGAAATCTGACCGGTAACTCCACAGATCTCAACGCCGACATGCATGGTGCAAGTTTGAGTCGGTATGTCTTCAACCGCAAGCATAGCGGTAGCAACACGACTTCCACGCTGATCCAGTGCACACCATTCACCGGGAAGGTGCCCACTGTCCAAACAATACTTTGTACTGCGCATCTCGGTTTCAAGCTCGAAAGATGCCTCTTCAAGCTCTACATGCACCTCGGTCATCACTCGATGCCAAAGTTCAAGTGCAGGGTTTGTCGAAAACTTTTCAAGTGTTTGCGGAAGGTCAAAGCCAAACCACACCACACCGGCGTAGTAGGGGGTTATTCCGGCAAACCAACGATCCATATCGGCGGTGGTTGTACCGGTTTTGCCGCCGACTTCAATGCCCTCAATTGCAGCACTTCGTCCGGTACCGGTGTCAACGACATTTGTCAAAAGCTGAATCATATAATCGCGGGTTTTTTGCTCCATAGCGACCGATGTCACCGGCGTATTGTCCAGCAAAACCGCACCTGTGGAGTCATAAACCTTGGTGTAAAGCACAGGGTTTGTATACTTGCCATCATTTACAAAGGAACTGTAGGCCGCCGTCATTTCAAGCACCGAAACACCTTCGGTAAGAGCACCCAAACCAAGTGGGCTGGCGCCGATGTCGGTAAAAATCGTTTGTGTGCCATCGTCATTGTTGACTGTCAAAGAGGGGATTAGGTCAAGTCCCATATTGATGGTCGCAAAGTTATAAGACTGCGCATATCCAACCTGATCAAGTACATCAATTGCAATGGTATTGTAAGATTGAGCGACACCACGATAAATAGAGGTGCGGCCACTGTATCTTCTGTTTTCATTTAGAGGCCAGCCACTATCTCGGATTTCAAAGTTTTTAGGAGCATCGTCCAGCACGGTAATCGGAGTGATATGGTCATACTCGATAGCAGGTGCATAAACGGTGATGGGTTTTATTGCGGAGCCGGGCTGTCTAAATGTATCAACCGCCCTGTTTAGCACTCGGTCAGCGGTTTTTTCACCTCTGCCACCGTAAAGCGCTTTTACCTCGCCGGTGTATGGATCCATTATAACCATCGAAGCTTGCGGGAAATTACCGTCAGCGCCCAGAGAGCCGGGGAAGTTCTGGGTGTCTTCAAATACGGCGTCCATCTTAGCTTGAATATCAACATCAATAGTAGTGACAATCTGCAGTCCACCACTAAAAACAAGCTGATAAGCAGTGTCATAGCTGTAACCCTTTTGTTCGCTGAGGTCTTGTATAACATCGTCAATAACCGCATCGACAAAATAGCTTTGTGCCGTCGCTTGGGTGTCTTCTGCGGACAATTTAACCGCCTGAACATCTTCGGCCTTGGCCTCATCATGCTCCTCGGCACTTATCAGACCGTATTTTTCCATTTCAAACAGCACCTGCTCACGGCGCTCTTGATTGTTTTCGGGGAAACGGCGCAAATCATAGCTATATGGGTTTTTTGTGATGCCGGCGATAGCGGCACATTCGGCAAGTGTCAACTCATCAAGGGTTTTGTCAAAATAAACCTTTGCCGCCGCCGCAACACCGTATGCACCCTGTCCGAAATAGATTTTGTTTAGGTACATTTCAAGGATATCTTCTTTTTCATACTGGCGCTCAAGCTCAAGGGCACGCATAGCCTCCTCAAGCTTGCGCTTGACCGAGACTTCATCTTCGCCCGTTAGGTTTTTGATAAGCTGCTGTGTAATTGTCGAGCCACCACCGGAAAAGCCTTGAATGGGAATAACAAAGTTGATGCCGGCACCAATGGTTCTGGTCCAGTCAATGCCGCTATGTTCCCAAAATCCGTTGTCCTCGATAGCTACAAAAGCATCTTGAAGCTGTTTTGGTATGTCGTCAATTGACACCCATTCGCGATTTTCGTTTGAGTAAAGCTGTTCAAGCTCGACCAAGCTTCCGCTACTGTCTTCATAATAAATATAACTTGTTAGGTTAAGTCTGAAACTGTTAAGATCAATCTCAACCTCAGGGCTGATATATTCATTAATGTAGACGGCAAAAGCCATAGCACAAATTGAAGCTGTCGTAGCGCCGATAAGTATAAATGTCATCAGCACAAAAAATGTTGTTTTAATAACATTCCAAATTATGCGGCCGACACTTTTTTTCTTTTTTGCCAAAATTGTTTCTCCTTCCTTTTGGGGGATGCGAGTACGCAAAACATACATGTGAGTATTATATACCATATCGAGAAAATTTTCCACATTTTAATTGTAAATTTTGAAATTCAATCAATTTTTAAGCATTCTTTTTTGCTTGCATATGCGACACAAGAGGTATATAATAATATGAGAATTGCTTATATACTTGTGGCAGAATGGAGATTAATATGAATATAAAAGCTGAAAAAGTAACTGCCAAAATGTTGCAAGATTTACTTTTGGCACACAAAGTCCCCGGAATGTCTGTGACGCTGATAAAAGACGGCAAAATATTTCAAGATTTTTCGGTGGGTACAAAAGATACTCAGGGCAATGCTGTGCTGAGCACCACAATGTTTGAAGCGGCATCGCTTACAAAATGGATTTTTTCAAATATTGCCCTTAAACTTTGCGAACAAGGGCTATTTAGTTTAGATACTCCGCTATTGGACTGGCCGTTTGAGCATTTTATATCCGATGAGAGAGCCAAATATATAACACTGCGCCACTGCCTCAGCCATGCAACCGGCCTTCCAAACTGGGCGGACAAGCCAATGGGGCTGGCATTTGAACCGGGAAGTGCCTTTTCTTACTCGGGAGAGGGATATTATCTGGCACAGCGCATAGCTCAAACACGCACAGGTATGGATTTTCCACAGCTTACGAGCAAGTATGTATTTTCGCATTTTGGCATGAAAAACAGTGCGGTAATGTGGGACAATTCAGTCGGACAGAGTATAGCCCAGGGCTTTGACGAAAAGGGCGCACTTCGCAAGACACGCATTGCGCCTGATCTTGAGGGCAATGCGCCTGAACCAAATGCGGCGTGGTCACTTTACACCACTTCTAATGATTATGCACGATTTTTATGTGCCATAGCGCAGGATGGAGGGGGGCTTTACCCTTCAACATGGCGTGAGGCACATTCACCGCAAAGTGACGGTGGCAATGGGGTGCTGTGGGGCTTGGGCTTCGGAATGGTAGCTTCAGACAGCAATACATTGTGGCATTGGGGGGACAACTCGGGATTTAAATCCTTTGCCCTTATCGATATAAAGAACGGTGACGGAGCGGTGGCGCTGACAAATGGCGATGGCGGAGGACAGCTATGCCATGAGTTATTTAAAGCCCTAACCGAGCATAGCGCAATGGACGATATTGCACTTTTTCTCGAAACAGCAGAGTAAATTGTCTTTACACAATACCTGTAATTTGAAATTAAAGGCCTCGCCCGAGGATGGGAGATTTTTATGGATTTAATTTGTGCGGCACCCACACAGTCACGCCACACCGAAAAAGTAATTGCATTTTTGCAGAGCGAAGGGCTGTCCTTTGAAAGCGATGTTGAGTATACGGCAACTATGCTTGATGACAGCGGAAATATAGCGGCGACAGGGTCGATAGCAGGAAATATATTCAAGTGCTTTGCCGTTTCCGAGCAATTTCGAGGCGAAGGCCTGACGGCGACCATAGCGACCGAGCTGTTTAAATATGCCCATGAGCGCAATATTCCCAATTTATTCTTATTTACAAAGCCGGAAAATGAAGTTCTTTTTGCACCGGTCGGATTTACCGTTATTGCGCAGGCGCAAAAGGCGATTTTGATGGAGAGCAGCAAAGGTGCGGTTGAGCGATTTTCGGCATCACTTCCACGGGTGAAAGGCCAAAGCATCGGCGCTGTAGTTGCAAATTGCAACCCGTTTACCCTCGGTCACAGACACTTGATAGAGTATGCCGCCGCCCATTGCGATTGGCTGTATCTTTTTATTCTATCTCAGCAGGGAAGCGAGTTTTCCCCTGAAACACGCTTTGAACTTGCCAAACAGGGAACGGCTCATATACCTAATATAACGGTCTGCCAAACGGGGAATTATATGGTTTCTGCAGCAACTTTCCCCTCTTACTTTCTTAAAAAAAGTGATGACACTGCTGTTGTGCAAGCTTCGCTTGATCTTGATCTTTTCGGTAAATATTTTGCAAAACCGCTTAATATAAATAAGCGATTTGTCGGCACAGAGCCACTTTCGCCAGTGACGGCGGTCTACAACACGCAAATGCATCGTATATTGCCGGAATACGGTGTTCAGGTGGTTGAAATACCTCGCATAGAGAGCGGGGGACAACCGATAAGCGCAAGTCGTGTTCGGGATTTACTACAAAAAAATGAAACCGAGCAATTAAAGCAACTGCTTCCCAAGACGACACTTGAGTATTTAATAAGAAAGCAAGAAAATTAGCATTAAAATAAAAAGCCTCGCCCGGAGGACGGGAGAATAGGAGATTTTTATGTCATTTTCAAATTACGCAAAAGGACCCAATTTCCAAAGCTCGCACTGCTACAGTGTATATTTTGCGCCACGTGGCAGGGACAGATTCTTTGCCCTCGGGATGCAGATTGCACAGCTTTATCTAACCCCGTTTGACAAGGTTATCGGCATAATCGGGGAGTCGGGCTCGGGCAAAAGTATGATTGTAAAGGGCATGTTCCCGGGTCTTGAACTGACGAATGACGATGAAGGTGTAAATGTCCGCCCCTTGCCACTGCTTGAAATCGAAAATGAAAGCGGATTTTTCACACAGCACACTTATCATGTCGACATTCGCTTTGAACTTGGGTTTACCCAAATGCATGTGCTTGCCGATGCCATTGTAACAGCGGTAAATAAGGGAAAACGTGTTATTGTTGAGCATTTTGATTTAATTTATCCCCATCTGCCCTTTAATGCTCACTTGATGGTCGGTGTTGGTGAAGAGGTGCTGATAACCAGACCAAATGTCTTTGGTCCTAAACCGAAAGATGTTCACGATAAAGTTTATCGCTCCATCCAATATCGACTTATGGCACACTCAGCGGAAGATCTGTGCCTTTCACTCCTTTCCCAGAGCGATTTAACACGCTTTAGACATGATGATATAAAACACGGATTTGTTATTGTTTTTCCAAATCATAAGCCCGATATAGATATATCTGAAATGGAAAAGAAGGTAAATGAAATCATCGAAAAAGATGTTGAAATTTGCTATAGTGATGATAATCATATCATGATTGGCGATTATTGCCACCCGTGCACAGGGCCAAGGGCGCATGTCAGTAGCAGTGGTCTTATCAAAGGTTTCAGGCTTGTGCCCGAGTTTATACACAACAGTCTGACAGATGAGTATTTGCTTGTCGGCAGGGTGGGTGAGCGAAGTGATGAAGAACTGCTCAGCTCAAGCGAAATGACCCTTTAATCGGTACCAAAATGCTGTATTACGATTTACATGATCAGGGCGATCAGCCCATTTATAAGCGCCTTTGCGATGCGATTTTGTCCGATATACGCTCGGGAAAACTGCCGGCAGACAGTAAACTGCCGACAATAAGAGAGCTTGCAGAGCGGCTTGATCTTGCAAGAGGCACAGTTTCCCGTGCATATGAGGAGCTGGAGCGCCTTGGAGCAATCAGACTCACGCAGGGCAGAGGAACCTTTGTAAACCTCAGAGATGACCGTGGCGAGGGGCGCAAAGAGCGTGCCATGGCGGCGATAGACAATGTGCTTGACAGTCTCGACGAGCTCGGATTTTCACACAGAGAAGCGGAAATCTTTTTCAGCTTGAAGATGAGAGAGCGTATAGAGCGAGATGTGCAGATAAATGCACTTTTGCTTTGCACACCCGACATGTCGGAAAGGGTTTCCCAGCTTCTTTCAAAAGTTGAGGGCGCCTTTATAACGGTGCAGGGGAGTGCAGATTTAAGTGCACCGGAGATAGAGGAAGTTTTTGACCTTGTACTGGCAACAGAGGATTTTTACGGAAAAATAGAGCGACTACTGCCCAGACGAATGATAATGCAAGTTGCACTTGCACTGACAGAGCGCACCATTTTACGCATGGGAAAAATAAAGGCGCAACACCGTGTCGGCATACTTTCGGCATCACACAGCATGTCCTCCCTTATGCGCAAAGTGTGCAGGAGAATATCCCCGGAAGCACAAATTGCACCACCTTTTGAATACGGAAAGCCGTTGAAAAAATACCTTGAAAGCATCGATGTTTTGCTAGTCGGCGACAGGGCGAGAGATATGCTCTCTTCCTCGGACAATACTTTGCTTGACACCTATGCCGGTGTAAGATTAATTTCCTGCAATCCGACAGCCGACAGAGGAACTTTGCTTGCATTTTCAGAGCGTGTGGAGCAGGTAAAGAGGCGCTGGCACAATTACGATTTGTAACATTTGACCGATAGGGTGTGCCGGCACACCCTGAATAAAGAAATGGAGGAAAAATATGAAGCTGACTTTTTACGGTGCTGCAAGGGCGGTGACCGGAAGCTGTCATTGTCTTGAAGCGTGTGGCAAAAAAATACTGATAGACTGTGGTTTGCAGCAGGGCAGAGATGAAATCGACAACGCTGAGTTTGCCTTTAACCCAGCAGAAATAGACGCTGTAATTGTTACCCATGCCCATATTGACCATTCGGGGCGAGTTCCATTACTTCACAAGCTTGGATTTGACGGTGATATTTATACGACACGATTGACAGCTCAGTTGCTTGAAATCATGTTGCGTGACAGTGCGCATATACAAGAGAGTGACGCAATTTGGGAAAATCAAAAGCGTAAACGTTCGGGACGTCCGCTTGTGGAACCGATTTACACAACCGAAGATGCTATAGCCTCTATGGAGCATATCATCACTTATGATTACAACAAGCGATTTGAAATTGCTCCGGGTATAGAGGTCAACTTCATAGATGCCGGGCATCTTTTGGGCTCGGCTATGATTGAGGTATGGGCGACCGAAGACGGACAAACCCGTAAAATTGTTTTTTCAGGGGATATAGGCAACGAAAATCAGCCGATTATCAGAGATCCTCAAAATATTTTAACTGCCGATTATGTTGTTACCGAGAGTACATACGGCAACAGAAACCATGAGGGTGACGGTAATTACACAGAGGGTCTTGCAAAAATACTTGACGAGATTTTTGCAAAGGGAGGAAATGTGATTATCCCTTCATTCGCCGTCGGAAGAACCCAGGAACTTTTATACTTTATTCGCGAGATGAAAGAGCGGCAGTTGGTAAAAAGCATGCCCAACTTTACCGTTGTGGTGGACAGCCCACTCGCAAAAGAGGCGACACGCATCTTTTCGGGTGATTTGCACGGATATGTAGACGAGGAAGCGAGAGAGCTGACCTCAGACGGTATTCGAATGCTGACTTTCCCGGGTCTTCGCCTGTGCGAAAGTACGGCAGAGTCAAAACTGCTCAATTTTGATAAAGAGCCAAAGGTCATTATTTCGGCAAGCGGAATGTGCGATGCCGGCCGTATACGCCATCATTTAAAGCACAATTTATGGCGCAAGGACAGCGCAGTTGTTTTTGTCGGATATCAAGCAGAAGGAAGCTTTGGCCGTCGCTTGCTTGAAGGGGCAAGTGAGGTAAAAATGTTCGGCGAAACAATAGCGGTAAATGCTAAAATAGTCAATTTCCACGGTCTGTCATCACATGCGGACAAAGATAAACTTATCGAATGGCTTTCATATTTCAGCCCGAAGCCGACCAATATTTTTACGGTGCACGGCGATTATGATATTATTCCGGAGTTTGCACAAAGCCTAAGAGATCTCGGCTTGCCAGCACATATGCCAGAATATACAGAGCAGTTTGACCTGATTGACAATAAGGTCATTAAAGCAGGATTTACTCCGGTCAAAAAACGCGGAACACAGGAAAACGAGGAACGGCCGCTGTATACAAAACTGCTTAAAACAGGGCAAAAGCTTGTTGATCTTATCAGGCGCTTAAAAGGGTACACAAATCGTGATCTTAAAAACTTTACAACCGAAATTGAATATTTAATTGACAAATGGGACGATAACAATTTTAATAAAAAATAATTTTTAAAATATTTTAAAAGAGGAGAAATTAAAATGAAATATCAATGGAGTCTTGATGCAATTTACAGTAGCTATGAATCAGAACAATTTAAAAGCGATCTTGAAAAATTAAAAAATGCAGGCGCAGTTATGAGCGAGTTTTGCAAAAAAACATTTTGCGATTATAATGATGCAAAAGAGAAGATTGAAAAATATCTTTCGCTTTATGCTGAGTACAATTCACTGACATTTAAACTGCGTTCGTTTAGCTATTTGCAAACCACTACAAACAGCAAAGACGAATTGTCGGCATCTTATTTGGGGAAAGTGTCGAAATACAGAAGTGAGCTTGTAGCCGCTCAAACTGCATTTGAGAATTACATAGCAAAATGTGAAAATCTTGACCAGCTAATTTTTCAGTCGGATATTTTAAAAGAGCATGAGTTTTTCCTAAAAGAAATTGTACAAATGTCAAAGTATAAATTGAGCGAAAAAGAGGAAATTTTAATTTCCAAAATGAAGCTGACAGGCTCTGCCGCTTGGGCGCAATTGCAGGGAAAAGTTTCTTCACAAGCCATGGCGGAAATTGAAGAGGACGGCGAGAAAAAAATAATTCCGGTTACGGCAATTCCGCAACTCCCGACGACAAAAGACAAGGCTGTTAAACTTGCAAGATTTCATGCCGAAACAAAAGCGTATGAAGGATATTCGCAAATATCGGCGGCTTGCCTGAACAATTTAAAAGGCGAGGTAATCACCGTCGCGCAACTTCGAGGATACAGTTCACCGCTTCAAATGACTTTAAATGAATGCCGCATGGATGAGCAAACTTTAAATGCGCTTATAGCAAGCATCGAGGAGTATTTGCCACAGCTTAGAAGATATTATAAAATAAAGGGTAAATTGCTCGGATACGAAAAAGGACTGCCCTATTATGAGATTACCGCACCGGTCGGAAACTCCGATAAAAAGTACACAATAGAACAGGCGGAAGAGCTGGTGCTCAAGGCTTTCAAGGGATTTAGCCAGGAGCTTCACGACCTTGCAAAAGAAGCTTTTGACAACAACTGGGTCGATTATGAACCCCGTGAAGGTAAGCGCAGCGGAGCATTTTGTTCAGGTGTTCACCCGATAAAACAGAGCAGAATATTGACCAATTTTAACGGCAATATTAAAGATGTAAATACCCTTGCACATGAGCTCGGACACGCTTTCCACGGCAGGCAACTTGTAGATGAAAGCATTTTAAATACATCATATCCAATGCCGCTTGCCGAAACTGCATCTACATTTTGCGAGCAAGTTTTAAAAGCAGAACTTTTAAAAACAATCGGCGATGATGAAAAACTCTCCTTTATCGGATTTAGTATTTTAAGTGCGGTTGCGGTCACTGTTGATATTTTATCTCGCTATTATTTTGAGAGCGAGTTTATGGCAAAAAGGGCAGATGCGCAAATGTCGGTCAGTGAGATAAATGAGCTGATGATAAGTGCTCAGAAAAAGAGCTATGGTGACGGACTTGATAACGACCTCTTAAGCCCATATATGTGGCTTAATAAAGTGCACTATTATATGCCGGAGCGTAATTTTTATAACTTCCCATATGCTTTCGGATTGCTTTTCTCACTCGGTCTTTATTCAATTTATGAGCAAAAGGGTGATGAGTTTATAAACGACTACAACACACTTTTAAAAGCAACCGGAAAAATGAACATTGCAGAAGTTTGCGCTCTCGCAAATATAGATGTGCGCAGCAAAGATTTTTGGAAGCGTTCACTCGATCAAATTGTCCAAATGATTGACGAGTTTGAAAAACTTGCCCAAAAAGCATAATTTTAAAAACTTTTAAATTGAGTGAGGGTTATTTTAAAAAGCTAAAAAGTGCTATGTGAAAAACATCAATTAAATATCTGATAGTAGGGAAAAGAATTATTAGTGCGACAAAAAAGGAGCAATAATTATGAAAACGAAATCGGTTTTAGTTTTATTGCTGGCACTGTTTTTTACACTGTCGGCATGTAACGCAGAACAGCCTACCCCTGCTCAAACACCTGCAGAACCTTATGATGATATAAGAGGATATACGGCATTTGATTTCGATGACATAAGCTATTATTTCGAGGAGGGGATGTACGACCCGAAGGATATACCCACCTTCACCTTCAATGAACTGACAGTGCTCGAAGGGTCGGAGGATATTTTAGAGCAGGTAATGGAGGAGGCTAAAAATCCGGGCTTGGGTGTGAGAGATTTACACGAGCGTGGAATTACAGGCGAGGGTGTAAATGTTGCCATTATCGATCAGAATTTACTGCTCAACCACCCAGAATTTGAAGGGAAGATAGCCGCATATCATGATACCGGCTGTGAAGTACCGGAGGGCACCGGCTCAATGCACGCTCCGGCAGTGGTAAGCCTGCTTGTTGGTGAGACCATCGGCGTTGCGCCGGGCGCAAAGGTATATTTTGCCGCCGCCCCATCGTGGACGGCAGACAGCAAATTTCAAGCAGACGCACTTTACTGGGTTATAGAGCAAAATGAGGCTCTGCCGGAGGATGAAAAAATACGGGTTGTTTCGATTTCTGCCGCCCCGTCGGGATATCCTTTTACAGAAAACACCGAGATGTGGCAGCCGGCGGTAGAGGCCGCACAGCAAGCGGGAATAATGGTGATTGACTGCCGAGGTAATTTTCCCACCGGATTCATCGCCTCGGCTTATCTCAGCGGTGACGACAGGGAAGATCCTACTCAATACAAAGCCGGATGGCCGGATATGGAAGATTATGGCGCTCTATCTGCCGGAAATCTTGCCGTTCCTTGCTCCCTTAGAACGGTAGCGGAGGAGTATATTGAAGGGGAACCCTCGTTTCAATATACCGGTGTCGGCGGACTTAGCTGGGGTATTCCGTATGCGGCCGGTGTGTGCGCCCTTGGCTGGCAGGTAAATCCCGAGCTCAGCGCCGAACAGATGAAAAGCCTGTTGCTTGAAACCGCCGCAATTGGTGCCGATTTTAACCCTATTATAAACCCACCGGCATTTATTGAGGCAGTCGAGCAAACACTTGAGTAATTTTTAAAAACTTTAAAAAGTAAAAATAGAATTAGCTATTTTTAAAAAGGTGATGCCTAAGCATCACCTTTTTAAATTCCGATTTAAATTAAGAAATATTTGAAAATACCGAAAGAGCCGTTTGGCAAAGAAGCGGAGTGACAAAAGTGTGAAGCACTCCGCACAAGATGGTGATAAAAGTGCATACCACCGCTGTAATAAAATATGCGCTGTCAATAGGCATGATTCGCTTGCCTCTGCCACGGCGACAAAGTGAAATATCAATAGCCTGTAGAGAAAGCAAAATTAGGCAGCATAGCACTAAAAAACCACTGAAAAAAACCGCAAAAAATGCTGTAAAATATCCGTTTATTCCGAGTGTTTTTATAAAAACGGTAACCGGAATTGCCAGCATGAAGCCTTTCAGCGCCATGCAAAGGGGAGGCAAAAATCCGCCAAACGGCAAAAAGGCAGAGAGAAAAATTGCGGCAAGTAATCCGACGTCGAGCAAAACTGCACCGCCGAGCGAAGCGACCGCCGCAACATCCGGATTAATATAGGCATCCACCACATCGGCGCTGTCCATAAATGCGGCAAAATAGCTGCCGGCTATGGCGCCGACAATAAATGCCATTGACAAGATAATCAGTTTAGGCAATATACTTTTTTGCCCTTCCATGCGAGACTTTGTCCTTTTTTTCACTACAC
>CAYJAS010000042.1:0-14107 GCA_964367895.1 uncultured Oscillospiraceae bacterium | reverse complement strand
TTGGCAAACGGAGGGCATAATATGAAATTTACAAAACGCAAAAAGCGCTTGATAGCTGTCTTTGTTTGTTTTGCTATCGAGATAGTGCTTGTAATTGCAATGTTTCTCGCTCCGACCTCACTGAAAGGTGTTTTTGAGATTGCCTTTGGTGCCGCAGGATTGGCTACCGTTTTTGCCTTTGCCGCTCTGTTTTGGAAGGGCGATGATTCCGGATTTTTTGAATAATAAAAGCCGTCGGGGTAAATCCCGACGGCTTTTATTATGCTTTTATGAAAGGCTTATTGCGTAATCTATTGTTTCGAGGGGGTATTTTGCCTCTGCTTCGGCGTAATAGGTGGTGTAAGCATCATCTTTCAAGGTTGTTTCAATGCTTATTTCATATGCCGGTCTGCCGTACTCGACAAAATACATGATATGATATCCGAAATCGGTCTTTACAACGCCGGTATCGCCATGCTCATTGTCCTGCTCGAACACCCAGTCGTTAAACTCCTCGACCATGTCGCCCTCTGAGAAATCTTCATACAGGCCGCCGTTTGATACAGAGCCTTGGTCAGCGCTGAGTTCCTCTGCAAGCTTTGCAAAACCATCTTCTGTTGCGCCGTCTGCCTTCCATTGCTCTAAGATTGTCTCGGCTTCTCCCTCAAGCAGGTCGTTTGCAAGGTCAATTTCCTCTTTTTGCTCGTCTGTAGCATCTGTGGGATACTCTTCAAGCTCAAGCAAAATGTGACGTGCCGAAGCGGTCATTGTCGGATCTGTATAGCGTGAAACAAAGTAAGCAACGGTATAGTAGCCGGAGCCTTCCTGGTCTATAACCTCTTTGTCGCCTTCTTGACGCGCTGCGTCTTTGTACCAATCGCCGGTTGCTCCCGAAGCGGTAGCAAGTTCAACGGTTTGGAATGCGCTCTCAAACTCGGGCGCTTCCTCGCCCTCTTCAAGCTCAACTTCTGCCTGTGCCTCGTTGAATATCTCCTCGGCTACGACATCAAAGCTTGCCTCGTCCGTTATCGCTTCAAGCATTGCATCTGCCTCAGCTTTAGCCTCAGCTTTGCTTTCCTCGGTCATTGCGGCTGCCTCTTCCTCACTCTCGGGCTGACCCTCAGCAACGCTTTCACCCTCTGCCGGTGCGGTATAGGTGTAAGTTGTGTAGGGGAAAACGCTGGTGTATACATCGACAACATCATAGCTGTCTAAGTTTTTGAGATAATACTCCTCGATATCGTCGGCTGTGACTTCTGTGGAGTCATATACAGCATCATAATAATCCGAGCTCATAAAGCGAAGTTCCACTACTCGGCGAACATCTTCGGAATTTACATTTGAACCGTATACAAGCGAGATATAATCCTCATAAGATACACCGTATTCGGCGGCAGCCTCTTGATAATCGACCATGTACTGGTCTATCTCTGTTTGCAGTGTTTCCGAGTATGTGTGTCCGTTTGCCTCAGCCTCTTGGATCAGCACGAGCATATTTTTTACCTGTGAGATTGCCTGCTCATTGAAATATTGACCCCATGTCATTGTGATGTCGAAAATAGAGACTTGTGAGTCAAATGTTGAGTCGATAGTGTATCCCGACATTTCGAGATAAGTGCCGTTTTGCGATAAAAACTGTGTGCGCACATCGCTGTAGAATATTCCGAAATCCATAGCTGAAATGCCCTCATCACCGACCTCAATTGCTGTGAGCGAACGCTGAAGCGTTCCCGTTGAAAAGAGTATTGCAAATACAAATACGCCTAAAAATGCTACGCCAATCAATATGGCAACTATACGCATTAAAAGTTTCTTTGAGTTTGAACTGCTGCTCTCCGGCTCCTTTGGCACAACACTCTCATTGTGCATTTTACGTGTTCTTGAACCTTTTCCCATTTTTTAAACCATCCTTCATTTTAGATCTTGTAGAGATTATACTATAAGATATCCGTTATTTTGTTACGAATATTTAAATTATCTTTTAGTTAGAGCAAAATGTCAACCCTTTTTTTGCCTGTATGCTGATTTTTTGTTGCAATTGCTATGATATTGTAGTATAAAATCGGTATTTTGGGCAGGTATATCTCCTTAGAATTTGCTTGTAATAATCGCCTTGACACTTGACTATATACATTACTTAATGGTAAAATGAGCTGATATAAAATATTCGGAGGACACTTGTGTGTGGATTAGCGATAAATGGCAAGATTATGAACTGCTCGACTGTGGCGGTGGAAAGCGTTTTGAGCGTTGGGGTGAGCATTATTTGGTGCGCCCCGACCCTCAGGCTATTTGGCAACCGTCAAATGAGCGAAATTGGAGCAAGGCAAACGCTACTTATCACCGCTCACAGAGCGGAGGAGGCAAATGGGAGATAAGATCTCTGCCCGAAAGCTGGCATATTAATTACGGTAGTTTGCGTTTTAATGTAAAGCCGATGAATTTCAAGCATACCGGCATTTTTCCAGAGCAAGCGGCAAACTGGGATTTTATATCCTCCATGTGTCGCACTCGCAAGCAGGTAAACATATTAAATCTCTTTGCCTACACCGGCGGTGCCACAATGGCGGCGGCGGCGGCAGGGGCAAATGTTTGCCATGTTGATGCCGCAAAGGGCATGGTCAGCTGGGCGAAGGAAAATGCCAAATCAAGCGGACTGTCCGAAGCGCCCATACGATACATTGTAGACGATTGCGCCAAATTTATACGCAGAGAGATCACCCGTGGCAGACGGTATGACGGTATAATCATGGATCCCCCTTCTTACGGCAGAGGCCCTTCGGGTGAAATCTGGCGGTTTGAGGACAATATTTACGACTTTGTAAAGCTGTGTTCCGAAGTGCTCAGTGACAATCCGTTGTTTGTTGTGCTCAATTCATATACGGCGGGAATATCCCCATCTGTCTCGGCATATCTTCTCGGCTCGGTGCTCTCGCCTCGGTTTGGCGGTTCGGTGCAGTCGGGCGAACTTGGCTTGCCGGTCAGCGCTACCGGGCTATCCCTTCCGTGCGGTGCCACAGGAAGATGGATGGCAAAATAAATAAGTAGGTGCAATTATGGCGATAATTTCCGCAAAAAACCTTGTTTTTTCTTATAGTGAAGATGACGACACCCCACAGGCTCTTTCAGACCTGTCACTTGACATATTGCCCGGCGAGTTTGTCGCCGTACTTGGGCACAACGGCAGTGGCAAAAGCACATTTGCCAAAACTCTCAATGCAATTTTGCTTCCGAGCGGAGGCAGTGTTTACATAGACGGCATCCCGACCTCAGACCAAAATAGGCTGTTTGACATTCGCTCCCGTGCAGGAATGGTTTTTCAAAACCCCGACAATCAAATTGTCGCCAATGTGGTGGAGGAGGATGTCGCATTTGCTTGCGAAAATATGGGTATTGCCCCTTCAGAAATCCGCCGTCGGGTAGATGATGCTCTTGCAGCTGTCGGCATGACAAAACACGCACGCCATGCACCGCATTTGCTGTCGGGCGGGCAAAAACAGCGTGTTGCAATAGCCGGAGTGCTCGCTATGATGCCGAAAATTATTGTGCTCGACGAGCCGACGGCCATGCTCGACCCCTCAGGTAGGCAGGAGGTTATGTCGGCAATTGTGCGCCTTAACAAGGAGCACGGCATCACCATAGTGCTGATAACCCACCATATGGATGAGGCCACTTACGCCGACCGTGTCGTAGTTATGAGTGAGGGTACAGTCGTCATGGACGACAAGCCTGAGCGTATTTTTGCCCAGGTGGAGCGTATGTATGACCTGTCGCTGTCGGTGCCTCAAACGGTACAGCTTATGCATTTGCTTGATGGGTGCGACTTGCAAGCGATGACGGTTGAACAATGCGCCGATGAAATTATGAAATATTTGGGAGAAAAACTTTGAACCAGGTACTCAAATTAACCGGACTTACATTTAAATACAGCGTTGGAACGCCCTTTGAAAAAACTGCAGTTGACAATGTCGACTTGGAGGTGCAAAAGGGCGAGTTTCTCGCTATAATCGGGCATACAGGCAGTGGTAAAAGCACCCTTATTCAGCATTTTAACGGACTTCTCAAGCCGACAAGCGGAACGGTTGAAGTGGGCGGTGAGGATATACACCAAAGCAAGGAGATGACGCTGGGCGCACGATTTGCCGTTGGGCTTGTCTTCCAATACCCGGAGCACCAGCTATTTGAGGAGACGGTATATCTCGATATAGCCTTTGGGCCGAAAAATATGGGGCTTGACAAGGAGGAAGTAGACCGCCGTGTCAAATCTGCCGCCGAAAGTGTCGGAATAGCAGAACAGTTGCTTGAAAAATCGCCTTTTGAGTTGTCGGGAGGGCAAAAGCGCCGTGTTGCTCTCGCCGGTGTTTTCGCAATGGAGCCGGAGGTGCTTGTGCTCGATGAGCCGATGGCAGGCCTTGACCCGGAGGGTCGTGAGGAGATTTTCTCTTATATCAAGCAGTACCAGCAAAAACATGGCACAACGGTTATTTTTGTCACCCACAGCATGGAAGATGCCGCACGGCTTGCACAGCGTATTGTCGTGCTTGCTGATGGCAAAATACTTATGCAAGGCACGCCGGAGCAGGTTTTTTCTCGTGCTGAACAGCTTATCGCCTCAGGTCTTGATGTGCCCCAGATAACCCAAGTATTTTTGGAGCTCAAAAGGCGAGGGGTTTTTATAGACGACGCAGTTTACACCGTGAAATATGCCGCCGAACTGCTTAAGGCTGAGAGGGGGCGCCGCAATGCTTAAAGACATCACCTTGGGGCAATTTTTCCCCGGCAAAAGTGCTGTGCACCGGCTTGACCCACGCACAAAACTGATCGGGCTGATTGTCTTTATCGCCGCCCTGTTCACATCGGACAATTTTTCGGGATACTTTTTTTGCTTTTTCTTTATTGCAATCGCCATTGCAATTTCTCGCATTTCACCTAAGCTGATTGTGCGAGGGCTGAAACCGCTGATAATTATAGTGCTTGTCACCGCTTTTATAAATATGTTTGCAACCCCGGGCACCCCGATTTTCACCGTTTGGGTGCTTACCGTTACGATAGAAGGCGCACGTATGGCGGCATTTATGGCTATGCGTATAATTTTGCTTATTTGCGCCACCTCTTTGCTGACCTATACCACCTCGCCGATAGCCCTTGCGGACGCTCTTGAAACCTTGCTCGCTCCGCTCAAAAAAATCAAGGTTCCGGTGCACGAGTTTTCCATGATGATGACCATCGCACTGCGCTTCATCCCCACCTTGATTGAGGAGACCGATAAAATAATGTCGGCGCAAAAGGCTCGTGGCTCAGACTTTGAGAGCGGAAGTGTCATTCGCAGAGCAAAGGCACTGACACCGGTGCTTATACCGCTGTTTATTTCAGCATTTCGCCGTGCCGATGAGCTTGCGACCGCAATGGAATGTCGCCTTTATAAAGGCGGTGAGGGCAGGACACGGCTCAATAGCTTAAAATTCTCTAAAATCGACATTTTCGGAGCGATTATTCTCGCCGCTCTTATCCCAATTGTCATTTTGCTTGGGAGGTTTTCTCTGTGAACATAGCATTTGCCCTGTCCTTTATGGGCACAGATTACCACGGCTGGCAACGGCAGAAAAACGCAGATACAATCCAGCAAACGATTGAGCGAGCACTGCACGATTTGTGCGGTGGAAATCCATATCTTTCGGGGTGCGGGAGGACAGATGCCGGAGTGCACGCAAAAAAATATGTGGCAAATGCAAAACTAAATACCACAATTCCGCTTAAACGCCTGCCCGGTGCGCTAAATGCTCGACTTCCTTCCTGTATTGTAATTCACAAGGCCACCGAGACAGAGGACGATTTTGACTCCCGTTTTTCATGTATAGACAAAGAGTACACTTATATAATACACAATGCCGGTACCCGTGACCCTTTTTTGCAAGATAGGGCGCATTTTTACCCCCATGCCCTTGACGTCACCGCTATGTCCCGTGCCGCAGAGCATTTTGTCGGCAAGCTCGACTTTGCCGCCGTTAAAAGTGAAGGGACTCCGGTTAAAAGCACAGTGCGCACTATTAAATATTGCAAGGTTCACTCAAACGGCGATCAAATATATATCACAGTATGTGCCGATGGGTTTCTCTACAATATGGTGCGAGCTATATCGGGTACTTTGCTTTATTGCGGAAACGGAAAAATTGACCCCGACAGTATTCCGGACATTCTTGCCTCCCGTCAGCGGGCACGTGCCGGCGCAACTTTGCCTCCGGGTGGTCTTTATATGACAAACCAAAGATATGACCGAGATTTTTTTCAGAGGTAATTAATGAATAAGCAAAATCAGGCAGCTTCGCCAAAGGACAATATAACAAAATTTCGCCCCGACAGGCGACTGGCCATCGTCGGAACACTTCGCTCTATAGCACTACTCACCATGCTTGCGGCGATTGTTTCCATGGTGTGGCAATTTGGTGACGAGATTTCTTGGGAGGCCCTTCGCCGTGTAACCGTTTATATGCAGGCAAACTCGGAGCGAAGCGGTGAGTTTACCCATTACGATTTTGAGCCGGGCATAAGCACCGAGGTTCGCCCCTTTGAAGCAGGGTTGGCGGTAATTTCCGAAGTTGGGTTCACCTTTGCAAGCGGATATGAGGAGGGTGACTTCAGCGCACAGCTCGGATATGTAAATCCGGTTATGTCGCTGTCGGACAATCAAGCTTTGATTTACGATGCGGGTAACACAGGCTACTCGATTATGACCAGCTACTCGGTTTTGGCTTCGGCCGAAACAGATGGCCCGATTTTGTCGGGGTCGCTGAGTAGCAATGATTATTTTGCCTTGGTCACCGATGAGAGCGGATACCGTGCCGCTGTGACCATATACGATGATGACAGAAATCAACTGCTAAAATGGCACACCTCGGAATATTATATTTTATCTGCCACTGTTTCGCCCGATGGCAAAACTTTCTCCGCACTGTGCATATTGCGTGAGGAAAGTCAGGTCAGTTCAAGGCTTTTGACCTTTGAAATAGGGCAGGAACAGCCCATGAGCGTTATAGATTTAGGGGAAAATGCCGTTTATTCGGCAAAATATTATGGCGACGATACAATAATAATACTTCACGAACAGGCTGTTTGCATGTATAATATAGACGGACAGCAAGTATGGCAACAGCCTTATGAGCATCTCACCGCCTTTGTGCATGACGATGAAGCAATGCCGCTATTGACTTTCACGCAGGGGAGCGGTAAAAACCAGAGCACTACACTGATGTTGTGCGACAGTGCCGGAAATGTAAGCTATACAAATCGATTTAACGGTAGTTTTGGCGGTGTAGGTTGGGGCGGTCAAGTCGCTACCATGCTGATGGACGACAGTGCCGTTGTGATAGATTTAAACAGCCCGTCAGACCCTTTGGTGCAAAGTTTTGATGCTCAAAACGCCCGTGATGTTTATGTTACCGCAGACGGTCATCCTGTTTTAATTTATGCCGATAGTGCTTCTAAACTGACCGGGGAAGCGCCTGATGTCTTAAAAGGAGAATGAAATGGACTTAAGTTTTATAAATGAATTGGCTCTTATCGCAAATATGTCACTGATACTTGATCTTGTTTTGCTAATTGTTTTTGTCTTTACCGTTGTAAACACCGCTCGAAAGGGAGCATTTAAGGCAATTTCCGGCATTGGTGGTACTGTGGGCGGTCTTATCTGCGGTATGATGCTGGGCGACAGCTTTTCGCCGATGATTTACGAAGTCATTATAGGGCCGATTCAAACGGCTATTTCGTCGCTTGACCTTGCCTCTATTGCCGAGCAGGTGCTCACGGCGGCGCTGCCTGAGAATATTGAGGCTATCGCTGCCCAATATATCGATACGCTGAGCGCAACCTCAGGACAACAGCTTGTAGAGCAGATTTCAGCTTATATCGCCGATATGATTGCCCCTGTGCTCGCCTTTATTGCAATCTTCTTTGTTGTCAAATTGGCGGTTACCGTGGTGTGCAATATACTTAGCTTTGACATTCCCGTTTTGCGTACCTTGAACAAGATGGCGGGAGCAATTTTAGGAGCGATTTCCGGGCTTGTGCTGATTTTTGCGCTTTGTTGGGGAATACTTCATTTTGCACCCGAAAGCGGCGATCAGCTCAATTTAAGCCGACAGGCACTGCGTGACAGCGTAATCGGCGGAACAATCGCCTCTATAATCGAATAGCTGGAATTAATATAAGGGGGAACTGCTTTGACAATACCCAACATTATTTCGTCTTTTAGAATTGTTCTCGTACCACTTTTTGTTTTGACATTTTTTTCGCCCATTGAAAATGGAATTGCCCTGTCGGGCATTATATTCCTGCTTGCCGGAGTGAGCGATTTTGTAGACGGACAGCTGGCGAGAAGGTTAAATCAAATATCTTTGCTCGGAAAAATACTTGACCCTCTTGCCGACAAACTCATGGTTTGTGCCGCCTTGATTTCTACCACTGTTTCGGGGCTTGTGCCTCTGTGGATCACTGCCATTTTCTTTGTCAAAGAGGCGGCGCAAGGAGTTTGTAGTTTTTTGTTTTATAAAAAGCTCAAAAATATGCAGATGTCAAACATGCTCGGCAAGGTGGGAACATTTTTATTTTACACCGTGCTTGCAATAATTTTAATTTTCGGTATGCCCGAAGGCTTAAAGCTAACGCTTTTGTCGATTTCACTATTGCTCGGCATTGCGGCTTTTATCACTTATATCAAACGGGGCGTTGAGCTCAATGCCCAAGCCACTGAAAAAGGAGATCCCAAAGAATGAATTTACCAACTTGCGCAAGATGCAAAAAAAACATAGCTGTCGTTTTTATAAATAAACAAGAGAACGGCAAAACGGTCAATGAGGGAATATGCCTCAAATGCGCCAAAGAGCTGGGCATTAAGCCTGTCAATGATTTGATGGAGCGTTTCGGCATCAGCGATGACGATTTAGACGCAATGTCAAATGAGCTGATGTCGGGCGGCGGTGAAATGATCGAAAACATGCTGTCGGGAATGCAATCGCCGGGCGGTGATACCGAAGCTGACGATGATGACGACGAAAAAACCCCGTCACGCGCGCCCGCTTTTCCGTTTTTTAACTTGATGTCACAGCGTCAAAAGCCGGAAAACAAGTCTGAGCAACCGGCACCATCTACCCCAGAAAAAGAGGAGAACGGCAATGCCCCCTCCAGAAAAGGGCCGGGAAAAAAGAAGAAATTTCTTTCGAATTATGCCCTTAACCTCACAGAGCGTGCGGCAAACGGCAAAATCGACAAGGTTGTCGGCCGTGACAATGAAACAGAGCGTGTAATTCAAATACTCAACCGTAGGCAGAAAAACAACCCCTGCCTAATAGGTGAGCCCGGAGTCGGAAAGACTGCGGTTGCAGAGGGGCTTGCACAACGTATAGCCTCCGGCAGAGTGCCTTTTAAACTGCAAAAGAAAGAGGTTTGGCTACTCGATATGACCTCAATGGTGGCCGGAACACAGTTTAGAGGGCAGTTTGAAGGGCGCATGAAAAGCCTTATTGATGAGGTCAAAGCCCTTGGAAACATAATACTTGTCATAGATGAGGTGCACAATTTAGTCGGCGCAGGCGATGCTGAGGGTAGCATGAACGCCGCAAACATACTCAAACCGGCACTTTCAAGAGGTGAGGTGCAGGTGATCGGCGCCACAACCTTTAAGGAGTACCGCAAACACATAGAAAAAGACAGCGCACTTGAGCGGCGTTTTCAGCCGGTCATTATAAATGAACCGTCGCTTGAGGAGACCTTTGAAATACTTCGTGGCGTTAAAAGCTATTATGCCGAATATCATCAAGTGCAAATTCCCGACGAGATGGTGCGACAAGCGGTTTATTTAGCTGACAGATATATCAACGACAGATTTATGCCCGACAAGGCAATAGACCTGCTTGACGAGGCTTGCTCCGATGTCAACCTGAAAAATGCCGCTCTATCTGAGGCACAACGTCTGAAAGAGCAACTTGCTGAGATTATCTATCAGCGTGAGGAAGCTCTTGCAGAACAGCAGGACGAGAGCATGTTTGCCAAGGTGGCCGAGCTGAAAAGTTCCGAACTTCGTGTAGAGCAACAGTTACACGAGGCTGAAAGCGTACCCATTCCCACTTTGACGGTTGATGATCTGTCACGTGTTATCGAGCTTTGGACAAAAATACCGGCCAGCAGAATAAAGGAGCAGGATTTTGAGCGCCTTGCAAAGCTTGAACAGCGACTTCAAAGTCGTGTTATCGGTCAAGCTGAGGCGATATCGGCGATTTCCTCTGCGATACGCCGTCGTAGAGCGGGTATAAGTGAAAAACTGCGCCCGGTTTCCTTTGTATTTGTCGGGCCGACCGGTGTCGGAAAGACAGAGTTGGTAAAATGCCTTGCGCAAGACCTTTTCAGCAGCGAAGATGCTCTGGTGCGCCTTGATATGAGCGAATACATGGAAAAACACAGCGTAAGCAAGCTTATAGGCGCCCCTCCGGGATATGTCGGATATGATGAAGCCGGTCAGCTGACCGAAAAAATCCGCCGTCGCCCGTATAGCGTAGTGCTGTTTGATGAAATTGAAAAAGCACATCCCGATGTGCTCAATATGCTACTGCAGATACTGGACGATGGGCGCATAACCGATGCCCAAGGGCGCTATGTCAGCTTTGAGAACACAATTATTGTCATGACCTCAAACGCGGGTTCTGACCACAAGGGTGGCTCGGTCGGATTTGGTAGAACGACCACCGAGCAGGGAAGAGAAAAGGCGCTTAAGGCGCTGTCCGATATAATGAGGCCTGAGTTTATAAACCGTATTGACGAGGTTATAAGCTTCAATCAGCTCAGCAGAGAGGATTTTGTCTCCATTTGTCATATTATGCTCGGTGACCTCAAAAAAGCACTCGAGCGTGGTGGCATTGCCTTTACTTGGGATGAAACATTGCCCGACTATCTCGCAGACAAGGGATATTCGATAAAATACGGTGCTCGAAACCTTCGTCGCTTGATTGAAAAACAGGTGGAGGACAAGGTTGCAATGATGATAATATCGGCATACGAAAACCCCATCACCGCTGTCACTGCTACGGTGGCAGACGGTGAGGTTGTGCTGTCTTAGGGTGACGGGAGTTGAACTCACATCGCTAAACTTCTGTTATTGATTGTAGAGGCGGTCGTTGGTCGTCCGCTGTCTCGATCTGTAGGGAGCGACGCCCTCGTCGCTCCGCCACCTCTTGCGAGAGGACGAAGGTTTTGGACGAGAGTTTGCGGCTATGGAGCCGCCGCCACATACTTTTTGACCCCAAAAAGTATGCAAAAAGTGTTGGGGGCGTTGCGTATGCGCCCCCAAACCCCCTAGCGCTTTTGCCTGTAACAATGTTGAAGATTGTGCCATGAGGGCAAATAATAACGGTTGTTTGATGACGAAAAATATTCGTATTTATGTGTGACACCCTAAACACAGAATGGAGATTTTCATGGTAAAGCTAAGTGAAACGGCAATCATACAGCTCGATGAGCTTATCAAAGAAATTATAGCGAAAAACAATATTTCAGGCATGGCTGTTGCGGTTATTGACAAAGAGACCACCATTTACAAGAGTTTTTCAGGCTATAGAGATGTTGAAAACAAACAGCGAATTAATCAAGATACGATTTTTGGGCTTGCATCTATCACAAAATCTTTCACCTGCCTGAGCATTATGCAGATGGCATCAAAGGGGCTCATAGATATTTACGCTCCTGTGTCTGAATACTTACCCAATTATGATGCTCGTGACCAAAAGGTGCTTGTTTGGCATCTGATGAGCCACTGCGCCGGATATTACCCGATGGAGCGAATACTTGTGCAACAGGTTGCGGAAACCCTTGAAATATGGCAGGATGGCAAAGCAGAGCTGACCTGCAATACACAGCTTGCACAACATGCAGGAAGGCTTGTTGCAGACAGAATGAACAGCCGAACCGACTTTATCGGAAGGCCTGCCGAATATATGAGTTATTCAAATGACGGTTATGCACTTCTTTCCGAGATAATTCGTATACACGGCGGCTGCGGTAGTTATACAGAGTATGTCACCGAGAATATTTTAAAACCACTCGGCATGGAAAGAAGCGGTTGCGATTTCATCGCCCCGTTGAACGATGAAAACACCGCTGTGCTCTACAAAAATGAGAATGATAAATTGAAATCGGGCTTTGATTTTTACGACAATGCGTTCGCCCTCAACGGCGGTGGAGCCATGAAATCGACCATGGCAGACATGGAGCGTTATTTGCGTATGCTGATGACCGGTGGGGAAGGAATTATCGACAATTACAGTCTTCGTGAAATGCTCAAACCCAGACAAGAATATGCATTTCAGCAATATTACGGGTACGGCATTTCCTCCAGACAAATCGGTGCGCTCAATATATACGGGCACGGCGGCAGTCTTACAGGAGTTTCTACAAATATGGCATGGTCACCGCAGGCGCAGGTCGGTGTAATTGTGCTTTGCAACACAAGCGGAGCGCCTGTAGCCACCGTTTCAAATGCCGTATTTAGGCTTATGGAAGGTATGACCCCATTGCCGAGCGCCGAGCGTGATCAGCCACGGCTAATGTCGCTTTCCACCAAACAAAGCGCGTGTGGAACATACACTTCGGGCGAGGGCACAACTTTTGACATAACTCTTAATGAAGAAGATGCACTCGAGCTGTCAAGGCAAGGGAAACCGATTGGGTATGCTACACATTCCTTCAACCGTCTGTCGCTTGACGGATGGCCGTCAAGAGGGGAGCTGCTCTTTATGACCGACGAAGAGGGTCAGGTTTGGGGACTGCGCACAGGTGGCAGAATTATCAAAAAAGATTGCAATTAATTAAAATAACCCTGTATCCGCTTTGGTTACAGGGTTATTTTTAAATAATATTAGACAAAATAATTTTGCTAATTAATAAAGTTAAATTAATTTAAAAAATGAGATTTAAAATTGCGGATTTATTCGCGCTTGCAATCAAACACATCAATGTGGTATAATTTACATATATTGAAAACCGATTGGAGGATGCAGATGAAAAATAAGTTTTTAAAAAATCTGATAGCGCATATTAAGAAAGATCGTGTGGAGTATACAGTATATGTTGTTTTGCAGAGCCTTGTAATATTGACTATGGTGCGTGCATTTTTTCGTGCCGAATATGAGAGCGTTTTTGTTTGCATTTTAACTACAGCTTTATTGCTGGCGCCTGCATTCTTTGAAAAAAAGTTTAAAATTAAATTGCCTACAACACTTATGGTAATTGTTTTAGTTTTTATTTATTCCGCTGAAATATTGGGCGAAATAAATGAATATTATTTGCGATTTGAAAATTGGGATACAATTTTGCACACAATAAACGGATTTTTGTGCGCAGCGGTGGGTATAGGTTTTATTGATATTTTAAATACTTCTAAAAAAACCAGCCTTAATCTTTCGCCTATTTATGTTGCAGTCGCTGCCTTTTGTTTTTCAATGACAATAGGTGTGTTGTGGGAGTTTTTTGAATATGGTGCCGATATGTTTTTGGGGCTTGATATGCAAAAAGACACCATTGTTAGCAGCATCAATTCGGTAGTTTTAAATCCGAATGGTGAAAACTCGCCGGTGCTAATAGATATGATTACTGAGATTTCGGTAAACGGTCAAGTGCTACCGATTAACGGCTATTTGGATATAGGATTGCATGACACAATGTTTGATATGTTCGTCAATTTCATCGGTGCATTTGTGTTTAGCGTTATCGGGTATTTCTATGTAAAAGCAAAGGGCAAAGGAAAGTTTGCCAAAGGATTTATTCCACAACTCGAAGATGAAAAAGAATGAGTATTTTAATTTTTAATTTTGGATTTTAGAATTTAAAAAATAACAATAAAATGCTTTTTAAAATTTTAATTTTGCTTTTTTAAAAATGAAATATTTTAAATATATAAGTGCGAAAAATAATTAAACAATTAAATAATTTAAATTGCATCTTGTTTTTAAAATTATTTTGTTTGATTTAAAGTTGTAAAAAATATTGACTATATAGTCTGTCTGTGTTATAATAATGAACGATAATTAACTTTGCTTGTGTAGCACAGCTGGCAGTGCAGCTCATTCGTAATGAGCAGGTCGTCCGT
>CAYJAS010000041.1:13279-14477 GCA_964367895.1 uncultured Oscillospiraceae bacterium | reverse complement strand
GATGATTTATGGTATTGCTGCATTATTTATTATAGCGATTATCAGTTTGGCTATTTCTACATCTTTGATGTTTTATGTCAATAGGTGTCCTCACTGCAAAACCTATTTTAGAGGACTGTTTTGGTCAAAAAAGAAGGTCGGACACTGTACTAAATGCGGAAAAAATATTGAATTTGAGGAAAAAGCTCACTGATATTTTAGGCGAAATTTGTAGGGGAGGAGCGCAGCTTCTCCTCTACAGAAATGTGAAAGGACACTACTCTTAAGTAGTGTCCTTTTTTACTAATCAATTCAATTCTACTTGCTCTTACTTGCCAAATAGGCCTCGGGGCCTTTGGTGTAAAGGTTTTCGCCTTCACTATCGATTATCACCACAAGCGGCATGTCGACTACTTCAAGACGGCGTATTGCCTCAGCACCGAGGTCTTCATATGCGACAATTTCAGAGCTTTTGACGCATTTGCCGAGCAGTGCGCCGGCACCGCCGATTGCCCCGAAATAAACCGCTCCATGCTCACGCATAGCCGAGATAACCTCGTCCCCTCGTTTGCCCTTGCCAATCATACCACGCAGGCCGAGGGCGATGAGCGACGGGGAATAGGCATCCATACGATAGCTGGTCGTCGGCCCGGCAGAGCCGATTACCTCTCCCGGTTTTGGTGGAGTGGGTCCGACAAAATATATAATTCCGTCACTCAAATCAACGGGGAGTGGCTCACCTTTTTCCAAAAGGTCACAAAGGCGCTTGTGTGCCGCATCACGCCCTGTGAAAATTGTGCCGGACAGCAGTACACTGTCGCCACTTTTGAGCGAGCGCACCGTTTCAACTGTCAGTGGAGTGTTGATTTTTTTCATACTAAAGCACCTCGGTAAGATGTCTTGCGACATGGCAATTAAGGTTGACGGCGACCGGAAGACCGGCAATATGTGTCGGCAAAGTTTCAATAGCCACAGAGAGCGCAGTCGTTTTTCCGCCCAAGCCTTGCGGCCCAATGCCCAGCGAGTTGATATCCTCAAGCAAACTGCTCTCGAGCTGTGCATAATACTCATTTTCATTTGGCTGGCCGGTATGACGAAGTAATGCCTTTTTTGCGAGCAGTGCCACCTTGTCAAAGGTTCCGCCTATGCCAACGCCGACGATAATGGGCGGACATGGGTTGCCACCTGCAAGCTTTATCGTTTCAAGCACAAAATCACG
>CAYJAS010000041.1:0-13179 GCA_964367895.1 uncultured Oscillospiraceae bacterium | reverse complement strand
ATAAAGCCGTTTGAATCGGTGTGCACATTTACATTAAAGTCGGTGTCAATTTCGGTTCCACCCAAAATAACAACATCAAGGCTGTTCACGGCAGAGGAAGGGGCATATGGGTCAGAGTAATGCACGGCGGAAATTTCCTTGTGGCGTGGGTCGTCTTTAATCGACTGCACTGCGTCAAGGTCAAAGCACTGCACATCTAAGAGGGAGGAAAAACAGCCGCTGCGAAGCATGTCAACCATATAGGAGGTAATACCGCCAAGTGCAAAGCTACCTTTGATTTGCTTTGCCAGCATGACCTCTTTCAGATACTTTGCGGCGGCGAGCGAAGCGCCACCAGCGCCTGTTTGGAAAGAAAATCCATCTTGAAGCAGACCGCAATGCTCGATAACCGACACGGCGGTGCGTGCCATAACAAGCCCGACCGGGTCACGGGTAATCTTAGTTGTGCCCGACACAATGCCCGACGGGTCGCCAATCTGCTCAACCGTGACGACAAAATCGACATCGGTTTCGCAAATAGACCAGTCGGGAGCGGGGTAGGGCATCAAATTATCGGTGATTATGACCACCTTGTCCGCCATTTTCGAGTCGGGTATAGCATATCCAAGGCTACCGCAGGCAGATTTTCCGTGCTTGCCGGTGGCATTTCCCATATTGTCAGAGGTGGGTGCGGCTATAAATGCAACATCTATAGGGGTGTTGCCACACATAATATCGCCGGCACGGCCACCGTGGGTGCGAAACTCAACCGGATTTGCAAGCACTCCCTCTGAAACGGCACGCCCAATAGTCTTGGACATATAATTTGTCTGAAGTGAGGTCACAACTCCGCTTTTGATATGCCCGATAAGAGGCGCATGAACATCAAAAAGCGAGCTTGCGTTGACCTTTAAGTTTTTAATGCCTGCATCGGCGATACAGTCCATAACCATGTTGAGCACATGGTCGCCGTTTCGCAGATGATGGTGAAAGGAAATTGTCATACCGCTTTTCAGTCCCGACTGTTCTATAGCGGTCTTAATATCTTTAACTATCTTGTTCATTATGCATTTCCTCCCAAAAGTCCCAGCGCCTTGGCGTCCGCTATAGTCCTCTTTGCTCTATCGACTATCGGTGCATCGATCATTTTGCCTCTGAGCGAAACGGCACCCTTGCCCTGTTGTGCGGCACGCTCAATAGCCTCAACCACCTCGCATGCGTAATCAATATCTGCACGTGACGGGCTGAAAGCGCTGTTAATTGCCTGCACATGGCGAGGGGAAATGCTTGCCTTGCCGGTAAAGCCAAGGCTTTTGGCGAGCATTGCATCTTCAAGCGCTCCTTCATCATCATTTACATCGGTGAAGGGGGTGTCGTAAACATCGATATTTGCAGCACGAGCGGCCGAAACAATGCGACTGCGTGCATATGCGATCTCCTCACCGCCCTTGGTGCGCTTTGAGCGTAAATCGGCGGTCAAATCCTCCGCCCCGAGGAAAATTGCCGCAACACGGGGCGAACAGCGTGCAATTTCAAAAGCATTTTCAACTCCAAGCGCCGTTTCGATAAGTGGGATAAGGGCAATTGTTCCCGGCTCTATGCCATGTTGCGCTTCAAGCTCGCTTATAAATCGGTCAACGGTCAACACATGCTCGGCACACCCCACTTTGGGAGGCATGATAAAGGAAGGGCGCAAAGCGATTAGTTGACGCAAGTCATCCTGCCAGTAGGGAGTGTCAATGGCATTAATTCTGATAACTGTCTCAATTCCGTCAAAACCGATGTCCGCTATGGCATTGCGCACCAAGATACGAGCCGAGTCCTTTTCGGCCGGAGATACCGCATCTTCAAGGTCGAAAATCAGGCAATCTGCCCCCAAACAGTCACCGTTTATAAGTATGGAAGGGGTGTTGCCCGGCAAAAACAGCATGGATCTTCTCATTACTCCACCTCCGAGGCACGGCATATCGCCGTTTCAATACGAGCACGCAGTACACAGTCGAGCGCACCCCTGTCATTGATGTTCAGCTTAGCGCCGCTTACGCCTAATTGGGTAAGCATTTTCTCGGCAGTTTGCATGATAGCATCGCCAAACTGTGCCATTACAACCGAGTCGACAGTGATACTGTTTTGCCCCTCACAAGGGGAAATCTCAACATAAGCATCGCTCGACTCGAGGGTGCCTGCCGAGGCATTTTTTATAATTTTCATATTAAACTTCCTTTATTTTCAATTTTGCTTTTTATCCAAGCCAGCAAATCGGAGTAAACCTCACTGCGGTTTAGCTCGTTGAGCATTTCATGCCGTCCTTCGGGGTAAAGCTTGAGCTGTACATCGCTGCAATTTGCCTCCAAATAGCTGTTATATGTAGCGACAACCCCTTCGCCACGGTCGCCTATCGGGTCTTTATCACCTGAAAACAGCAAAATCGGCAGAGTTTTTGAAACTTTTTCGACATTTTTTTGGTCACATACAAAGCGAATACCTTCAAACATATCACCATACATGGAAACCGTCGGCAAAAATTGGCACATTTCGTCATTTATATGTCCTAAAACAATGCTCTCATCACGGCTAAGCCAGTCAGATGGCGTTTTTACCGGTTCAAAGTCCCGATTGCTGTCGGCAAATGCCAATTTTCGCACCAGCCTGCTTCTGTGCTCGGGACCTCTGAGGGTGCGAATGGAGTTGGTAAGCACAATTCCCATCTGCAGTTTTGCCTGATTTGGGAAACCGGTACCGCTCAGCAGTAGGCCTGTCATGCCGTCAGAGTGCTTTGTGACATAAGTTCGGGCGATGAAACTGCCCATGCTGTGGCCAAGTAGAAAATATGGCGTTCCGGGGTGTTTTTGCTCGGCTATGCGCCTTAGCTTGTCAACGTCGGACACCACAAAGTTCCACCCGTCACGCTCGGCAAACATGCCACGCTGTTCATCTTGATTTATAGAGCGCCCATGCCCTAAGTGGTCAGGGACTACTACATAAGCGCCTTGCTCGGCCATAAAGCGTGCAAAGTGGGCATACCTACCACCGTGTTCGCCGATGCCGTGCGCAATTTGCAGTATAAACAGCGGGGCAGTGTCGGGAATATACTCGGTGGCAAAAATCTTTTTGCCGGTGTGCGAGGAGTTAAAATGCATTTCACTCTCGGTAAACATAACGGAGCTCTCCTTTAACATCACTTATATCTGTATTATATCAATTGTAAAAGATACAGTCAAGAAATTACGAAGTGAAAATACAAGGGCGATTATACAGCCTTTTTTGATGAACAATAAAGATTGACAGGTGAGGCTGAAAAAAGCAATTTTACCAAAAACAACATAATTTTCTTGACAAACGGCACAAAAGCCTTTAAAATAAGCTTAAAATATTTTACTTAAAAATATTTAATTAAAAACGATATTAAAAGGAGAACAAAAATGGATTTTGAAAAACTAAAAGAACTGGTGGCAGAAACACTGGGATGTGACATCGAAAAGGTAACAATGGAGGCAAATCTCGCAGATGACTTAGAAGCAGACTCGCTTGCGGCGGTCGAGCTTGTAATGGCAATTGAGGAGGTTTTCGGCGTCACCATCGAGGAAGATGAGATGCCCAACATGAAGACCGTTTCAGATATAGTAACACTTGTTGAGAAAAAATTAGCATAAAATAACGGGCGAAGGGCTAAATCCACACAGAGTTTGTCGGATTTCGTCGCTTCGCCCTTTGTATGAAGGCAATGAATTAAGGAGAGAACCGATGAACAAGCAGGATATTTTTGAGATAATTGAAAAATTTAACGCAACATCACTCGGCCGTCTTAAAATTAAAGATGGCGAGTTTATGATAGAACTTGAGCGAAACTCTTATGCCAATTTGGCACAAACGCCTATGCTTATCCAAAGCCAAGCGGTGGCACCGCTTGAGGCAGAGCAACAGCAAACAGCGCAAATGACGACGATAAATGCGCCGATAGTAGGCACTTTTTATGCCGCATCCTCGCCTGAAAGTGAGCCTTTTGTAAAGGTTGGCGACACTGTAAAGGCAGGTCAAACTGTATGCCTAATTGAGGCGATGAAAATGATGAGCGAAGTGCCGGCACCGTGTGATTGTGTTATAGAGCAAATCATGGCGGAAAACGGACAGCTTATGTCTTTTGATGCGCCGATTTTTCGGTATCGTGCACTATGATTAAAAAAATACTCATAGCAAACAGGGGGGAAATTGCCATGCGCATTTCCCGTGCCTGTCGTGAAATGAATATCGAAACGGTTGCGGTATACTCACAAGCCGATAAAAATCTATTGCATGTCAGGCTTGCAGATGAGGCATATTGCATCGGCGGGCCACGCTCGGCAGACAGTTATTTAAATGTTGACGCCGTGCTCACCGTTGCTTTGCAAAGCGGTTGCGATGCAATACACCCGGGATACGGATTTTTGGCTGAAAATGCCGAGTTCGCCGACAAATGCGCCGAGAATGGCATAATTTTTATCGGCCCGAGCGGTGATGTTATAAGAAAAATGGGCAACAAAGCGGCGGCACGTGCCCTTATGCAAACCGCGGGAGTTCCCGTTGTGCCCGGTTCGGAAGGGCCGGTGGCAAATATAGAGCAGGCGAGAGAGGCGGCACAGCTTGCCGGTTATCCGGTGCTGATTAAGGCTTCGGCAGGCGGTGGCGGACGTGGAATGCGCCGTGCCGACAATGACGGAGAATTAGAAGAACGGTTTGAGCAAGCTCGCGCCGAGGCACTTGCCTGCTTTGCCGATGGCGAAGTATACATTGAAAAGCTGATACTCAATCCAAAGCATATAGAAATACAGGTGCTTGCGGACAATTTCGGCAATGCTGTTCACCTTGGTGAGCGTGACTGTTCGGTACAGCGCAAAAATCAAAAACTGATTGAAGAAAGCCCGTCACACTCGCTAAAAGAAGAAAAACGCCTTGGCATGGCACAGGCGGCGCTTAAGGCGGTGCAAGCGGCCAATTACCGCAATGCGGGCACAATTGAATTTGTCGTAGATGCCGAGCAAAACTTTTATTTTATCGAGATGAACACCCGTATTCAAGTGGAGCATCCTGTGACCGAGTTGACGACCGGAATAGACATTGTAAAGCAACAGATACGCATAGCGGCAGGGCATAAACTGTCGCTTACGCAGCAGGATATCACCTTCAACGGACATGCGATTGAGTGCCGTATAAATGCTGAAAACCCGGAGCGTCAGTTTGCTCCGTCGCCCGGAACAGTGGACTTTATGCATTTGCCCGGAGGCAGTGGTGTGCGTGTCGATTCGGCACTTTACACCGGCTATGAGCTTCCGCCTTATTATGACTCGCTGGCCGCAAAGATTATTGTCCACGCGCCGACCAGAGCGGAGGCGATAAGGCGTATGCGACGTGCTTTAGAGGAGACGATAATCGAAGGTTTGTCGACAAATATTGAACTTTTGCACCAAATACTGCACCACCCGTGCTTTGTCAGGGGCGGGTATGATACAGGATTTTTAGGACAACATCTTGACGAGCTTCTGATGTGGAGCTCAAGCGGGAGTGATAAGTAATGAGCGATGTATTTTCAAAGCGCAGAGAGCATCTGCTGAAATTAAAGGCATTGCGCAACAAAGAGGCAGAACCCACAGAGCAGACGGTTTATTGCGCCATTTGCGGTGGCGCACAGAGCGCAAAACTGCTTGAGGAGCAACATATGGTTTGCACGGTGTGCGGTTACCACAACCCAATTGGCGCATATGTTCGCCTGCACACTTTACTTGATAGCGGAACTTTTAAAGAGATAAACGAGCGACTAAGCTCGAGTGATCCTCTTGATTTTCCCGATTATAAGAGAAAACTGAAAAACGCCAAGCAGAACACAGGTCTTTCGGACGCTGTTGTAACGGCTACCGGAAAAATTGACGGACACAAGGTTGCAGTCGGTGTGTTGGACGGTAGATTTTTAATGGGAAGCATGAATACGGTGGTCGGAGAAAAAATCACCCGCCTTGTAGAGCTTGCAACCCGTACAAACAGTCCGCTGATAATCTTTTCAGCGAGCGGTGGTGCACGTATGCAGGAGGGTATTTTTTCCCTTATGCAGATGGCAAAAACCTCTGCGGCGGTCGAGAGATTTTCGCAAAAAGGCGGTCTTTTTATCTCGGTAATGACCCATCCGACAACCGGTGGAGTAACAGCGAGCTATGCAAGTCTCGGTGATATAATGCTGGCAGAGCCGGGCGCACTGATTGGATTTGCAGGCCCTCGTGTTATAGAGCAGACCATTGGGCAAACTCTGCCTGAGGGTTTTCAGACGGCCGAATATCTGCTTGAGCACGGATTTTTGGACGCTATTGTGCACAGAAGTGATATGCGCAATTGCATTTTGCAACTTCTCAATCTTCACGTAAAGGGGGCAATGCAGGATGAGTAGCGAAATTAAAGCGATTGACCGCCTGATGATTGCAAGAAATGCAGAAAGACCGGGCACAAAGGATATTATAGACGCTCTTTTCACCGACTTTTTCGAACAAAAGGGAGATAGAAATTGCAAGGAAGATGAGAGCATTTTAGGCGGTATTGCATTGTTCAAAGGTATGCCGGTTACCGTAATCGGACATAGAAAAGGGCGGAATCTTCAGGAAAATCTGCGATTTAATTTTGGAATGTCAGGGCCGGAGGGATACCGCAAGGCAAAGCGTATTATGGCGCAGGCAGAGAAATTTCGCCGCCCGATTATCACCTTTATAGACACCCCGGGAGCATATCCGGGCATAGAGGCAGAGGCAAGAGGACAGGGCGAGGCGATAGCGCAAAGCATAGCTTTTATGTCGTCACTCACAGTGCCGGTCATAGCGGTCATTATAGGCGAAGGCTGTAGTGGCGGTGCGCTGGCGTTGGCTGTCGGAAATGTTGTAATGATGCTTGAAAACGCCACATATTCAGTATTGTCGCCGGAGGGGTTTGCCGCAATTTTGTGGAAAGATTCCTCACGCAGTGGTGAGGCTTGTGACATAATGAAGCTGACGGCGCACGATTTGCGCGAAGCCGGAATATGTGATCAAGTTATAAAAGAGGGTGAGGGCGGTGCCCATCTAAACAAAGAAATCACGCTTGCAAATTTAGAACGAGCATTAAAGTTTAGCCTTAATGCGCTGTCCAAAGAGAGCGCACGCACCCTTTCGGAACAAAAATATCGCAAGTACCGCACAATAGGCAACAAATTTGGAGGAAAATAATGCACGGAATTAAAATGATAGGGGCGGCCGCAACACTGCCCGAGCGGGTGGTTACAAACGCCGACATGATGAAAATCGTGGACACCAGCGACGAATGGATTGTGTCACGAACCGGGATAAGAGAACGTCGCCACTGCACAGAGGAAACACATACACAGTTGTGTACAGATGCCGCAAAGCTGGCAATGGAGCGTGCCGGCACCTCTGCAGAGGAAATTGCAGTTTGCATTGTAGCAACCCTGTCGCCCGATTTGCTCACACCTGCGGCGGCATGTATGCTTCAAAAAACCCTTGGATTGTCCGAGGATACCATTTGTTTTGACCTAAATGCGGCTTGCACAGGCTTTTTGTTTGCACTTCACACCGCAGAATGCCTGCTTGCCAGTACAGGCAGAAAAAAAGCGCTGGTAATCGGATGCGAGATACTCAGCCGTTTGACCAATTTTGAAGACCGCTCAACCTGTATCCTGTTTGGTGATGGCGCAGGTGCGGTGGTAATTGAAAGCTCTGAACAATACAATCCGACCTATGCGATGCTCGGTGCTCGTGCCGATGAACGTGTGCTAAACGCCCCGGGAACAAACACAGGCGTACCATCTCTTATCCATATGGAGGGACAATCGGTATTCAAGTTCGCTGTGGAAGTGGTAACCAAATGCGTAAAAGGGGTGCTTGAAAAAGCAAAGATGACTATAGACGAGGTCGATCATTTTGCACTGCATCAGGCAAATGAGCGCATAATAGATACTGCGGTTAAGCGCTGCGGAATACCGGTGGAAAAGGCGCATAAGAACATTTCCATGACAGGGAATACCTCGGCGGCGAGCATTCCCATTTTGCTCGGCCAGTTATGGGAGCAGGGCGTATTCAAAGTAGGGCAAAAGGTTATGTGTGTCGGCTTCGGAGGCGGACTTACATACGGCGGAGCACTGATAGAAGTGGGAGGAAAAATATGAGTATTAAACAGCTTTTGGGGACTGAGTTTCCCTTTATACAGGGCGGAATGGCAAATATCGCCACAGGCACATTTGCCGCCGCCGTTTCAAATGCGGGAGCACTCGGCATAATCGCCGGAGGCGGACTTGACGGTGAGGGTTTGCGTCAGCATATCCGCACCTGCAAATCGCTGACCGACAAGCCTTTTGGTGTAAATATCATGCTCATGAGCCCGGCGGCAGATGATCAGGCAAAGGTTGTTGTCGAAGAAGGCGTCAAAATTGTCACCACAGGTGCGGGAAACCCCGGAAAATACCTTCCCGAATGGCTTGGAGCTGGCATGACGGTAATCCCCGTCGTTGCGGCGGCAATTCTTGCAAAGCGCCTTGAACGCTCGGGCATTCATGCGGTAATCGCAGAGGGTTGTGAAGCCGGTGGACATATCGGAGAACTTACAACAATGGCCCTCACACCTCAGGTGGTAGACGCAGTTGACCTGCCGGTTATCACCGCCGGAGGGGTTGCAGATGGACGCCAACTTGCGGCGGCATTTGCACTCGGCGCAAGCGGTGTTCAGCTTGGCACCTGCCTGCTGGTCAGCGAGGAGTGCCCGATACACGAAAACTATAAACAGGCGATCATCAAGGCAAAAGGCAATGACAGCATGGTCACAGGTCGTATAAACGGCGCGCCGGTGCGTGTCCTGAAAAACAAGATGGCACGTGAATATCTATCGATAGAGAAAAAAGGCGTCGAGCTTGAAAAACTTGAGGAGATGACACTTGGTTCATTGCGCAAAGCTGTTTTTGACGGCGATGTTGACGGCGGAAGCCTGATGGCAGGACAAGTTGCGGGACAATTGACCGAAATCAAACCTCTCCGTGCGATATTTGAGCAACTTTGGAGTCAGTATCAAGCCCGTATGGAGGAGCTGATAAAGTGAACAAAATAGCATTTTTATATGCAGGACAGGGAAGTCAATTTGTTGGCATGGGCGCAGAGTTTTACGAGCAATGCCCCGAATTTCGGCCTTTTTACGACAATGCCCCGGTGGACTTTGACCTCAAAGAATTGTGTTTAACCGATAAAGAGGGCAAACTATCCCAAACAATGTATACCCAACCTTGTATGGTGTCTTTTGCCTGTGGCGTGACACATCTGCTTAAAAAGCAGGGCATAGTGCCCGACTTTACAGCTGGTTTAAGTTTAGGAGAATATTCGGCTCTCACTTGCGCCGATGTATTCGACAGCAAGACGGCGGTGCAACTTGTGGCAAAGAGAGGCGCATTGATGGCGCAGGCGGCAAGCAAAACAGCAGGTGCAATGGTCGCTGTGCTCGGTGCCGATTCTCAAACTGTTGAGCAAATATGCCAAAAGGCAAGCCGTGGTGATGAGGTGGTTTCACCTGCAAACTACAACTGCCCGGGACAGATTGTCATCGGCGGAACGGCAGGTGCAGTAGGGAGCGCCGTTTGTGAGCTTAAAGCGGCAGGGGTGAAGCGATGCATCGCTCTTGACGTAAGCGGAGCATTTCACACACCACTTATGGCGCAGGCGGCAGAGCAATTTGCCGAGGTGCTTGAGGCGACAAGCTTTTCAAACATGAGCATGCCCGTGCTCTTCAACTGCTTGGGCAGACAAAAAAGTGAGAGCGACAGCATTTCAGACCTGCTGACAAGGCAGATAACCGCTCCTGTTAAAATGGAGCAGATTATAACACAACTAAAAGCCGAGGGTGTAACCCTCGCAGTGGAAATCGGCCCGGGCAAGGCGCTGAGCGGATTTGTAAAAAAGACGGCACCTGAAATTGAAACCTTCGCAGTGCAAACTCCCGAGCAAATGGACGAGCTTGTAAAGCGATTGAAAGGATGAATAAGATGAGCGTAAAGGGAAAAACCGCGGTAGTCACAGGCGGTAGCAGAGGAATAGGCAGAGCGATTTGCATAGCACTCGCACAGGCCGGCGCAAACGTAATATTCAGCTATGCAGGCAATGAACAGGCGGCAGAGCAGACAAAACAGCTTTGCGAACAAGAAGGTGTAAAGGCATTTGCCTTTAAGGCTGACGTAAGAGATGAACAGCAGGTAACCGAGCTTTTTAAACAAGCAACCGAGCAATTTGGCACGGTTGACATACTTGTCAACAATGCAGGTATTACAAAAGATGGACTGCTACTGCGCATGAGTGAAGGTGATTTCACCGATGTTGTGGATACAAACCTGAAAGGGACATTTTTGTGCACAAAAGCGGCGGCGAAAATTATGCTCAAGCAAAAGAGTGGCTCTATCGTCAATATTTCTTCGGTGGTCGGACTTATCGGAAATGCAGGACAGGTAAATTACTGTGCCAGCAAAGCAGGGGTAATAGGGCTGACAAAGTCGGCCGCACGTGAGCTCAGCTCACGCAATATCCGTGTAAATGCCATCGCTCCGGGTTTTATTGACACCGATATGACAGCAGCAATGACCGACAATGCAAAGCAGGCAATGGCAGGAACAATTCCGCTCGGCCGTCCGGGCAGTGCGCAGGATATTGCAAATGCGGTGCTGTTTTTAGCAGGCGACCAAGCGGCATATATAACAGGACAGACGCTGTCGGTTGACGGCGGAATGGCAATGTGAGGTGTGTTATGGAAAAGCGTAGAGTAGTAATAACCGGAGTGGGGTGCGTAACCCCACTGGGAATAGATACCCAAACGACATGGCAAGCTGTCAAGCAGGGCAAGTGCGGTATAGAGCCGATAACACTGTTTGACAATTCACAGCACAAAGCAAAACTTGCGGCAGAGGTTAAAAATTGGGTGGCAGAGGAGCATATTGAAAAGCGCCATGCCCGTCATATGAGCCGTAGCACCCAATTTGCAGTTGTAGCGGCAAAAGAGGCAATAGCGAATAGCGGCCTGAATATGGAGGACTGTAGCGCTGAGCGTGCAGGTGTAATCGTGTCAAGTGGCATCGGCGGACTTGATGTGACAGAGGCCGAGCACAGCAAAGGGCTTGAGCGTGGGTTTGACAGAGTTTCACCTTTTTATATTCCTATGGCCATATGCAATATGGCGGCAGGTATGATAGCGATAGAGCATGGCTTTAAAGGAATGTGCACATGCCCGGTTACGGCGTGTGCAGGTGGAACCAATTCGATAGGCGATGCCTTCCGTCATATTAGAGACGGATATGCCGAGCTGATGCTTTGCGGAGGTACCGAAGCGGCAATAACTCCGCTGGGTATTGGCGGATTTACTTCGATGAAGGCACTGCACACCGGAGATGACCCGACACGTGCCTCTATACCGTTTGACGCCGAGCGGAATGGCTTTGTTATGGGAGAGGGTGCGGCGGTACTGCTTATTGAGGAGCTAAATCACGCTGTGGCAAGAGGGGCGAATATAATTGCGGAAATTGTCGGATACGGCTCCACTTGCGATGCCTATCACATGACGGCGCCATCGCCCGATGGTGACGGTGGTGCACGCGCGATGGCGCAGGCAATTTCAGATGGTAATGCACAAGTGACAGAGGTTGATTACATCAACGCACACGGCACCTCGACACCGCTCAACGACAAAGGTGAAACGGCGGCTGTAAAAGCTGTCTTCGGCGGGCATGCAAGCAAGCTTGCAATCAGCTCCACCAAGTCGATGACCGGACATATGCTCGGTGCGGCAGGTGCGGTTGAAGCGGCAATTACGGCACTGTCTTTGCAAGAGGGATTTATTCCTCCGACCATCGGCTACAAAGTGCCCGATGAGCAGTGTGACCTTGATATTGTACCGAACGAGGGCAGAACACAAAATATAAATTATGCACTGTCCAACTCGCTCGGATTTGGCGGACACAATGCAACTTTACTGCTTAAAAAATGGCAAGATTAAACAGAGGGGATAAAGATTATGCAGCTTAATTCAAATCAAATTGCGGAAATATTGCCACACAGATATCCGTTTGCCCTGATAGACAAGGTGACAGAGCTTGAAAAGGGTAAATCTGCAAAGGGCATAAAATGCGTCTCGGCAAATGAGCAGTTTTTCTGCGGACATTTTCCGGGAAAGCATGTAATGCCCGGTGTGCTTATCATCGAAGCGCTCGCCCAATTGGGCGCTGTAATCATGTTGTCGGTGCCGGAAAACGCAGGTAAAATTGCATTTTTCGGTGGCATAAAAAATGCCCGCTTTAAAAGGCAGGTTGTCCCCGGCGATGTGCTTGAGATGTCCTGCGAAATCACAAAGACAAAAGGGCCTATGGGTGTTGGTGAGGCTACTGCAACAGTAAACGGCAAGGTGGCCGTCACAGCAGAGATAACCTTCGCCATTGGGAGCGAATGAGATGGAAGACAATCTGGAAAACAACTTCCGAAATGTTTACACCAAGTTTAAGCTGCATTTTTATCGTCAAATACTCGTGCGATTTCAAGATAGGGAAGCAAGCCTTACTACCATTGAAACCTTTTGTATGGAGGCGATTTCGGCGCTGGGCAACCCGACAATCAATGAGTTTGCCTGTTTTATGAATATTTCACAGCCAAATGCCGCATATAAACTTTCAAGCCTCATCAAAAAAGGTTATGTCAAAAAAACTCGCTCACCGCAGGATAAGAGGGAGTATAATATTTGCGCAACAGAGAAGTATTACAATTATTATAATATCAGCAGTGAATATCTCAAAAAGGTAGTGTCACGTATACAACAGCATTTTACAAGTGATCAGTGCAAACAGTTTGAGGATATGCTCAGCGTTATAAATGACCAGCTGATGCCAGAAGTAAACTTTGAATAAACCTATATAAGCGGTCGCCGAAAGGCGGCCGCTTCAGCGTGTCAAAAAAGTATTTTTGACCGCTGAAAACTAAAAAAGCCTACCGCAAATAAATTGCGGTGGCTTTGAAAATTGAGCATTTGTTCGCAAATACTCAATTTTACGGCCTTCCCCGAAGGCCGCCGACACCGTGTGTCGGTCAGACAATCTCAAAAGCAAGGGTTTTTCGATAGTCTGAAGCAAGCGGTCGCCTTTCGGCGACCGCTTTTTTTGTTTTTTGTAAAGCGCATGGTGAT
>CAYJAS010000040.1:1555-14963 GCA_964367895.1 uncultured Oscillospiraceae bacterium | reverse complement strand
ACATATCCGCCCCCCGTGACGGCACCGTGGTTTCGGTAGTTGCGACCAAGGGTGCTTCGGTAGACACCGACGCTGTCCTTGTCGTGCTCGGCTGAGGTGACTTATGGACATAGTTTTTGATACCCTGCAAAACCTTTGGAACAGCTCGGGATTTGCCATGTTATTCGACAGCTGGCAACAGCTTGTCATGGTTGTTGTGGCATGTTTCTTGCTCTACCTTGGTATAGTTAAAAAGTTTGAACCATTGCTACTCGTTGGTATCGCTTTTGGTATGCTGGTTACAAACCTACCGGGCGCCAATGTATACACTCCCGAGCTTTGGGATGCGGTGTCTGAGGGCACTAAAGGCTACGGTGATGTGCTTAAATACGGCGGTTTGTTTGACATTCTTTACATAGGTGTTAAAGCCGGCATTTATCCGTCGCTGATATTCCTCGGCGTTGGTGCTATGACCGACTTCGGCCCCCTTCTTGCAAACCCCAAAAGCCTGCTGATAGGCGCCGCCGCACAGCTTGGAATTTATTGTGCGTTTGTACTTGCTATCGTGCTCGGATTTGGCGCAAATGCCGCCGCTTCTATCGCCATCATCGGCGGTGCTGACGGCCCGACGGCGCTATGGCTCACAAATCAGCTTGCGCCCGAACTTCTCGGTGCGATAGCTATTGCGGCATATTCCTATATGGCGCTTATCCCGATGATTCAGCCCCCCCTTATGAGGCTGATAACCACCGAGGAAGAGCGTAAAATCAAGATGGATCAGCTCCGTGTTGTTACAAAGAAAGAGAAGATCATCTTTCCGATTGCCGTTTCGATTTTTACAATATTGCTTCTGCCCTCGGTTGCACCGCTACTTGGCATGCTGATGCTCGGAAATCTTCTGCGTGAGTGCGGAGTGACCGACAGACTTTCCGACACCGCACAAAATGCTATGATGAATATCGTTACAATATTCCTCAGCATCAGCGTCGGTGCAACCACAGTCGGCGCACGCTTCCTCAATGTGCAGACTTTGATGATCGTTGCACTCGGACTTTTCGCTTTTGCCTTTTCAACGGTGGGTGGACTTCTGCTCGGCAAGCTTATGTGCAAGCTGTCCGGCGGAAAAATCAACCCCCTTATCGGCTCGGCAGGCGTTTCGGCCGTTCCGATGGCCGCTCGTGTTTCACAGGTTGAGGGACAAAAAGCAAACCCCTCAAACTTCCTACTTATGCACGCAATGGGACCCAACGTCGCAGGCGTTATCGGTTCTGCCGTCGCCGCAGGATTTTTGCTGGCGGTATTTGGCTAATCAAATCTTTCATGAACAAACAGCCGTTGCGGTTAACGCAACGGCTGTTTTAGTTTTATGAAAATGTCACGGAAAATTAAACTTATCTCAGCGGCCTTAGCTTAGCGGTGAAATGGCGCAGTACCTTTGGTTGCCATAGGATTTCATAGCCCTTGATTTGGTCGGCACGCTCTTTGATATTTTTAAGCGCTTGCGCTATAACATCTAAATGAGAGCGTGTGTAAACTCTACGTGGGATACACAGCCTGGTAAACTCCATCTCAGCCTCAGGCTGTACGCCGTCTTCCTCGTCAAGCATATAAGAACCGATATCGCAACCACGGATGCCGGCTTCCAAATAAAGTTCACAAGCGAGAGCTTGCGCCGGGAATTGGTAATACGGGATATGGGGCAACAGCTTTTTTGCATCAATAAACACCGCATGTCCGCCTGTGGGATACTGAAGCGGTATGCCGTACTCACGCAGAAGTTCGCCCAAATACTCCACCTGTCCGATTCTATACTCCAGGAAATCGCAATCTATACCCTCATAAAGCCCGATTGCAAGGCCTTCTAAATCTCTTCCTGCCAGTCCGCCATATGTCACAAAGCCCTCATACGGTACGGTGTATGCCTTAACTTGGGTGAAAAGCTGTTCATCATCTTTTATGCCGATGAGCCCACCCATATTTACTATAGCGTCTTTTTTTGCCGACATGGCAAATGCATCTGCATATGAAAATGCCTCTCTGGTGATTTCGATTATGCTTTTGTCAGCATATCCGGGCTCGCGCTTTTTGATAAAATATGCATTTTCCGCATATCGTGCCGCATCTATCATATATGGAATCTTGTACTTTTTTGCAAGCTGTGACGCCGCTTTTATATTTTCCATCGACACCGGTTGTCCGCCTGCCGTGTTGTTGGTGATGGTCATTATAATCACCCCTATTTTGTCCGGCCCGACTTGATTTATAAAAGCTTCTGCACGCTCTATATCCATATTTCCCTTAAATGGGTGATAATTAACTGTGTCCTTTGCCTCTGCGACAACGATGTCCATCGGAACGGCCTTACACAGCCCGACATGTCCCCTTGTTGTATCGAAATGCATGTTGGAGATTGAATATTGCCCCTCTTTGAGGTAGCACGGCAAAAGCACCTTTTCAGCGGCACGACCTTGATGCACAGGCTGTGCATAGCGGTAGCCAAAAATATCTCTGACCGCATCAAGCAGTCTGTAATAGGAGCGAGAGCCGGCATAGCTTTCGTCGCCCGTCATTATACCTGCCCATTGGGCATCACTCATTGCGCCTGTGCCGCTGTCGGTAAGACAATCGATGTAAACATAGTCACTTTTAAGGCTAAAGAGGTTGTAATCACCCTCTGCAAGATAGCGCTGACGTTGCTCACGGGTGGTCATTTTAATGGGCTCTACCATCTTGATTTTAAACGGCTCTGCTATGTATTTGGGCATCTTTGGTTCCTCCTGCATTTTTTTGTAGTGAAGATATTGTATCACGCTTTGGTGCAACTGTAAATATTTACAAACAAACAAAAAAATGAGCTTAAAAATAACAAAAAACAACTATTGAAAAGGGTAAAAAGCTGTGGTATAATTAGTTCTTGAAAACCACAACGGTTGCTTCTGCCGTGCCGATCGGGGAGTTAGCGGTTCCTTGTCGCCTGAAATCCGCTATATGCAGGGATGATCGCACGTTTGAGGGGAATGTCGGGCTTTGTAGCTCCCTGTGTAATGCGTTGATAGGTCGGTCCTGCGCAACGGATGCCCGTGAACCATGTCAGGCGGGGAACCGAGCAGCATTAAGCGGTGAAGTTCCGTGTGCCGCGGCAAACCGACCTTGAGTAAAACACAGGATAGGCGGAGGTCTTACAATCTTCGATACGTGCTGTACGGCAGAAGCAACCGTTGTTTTTTATTGTAGGAACAGGCAATAGAACACCATACGGTTTAAGAGCGCGGATTTGCGCACATAGTACACAAAAGCCCTTGCGAATACATACAGTATCAGCTTCGGACTTTTACTCCTCTGAGCACAAATCCACACACTTAAACGGTTCATATCCAAAAGGGCGGTATGCCCACCGAGCACAAAAATCCGGAAAAGGGTGAAGATAACCGATTTTGAGCGTATTGCGTTCTAATCCCTGTCCCTTTCTGTGCGCAAAATACACTTTTATCAAAGGGGGTAACAATATGGCAGAGCATCTTGCGCTGTATCGCAAATGGCGGCCGCTCATCTTTGACGATGTCTTTGGGCAGGAGCATATTACAACTGCGCTGAAAAATCAGGTGACAGCTGCCAGAACCTCCCACGCCTATCTTTTCACCGGCACACGAGGCACCGGCAAGACTACCTGTGCAAAAATACTCGCCCGTGCCGTTTGCTGCATTTCCCCTAAAAACGGAAGTCCGTGCAATGTCTGTGAGGCATGCACCGCTATATTGACCGAGGCGACCCTCGATTTTACCGAAATAGATGCAGCCAGCAATAATGGCGTTGACAATATCCGTGAAATTCGTGACGAGGTGACCTTTGCCCCCACCGTCCTCACTCGCAGGGTATATATCATAGACGAGGTGCATATGCTGTCGTCAGGGGCATTTAATGCACTGCTCAAAACCCTTGAGGAGCCTCCTCCGCATGTGCTGTTTATATTGGCTACAACCGAGATACACAAAGTCCCGGCGACCATACTTTCCCGTTGCCAGCGCTATGACTTTCGCCGTATTCCCCCTGAAATCATAGCGGCACGCCTACAGGGCATTGCAAATGCAGAGGGTATATCCCTGTCGCCCGATGCCGCCGCACAGCTTGCCAGACTTGGTGACGGTAGCATGAGAGATGCCATCTCTTTGCTCGACCGATGCGCCTCAACAGGCAATCAAATTGACCGTGAATGTGTCAGCGAAACCCTTGGTATAGCCTCGGCAGACAGTGTTGCTTCTATTTTTACCGCACTGCTCGGCAGTGATGCCGCAAAAGCACTTGAAGTTTTTACCGACTGCTATTTAAGCGGACGTGATATCGTATCGCTGTTTGATGAACTTCTCAGCTTTTGCCGTGATATTTATATGCTTAAAGCCACCGGCCGACAGGAGTATCTCAGCGGTGCAGGGGTTGATATATCAACCATGACCGAGCTGACGCAAACGTCCGAGCCTGCCACCCTTGACTATTTTGTCGCCTGCCTTAGTGAGGTGCTGGTGCGTATGACACGCACGGCAATCCGCAGAACAGACGCCGAGATGGCACTGCTCAAAATGGCCTCTCGCCACGGGGCAACTCAAGCTTCACTGCCACCGGTGCAAGTGCAGGTGAAAATGCCCGAACAGGTATCTAATACCGCTCCTGCGCTCACCTCTGCGCCCCAAGTTCAAGCATCTCCCGAGCCGGTCGATCTCCCTTGGAGCACCGAACCGACTCAAGCACCGACTTCCACCACTGCACCGCCTGTTCAAACCGCACCGCCGGTATCGACACCGCCAAAACGCACCTCTGCTGTGCAAAGTGGCGGAGATAAACAGCTTGCCTCCTCCTTCAAAGCGGCCGTTTTGCCCAAAATCAAAAATGCCGCCGTCAGGGTCTATCTTGACCTTGCCACCTTTAGTGAAGATGGGCAAACTCTGCTTATATGTGTGTCCGACGAGGCGCAAATATTTATGAAAAAAGACACAGTCACAGAGGTGCTAAACCAAGCGGCCCAGTCACTCGGCTATCAAAGGGTGCGAATAACCACGCCGAGCGCAGACAAGCCACCCTCACTGAATGATTTAATCAAAAACGCCCAAAACTTGGGCATTGAGATCAAGAAATAAAGGAGAAATGACCTATGAAACCCGGAAAAATGCCCGGCGGATTTAACATGAACGCCATGATGAAGCAAGCACAAAAACTTCAAGCCGATATGGAAAAACTACAAGAGGAACTGCGCCAGCGTGAGTATACAGCAAGCTCGGGCGGCGGCGCTGTCACCGTCACCGTCAAAGATAAGCTGATAAGCGCACTTTCCATCTCGCCCGACGCTGTCGACCCCGACGATGTCGAGATGCTGTCAGACCTTATCACTGCGGCTGTTAACGATGCCATTTCGCAGTGTGAGCAAGTGACCACCCGTGAGATGAGCAAGCTGACCGGTGGCATGGGCGGCATGGGCTTTTAACACAAGGCATGAACTTTTTTGCCCCACCGCTTGAAAAGCTGATTGAGCAGTTTGCACGTCTGCCCGGTATCGGGAGTAAGACGGCCCAGCGGCTGGCATTTCACATTTTGTCACTGCCCGAGGATTCGGCACGTGAGTTTGCCGCCGCTTTGCTCGATGCAAAGGAAAATATCCATCTGTGCAAACAGTGTCAAAACTTAACCGAAGGTGAGCTTTGCCCGATTTGCCTTGACAAACGCCGTGACCCCGGCGTTATTTGCGTTGTTACCGACCCGAAAGATTTGATTGCCCTTGAACGCACACGGGAGTTTACCGGCCTTTACCATGTACTGCACGGCTCTATATCACCGCTCAGTGACATCGGCCCCGATAAACTGCGCATAAAGGAGCTGGTGGAGCGTGTATCAAAGGGCGGTGTGAGCGAGATTATTATGGCGACCAACCCGGATATTGAGGGTGAAACAACGGCGATGTATATAAATCGCCTGCTCACGCCGTTTGGCGTTTCGGTTACACGCCTTGCCTATGGAGTACCTGTCGGCGGACATCTTGAATATTCCGATGGTGTAACCTTGTCAAAGGCTCTTGAAGGCCGTCGCCCAATATAAAGTAGTTTTTAAAAAGACTCAAACCTTGCAAATGCTTGGTTTGGGTCTTTTTTATTTATTAAACTTATAATGGCATACGCAAATTCCATTGATAATCTTGTACTGTTTTTCAAATTAAGTGACTGCATATGCAAAACTCGACAAAAGAAAACAGTAAAATAATGTAAAATATCCTTGCTATTATTCTGTCAATTAATACAGCCAAAGGAGAACATCATATGAACATATCCCATATTTGCAAGGACGGAAAGGTAAAGGTCTTTTTGGACGGTGAGCTCGGCCATCACGAAGCGCTTGAGGCAATTCAGCGCATTCGGGAAATTGCCGACGTCCATCTTCCGAGCGAACTTCAGCTCGATCTATCTGAACTGAGTTTTATGGACAGCTCGGGCATAGCGGTAATCATGCTGACAAAGCGACGTTGTGCAGAAATTGACTGCCGTTTCGAAATTGAGTCCATACCCGGTCATGCCCTGCGTGTGCTCAAGGCGGCAGGCATTTCAAACGGCGAAAAATTAAAGGTTTGAGAGGTATACATAATGAAAATAGTGACAAATGAGATGACAATTAGGTTTCCCAGCAAAAGTGTAAATGAAAGCTTTGCACGCAGTACGGCGGCCGCCTTTGCCGCCCAGCTTGATCCGACAATTGAGGAGCTTTTCGACCTCAAAACCGCTGTGTCGGAAGCGGTGACAAATGCCATTGTCCACGGATATCGTGACAAAGTCGGCACGATAATTATGACCGTCCGCTTGATAGAGCCGTGCATTGTGGAGGTTATAGTGCGTGACAAGGGCTGTGGAATATCCGACGTCCCGCGTGCCAGAACTCCCATGTTTACCACCGGCGGAAACGAGCGCAGTGGTATGGGCTTTACCATAATGGAGAGTTTTACAGACAGCATTTCTGTGCGCTCCACTCCCGGCAAAGGCACAACGGTGCGCCTGCAAAAGCGCCTCTCTTTGCGCCCAACACGATGAACAGTGCACCACAAGCGACCGCACCGGAGGTGGACGAGCTCAATATGGACGAGCTTATAGCAAGACACACTCCGCTGATATGGAGCATAGTGCGGAGATTTTTCGGCAGGGGCACAGAGCCTGATGACCTGTTTCAGATAGGATGTATCGGTTTTATAAAGGCGGTACGCGGTTTTAGTGCAGAATACGGCACCCAATTTTCCACTTATGCTGTGCCCAAAATTGCCGGCGAGATAAAGCGCTTTTTGCGTGATGATGGCATGATAAAGGTCAGCCGTACCCTTAAAGAGCATGTCACAAAGGTGCGCAGTGCCACAGAGCGCTTTGAACTGCAATATGGCAGAACACCACATATCAGCGAGCTTTGTGAGCTAACCGGCCTGTCAATCGAGGAAATAGCCGCCTGCAATGACGGCGTGCCCGAGACATACTCTCTCGATGCCTCTTTGGGGCAAGACGGCGATTTTAATATGCATCAAGTCCTTCACACTGACGATGAAGAGCGACATACAGTTGACAGGCTGATGCTTCACGCCGAAATCGAGCGTCTTGATCCAAAGCAGAGAGCGGTTTTGATTATGCGCTATTTCAGGGATATGACCCAGCAAAGCACTGCCGACGCTCTCGGAATATCACAGGTGCAGGTCAGCCGCCTTGAAAAGCGTGCACTGTCTACCATACGCATGATGATCAAAAGCCCACCTTAAGCTACGTACAGCCGACAGTGAATGACGCAACTGCATTGATATGTGCGCAAAAAAATATCATTCTGCTGTTTACATCTTCGCACTTTTGCTATATAATGTATAATATTCCATTATACCTGTGTGGAGAAAGGTTATCGGTATGCTAAAAATAATAAAAAAACTAATTCCCCCTGCTTTTTTGATGTTATCGGTGCTGATGATTTTCATCGGTGCTGACCACTTTAACAGTTCGGTCAGAGATGAACTTAGCGACTCGGTCAACCAAACTTTGACCGAAGCTACAACACAGATTCAGACCTCAATACAATCTGTGATTGATAGCAAAACTCTGCAAATTTTATCTCTTTCCGATGCAATGACCTCTATGATTAACGACGAAGATTTAATTTACGACTATCTTCCCAAAGCGCTCGAACGTGCAAATTATGAGAATATTATGTTTACCGACACTGACGGGCAAGGCACCTTTGCAGACAAAACTTCTGTCAATATCAGCGATACCGACTATTTTAAGGCGGCAATGGCAGGCCAAGTTTACGTCACCGATGCCTTTGTCTCTGAATATACCCAAAGCACGGTTTTTGTCGTTTCCGCCCCGGTCTATTACCAATCTGACATTGTCGGCGTCATCGCCGGCTCTTATACGCTTGAATATCTTGAAAGTCTGTTTTTGACCTTCTCAATGGAGGAGGGAAACTCCTATATTTTCGACCGTGACGGAAATGTTATTATGAGCGACGTGGTCGCCGCCTCAGGTGACAGCGGAAATATGTTGTCCACCACCTCGCTTAATTCCGACCAAAAGGCTCGCCTTTTAAACGATTTTGCCAACCGCACTCCCGGCCTGTTCACCTACACTTTAAACGATGAAACACGCATGGCGGCATATGCTCCGCTGGAAATAAACAATTGGATGGTGCTCTACTCGGTTTCCGAAGCCGCCCTTTCGCAGCAACAAAATGCCATCCTGCAAAGCATGATGATTTTCACTCTTATAACGGCGCTAATTTTCTTGGTAGTGCTCCTTTATCTTGCCTACACCCGAAAACAGCACCTTAAATCGGTTGAAAAAGCGGCATATTATGACGAGCTGACCGGTCTGCCCAATATGGTCAGGTTTAAACAGCTTATGCGCCAGCATCTCGACGCTTTTGACGGCCCTTTTTCGATTGTCAAATTTGATATTGCAAACTTTAAGGTTATAAATGAGCTGTTCAGCTTTGAGACGGGCAACAAGGTTCTTTGCGCCTTCGCACAAACCGGTGCAAGGGTTGAAGACCCGAGCTATTTCATTGCCCGAACCGGCTCTGATGAGTTTTTTATGTTCAGCGGGAACGGACTGCTCCATGGGCTTGAAACCAGCAGGCTTAGTTATGAGCCCTTTTTCAAAACACTTGTACCCGAGCTTAAAAACCACAACTTGACCTTTAGATACGGCAGATATAAAATCGAGAGCATTGAGGAAGATGTAAATGACATCGTCAACAAGGCAACTATGGCACACAATTATGCTAAAACCCAGAGTGGCGACCGTGTTATTTTTGATTACGATGACAGCTTTAAACAAAAGGCGCTAATCACTGCAGAGCTGTCAAACAAGATGTATGACGCTATAGCGAACGAGGATTTTGTCCCATATCTCCAGCCTAAGTTCAATATTGAAAACAATGAGCTTATAGGCGCTGAGGCTCTTGTGCGCTGGATAGAGCGTGACGGAAATATAATCTACCCCAATGTGTTCATTCCTCTGTTTGAGAGCAACGGATTTATCGTTGAGCTTGACAAGCATATGCTAAAAATAGTTTGCCGCACTATAAAGCGTTGGATTGCCAATGGCTATAATGTTGTTCCCGTTTCGGTAAACTTTTCACGAATACACCTGCAAAATCCACAATTTGTCGCCGATTTAAAGGCCATTGTCGATGATTATGAGTTGTCCACCTCTTATATTGAAATCGAACTGACCGAAACTACGGTCACCGAAAACGAGGGTGATATCTCCGATCTACTCGAAAAGTTCAGAGATGCCGGTTTTACCGTTTCGATAGACGATTTCGGCGCAGGATATTCCTCACTTGGTATGCTTAAAAACTTCACGGTTGACACATTAAAACTCGATAGAAGCTTTTTTGATCTCAACAAGTATGACAAACGCGGCGACTTGGTTATTGACGGTATTATCCGCTTGGCACATTCGCTTGACATGCGCATAGTCGCTGAAGGCGTTGAAGCCCCCGACCAAGTAGACTTTTTGAAATCGGTCAACTGCGAATCGGCACAGGGATACTATTTCGCAAAGCCCATGCCCATAGTTGACTTTGAAAAGCGGTATTACCTTGAAAGAATAACCGATAACAATTAAAGTCAAGCGGCACTGCCAATTTTGGCGGTGCCGTTCACTTTTTCGCCTTTTATCATAGTTTTACATGATGTAAAATTGTTGCATTTTTGATATAATTTAAAAATAACATGATACAAGGGGGACGTGCTCATGAAAAATCTTACCAACCTAACCATACTTCACTCAAATGATCTTCACGGCGACTTTTTCGCTGAACAAGTTGACGACAAACTTATTGGTGGCGTATCTCGCCTTTCTGGATACATAAGTAAAACACGTGCCGAAATCGAAAACACCATTTACGCCATCGCCGGTGATATGTTCCGTGGCTCGGTTATCGATTCAGAGTTCAAGGGAATATCTACGATAGAAATTATGAATCTTATCTCGCCCGACGTTGTTACAATCGGCAATCATGAGGTTGATTATGGTGTGCCACATCTACTTTTTATCGAAAAATGCGCCAAATTCCCAATAATCAACGCAAATTTGCACATTAAAACCACTATGTCACGCCTATTCAGCCCATATTTGATAATGGAAGTGGATAATCTAAAGGTGCTGTTTATCGGCATAATAACCGAAGATATTTTAAACCAAACCAGAGGTGATGATATTGTAGGCACATTTTTGGACATCGGTGAAGCGGCACAAGATGTCGGCAAAATATGTGATACCTACAACACTATGGACATCGATCTGACCGTGCTTTTGACCCATATCGGCTTTGAAAATGACAAGCGCCTTGCCGCACAGCTACTGCCCGAGTGGGGGGTGGATATCATTATCGGAGGTCACTCTCATACTCTGCCCGACAAGCCGGAGCTCGTCAACGATATACTGATAGTGCAGGCGGGTGTCGGCACCGACCAAATCGGCCGTTTTGACCTTGTTGTCAACACCGACACCAACACGGTGGACAGCTACACATGGTGCACCGTGCCCATCACCGATGAAAACTGCCCGCGTGACATTGCTCTTGAGCAAATCATTCTCGGCTATAAAGATGTCGTTGACAAAAAATACGGCAGAGTGCTCAACAGGCTGGCAGAGCAGGCCACCCATCCACAGCGCAATATTGAAACCTCGGCCGGCAATTTGCTGTGCGATATTCTGCACGATAATTTGCGTGTCGATCTTGTTATGATCGGCTCGGGCAGTATTAGAACCGAAACCTTCGGGCCGATTGTCCGCCTGTGTGATCTGCTTGAAACCTTTCCCTATGATGACACAATGTACTTGGTCAAGCTAAACGGCGCACAGATTAAACACGCTATTTCGCATATTTTGCGTGAAGAATCCTTCACCGGCGAAACCGAGTTTTATCAATTTTCAAGTGGACTCAAGATAAAATACAGTCGCAGTCAAGCTAAACTGCTCGAATGCTCACTTGGTGGCGAACCGCTTGATAATGAGTATCATTATAAAATTGCATTGCAGGGCTTTCATTATGCCAATTTAAAGCCTTTCCTTGACATAGACCCCAGCGAAATGCAAGATGGTTCCTCCCGTGCGCTGACCTCCTCTTGCCTCAATGTGCTGGAGGAAGGGCTGTCAAAAGGCAAGTTTAAGCATCCTAAGGTTGAGGGGCGCATTGAGATTCTCCCTTGATTTTGTGGCATTTTAAGAAAATCGCACGATCTGCGGACGACCAAAGGTCGCCCCTACAAAGTGGGTTGTTTAGGCACTGTAGGGCACGCATTGTATGCGTGCCGTCAGCGGGCGGCCAATGACCGCCCCTACAGGTGCAACAGTTTGCAATTGTAGGGCAAGGGCTCTGCTCTTGCCGAAAAAAATCCGCAATCTGCGCTCACGGCAAGCCGTGACCCTACGACCGTTGTTTCAATTCGTGCGAACACGGACAACCAAAGGACGCCCCTACAAAGCATACAACACATTAAAAAACACACCCTGTAGGGTGTGTTTTTTATTAAATCTTCAATTAAAATCTTCCGAGGTCGGCGGCGGCATCTGCCTTCAAATCACTGCCGAACTCATAGTCATTTCCGGGCAGTATGGCGTTGAGTGCAATACCGAGTATCGCCGCAATTGCAAGACCTGTCAAGGTAAGCTGAGTGGTTCCCACTGTAAAGACAAGTCCGCCGTAGCTGTTAAATCCAAGGCCTGAAACCAAGATGACCGCTGCAATGATCAGGTTACGGCTCTTTGCAAAGTCAACTTTATTTTCGACGACATTTCGCACGCCGACGGCAGAAATCATACCGTAAAGAATGAGTGATACACCGCCGATTACCGCTGTCGGAATGGACATTACAACCTGTGCAAAGGCCGGGCTGAAGGACAGTACAATGGCGCAGTATGCGGCAATACGCACGACCTTCGGGTCATAGACTTTGGACAGTGCAAGCACGCCTGTGTTCTCACCGTAAGTGGTGTTTGCCGGACCACCGAACATTCCCGCAAGGGCTGTTGCGATACCGTCCCCAAGAAGTGTGCGATGCAAACCGGGATTTTCAATAAAATTGTTCTCTGTTGTCGCCGAAATAGCCGAAACATCTCCGACGTGCTCCATCATGGAAGCTATAGCAATAGGCGCCATAATCAAAATTACGCTGATGTCAAACTTAGCCAATGTAAAGGGCTGTAATCCGATGATATCGGCCTGTGCCAGTGCCGTAAAGTCCACATTGTTTGTCACAAGTGCAACTATGTACGGAACGACAACGCCAAGCAAAATCGGTATGATTTTTATCATGCCTTTACCGAATATGTTTGCAACAATAATGGTTGCAATGGCAAGTGCGGCAAGACCCCAGTTTGTCGAGGCATTGGTGACAGCGGACGGTGCCAGTATAAGGCCTATGCATATGATAATCGGCCCTGTAACCACCGGCGGCAGATATCTCATGACCTTTTTAGGGCCGACCAATTTTACAAGCAGTGCAAGCAAAAGGTAGAAAACGCCTGCCGTTACAATTCCGCCCAGTGCATATGCAAGCTTATCCTCCGGCAACATATTTTCAAACTTTCCGGTGTTCAGCCCTCCTACAGCGGCAAATCCGCCGAGAAAGGCAAAGGATGATCCCAAAAACGCCGGTATTTTGAACTTGGTGCACAGGTGGAAAAACAGAGTTCCAAGTCCCGCAAACAGCAAAGTTGTCTGAATGGACAGCGGAAGACCGTATCCGTTGACTATGATAGGTACCAGCACGGTTGCGCCAAACATTGCGAACAGATGTTGAAGTCCGAGTATCATCATCTTTCCGGTGCCAAGCTGGCGCGCATCGTAAATTGCTTCTTGCTGTGTCTTTTTTTCGTTCATAAAACTTCCTCCCAATTTTTATATCAACTAATCTTAG
>CAYJAS010000040.1:0-1455 GCA_964367895.1 uncultured Oscillospiraceae bacterium | reverse complement strand
ATAATACAGCAAAATCGGCGTGATTGCAACAAAAAAACGCAAGTTTCACGCCGATTTTATTATATTTGTTATTTTGCCCCAAACTTTGCCGCTATGCGCCCGAAAAATTCCACTGTGGTGTGCATTGCATCCTCATCTATCATAAAGGTCGAGCTGTGCTGTGTTGTCAGCGCAAACTTCTGAGAGTTTCCGGCACCCAGACCGCAATAAAAGCCCGGAAATGCAAAAACAAACTCGGAATAATTGTCGGAACCCATAAACTTTTGCTTGTCGTTGACATGAAGTCCCATTTCTCTTGCAATGCGCCTTCCCATCTCAGCATACTGTGGGTTGTTTACCACCGGCTTTGCACCTTTTAAAAATGTACACTTTACCGTTGCACCATACGCCTCGGCTATTCCTTTGGTCAGCTTTTCCATTTTTTCAAACAGCATGTCGATCGCCGACAGATTGTAATATCGAATTGTACCGCTCACCACTGCTTTGTCGGCAATAATATTCCTGGCATCGCCACAATGTAGCATGCAGGGTGAAATGACAAAAGTGTCGCTTGCATCAAGCATATTCGCCGGCATCGCGGCAATCGCTTTTGTTATATCACACGCAGGGAAAAGCGGATTTATAGCGGTGTGTGGCATTGAACCGTGTCCACCGACCCCTGTGACCTCTATTTCAAAGGAGCATATGCCGGCGAAAAACTCACCGTCCGGCAGTAGCATAATCCCTTTATCAAGCGGAGCGAACTGATGGCAAGCGGCGACAAGCTCGATGTCGTCATAATGCTCTTTAAGGTGCTCGACTATCTCCTTTGCGCCCATGCTTCTCTCTTCGCCCTTTTGAAAGCAAAATACATATCTGCCGCTCAAGCTTTGTGCGTTGCTCTGTATAATATCGGCAAGTGTCATCACAATTGCGGTATGGGCATCGTGACCGCACGAGTGCATTTTTCCGTCAATTTTCGACTTGTACGGCAAATCGCCCAGCTCCTGCATGGGCAGTGCATCTGTATCTGCACGGAAAACCAACGTTTTACCCGGCGCTCCACCCTGCACTTCGGCCACCACGCTTGTTTCGTCTACCACCGTGTGTTTTATGCCCTTTTCAGTCAAAAACTCACAGATTTTATCCTTTGTTTTATGCTCTTCGCCCGATATTTCGGGATACATGTGAAAATGCCTGCGCAGCTGTACTGTTTGTTCTGCCTTTTGCTCTATCTGCTGTTTAAACAGCTCTATCAATTGCTTTTCGGTCATAAAAGTACCGCCTTTCAAAAAAAATCTAAGTCAATTTTATCACAAAAAGCTGTATTTGAAAAGAAATATCTGCGCGATTATTTAAGGTGTCACCCTAAGTGTTCTATACTAAATCTGAACAACTTTCGCCCACAGGCGACGATTGTTCACGCCATAACGCACAATCTCTCGCCTTGCTACAGGCAAAAGCGCTAGGGGGTTT
>CAYJAS010000039.1:13326-15231 GCA_964367895.1 uncultured Oscillospiraceae bacterium | reverse complement strand
CATGCCATAGCGGTTGCACACCTCGATGACATTGTCGTCACGAATACTTCCGCCCGGCTGTGCTATATAGCTGACACCGCTTTTGGCGGCACGCTCTATATTGTCGCCAAACGGGAAAAATGCATCAGAGCCAAGGGTGACACCGCTCATCTCGCCGATAAAACTGCGTTTTTCCTCGGCGGTCAGCGGCTCGGGGCAATGGGTAAACACCGAGCTCCAACGGTCTTCGCCCAGCAAATCCATATATTCCTCAGAAATGTAAATGTCAATGGCGTTGTCACGCTCGGGGCGTTTGACATCGCTTTTAAAGGGCAGATTTAGCACCTTTTCATGGGCACGCAAACGCCAATTGTCGGCCTTGGAGCCGGCAAGCCTTGTGCAGTGAATACGGCTTTGCTGTCCGGCGCCCACGCCGATGGTCTGACCGTCTTTGACATAGCAAACCGAGTTTGACTGTGTATATCGCAAGGTGATCAGCGCGACAAGCATGTCACGAACCGCCTCACTTGGCAGATTTCTGTTTTCAGTCACAATATTTGTAAGCAAATCGGCGGTGATTGCCACGCTCGGTCTGCCTTGGGTGAAGGTGATGCCGAAAACTTCTTTGTGCTCCTCGGCGGCAGGAGTATACGCAGGGTTTATTTTTATAATATTATACCCTCCGTTTCGCTTTTTCGCCAAAATGCTAAGCGCTTCGTCGGTAAAATCGGGGGCTATTACCCCGTCACTGACCTCGACAAGCAAGGCACGTGCTGTGTCGGCATCGCACACATCGCTCAGTGCGGCAAAATCACCGAACGAGCAAAGCCTGTCGGCACCGCGCGCACGGATATATGCGCAAGCCATAGCCGAAAGTTCACCTTGCGGTGCAAAATACATGCGCCTTTCAAGGTCTGAAAGAGCAAGTCCAACGGCGACACCGGCAGGTGAAACATGCTTAAAAGAGGCGGCCGAAGGCATACCGGTCGCCGTTTTCAGCTCGCTGACCAATTGCCATGCATTGAGTGCGTCGAGCAGATTTATATACCCCGGCTTGCCCGAAAGCACGGTTATCGGCAAATCGGAGCCGTCCCCCATGTAAACAGAGGCCGGTTTTTGGTCGGGATTACAGCCGTATTTCAGTAAAAGTTCGTTCATTGTGACACCTCCGAGTGTTTGTTAATTATAACGCTGTCGCAATCGCCCAGCGGATCTATGCAGACATAGAGCGAGATTTTATTTTGCTCGTCAAGGGCGCTCCAAATATCGCCGGCAAGGGTTTTTGCATCACTTTGTGGCAGGTCTATCAAATGAGGCTCACCGCAGAACGAGGGCAGTGGATCGCCGTCATGCTTATAAGTGCTGATAAAATGCGCCTTGCCCTGCATTGGTGCTTCATAATTGTAAAAATGGCGTGCACAAGGTGCACCATCCCCCGAAGCACTTTTTAAAATGGAAAGTTTGTAACTGCCACCCTGCGACAGCATCGCCGAAATGCGGGGGGTGAAATTTGGCCCATCAGGCTCGTATTCACGGGTGAAGAGCGCCTGTTCAAAGGTCTGCCCTTTGTTTACAATATGGTCGGCAATTGTGTCGGTTTGGTCGCCGTTTGTCACGATAACACCGCCTCCGACACGGCGCACCGGGTGATATATGATAAGCGACGGATCGGTGAGCTGCGCCGGGTCGTGGGCCCGTGTGCGTATTCCGTCCTCGGTTTTCTCGAAAATACGATTTCTGCTGTTTTGACTGCGCCCCATGATGAAATATGCAAACATCGGGCGACCGTCAGGCAAAGTGCCGACCATAATTCCACGGCCGGGATAGACATTGCCGGCGATAAGCTGTGAAAAAAGCATTATAATTCCTCCTAATCGGGGTGTTAATATCTGTGATTTGTATGGGCAGATTCCATATCCGCCCGAA
>CAYJAS010000039.1:11549-13226 GCA_964367895.1 uncultured Oscillospiraceae bacterium | reverse complement strand
TTTATTATCGGGTTTAAATTAAATCTTGCCGGCGATAAAATCACGCACCGCCTGGGGAAGCAATACATGCTCTGCCTGCTCCATAACACGGCGCTGAAGCACCTCCGGGGTGTCGCCCTCCATCACCGGGACGGTTTTCTGGGCGATTATCGGCCCACCGTCCACCTCGCCGGTCACCATGTGCACTGTCGCACCCGTTTGGCTCTCGCCATGCTCCAGCACGGCACGATGCACATGCAGCCCATACATGCCCTTGCCACCGTATTTGGGCAGAAGCGACGGGTGAATATTCATGATTTTTCCGCTGTACCGCTCACAAAAGCGAGCGCTCAATATCGACAAAAAGCCTGCCTGTACAATGAGATCGGGCTTTAGCTCGTCCATCAGCTTGAGCATTGCATCGCCGTAGCTGTCGATGCTGTCAAATTGCTTTCTCGGCACAACATAGGTATCAATTTTAGCATCTTGGGCACGCTTTAGGGCATAAACTTCCGGGCGTGACGAAACAACGGCAGTTATTGCACCGCCGTTTAGCTGTCCGTCTGTCTGCGCCGAAATAAGTGCACCAAGATTTGTTCCGCCACCCGAAACCAGTACAACTATATTTAGCATATTTCAATGGTTCGGTCGCCCGAGACCACCTCTCCGAGCACTGCGGCATGATGTCCTGCACGGCCGAGCGCCTCTATAGCCACCGAGGCAGAGGCCTGCGGTACGGCGATGCACAGGCCGACGCCCATGTTAAAGGTGTTGTACATATCACGCTCGGGAATGTCGCCACGCTGTGCTATAATGCCGAAAATTTCATGCACCGGAAGTGCATCTTTGCACAGTTTTGCCGCTGTGCCCTCGGGAAGCATGCGTGGGATATTTTCATACCAGCCACCGCCGGTGATGTTTGACATGCCGTGCACCTCGCACTGGCTCATAAGCTCAAGCACCGCTTTGACATAGATGGTGGTCGGGGTGAGTAGCACCTCGCCCATGGTTTTGCCGGAGGGCAATTTCTCGGAAAGCGACTTTTCATCATCACCTAAGACGGCACGGACAAGGGAGAAACCGTTTGAATGTAGACCGCTTGAGGCGACGCCGATTATAGCATCGCCGACACGGGTGGCGCTACCGTCCAATATTTTGCTTTTGTCAACCATGCCGACGGCAAACCCTGCGACGTCATATTCACCGTCTGCGTACATGCTGGGCATTTCGGCTGTCTCACCGCCGACAAGGGCGCAACCCGCCTGTCTGCAACCCTCAGCAATGCCCGAAACGATGGCGGCGGCGGTGTCGGGCATAAGCTTACCTATGCCTATATAATCGAGGAAAAAGAGCGGCTTTGCACCGGCACATGCAATGTCGTTCACGCACATTGCAACACAGTCAATGCCTATTGTATCGTGTTTATCAAGGGCAAAGGCAAGGCGAAGTTTGGTGCCGACACCGTCTGCACCCGACACAAAAACAGGCTCGCTCATGCCGCTTAAATCGGGCTGAAAAAATCCGCCGAAGCCGCCGATTGTGCCCAGCACACCGGGGATATAGGTGCTTTCGACCATCGGTTTAATTTTGCCGACAGTGGCATAGCCGGCGGTGACATCGACCCCTGCTTTTGCGTAGCTTTCGCTGTGACTTTGCTTGTGAATGTCGCTCATGTGAGTTCTCCTTTAGATGATATTT
>CAYJAS010000039.1:9142-11449 GCA_964367895.1 uncultured Oscillospiraceae bacterium | reverse complement strand
CGGAACGGTCAAGACCGTTCCCTACTACTCTTTGCCCGACCAGCAATATGTGCAAATATTGTCCTCGCCGATGCCTATTGAATCAATCGTGCCTTGAAGGGTCTGATATCTGAGCGAGGAAAAATGCAGTTGACTTCTGATATGCTCTATCATAGCCGCGCCGCGCGCCGTTTTGATGTCGGAATACTCGTGCAGATAATCAAAGCCACCCTCGCCCTCAAGCTCCAGCACAGATCGCTGAGTAATCAGCTCGATATTGGAGCCGGAACGTGAAAAATTGAGGAACTTACATCCGTGCATAATGGGTGGCGATGCCGAACGAATATGCACCTCACGTGCGCCGTTTGCGTACAAAAACTCGACCGTTTCACGCATTTGGGTGCCTCGCACTATGCTGTCATCGACAAACAACATACTGCTGTCACGAATTAACTCGTCCACCGGCACAAGCTTCATTTTTGCCACCAAATTGCGCATATTTTGATGGGTCGGCATAAAGCTGCGTGGCCAAGTCGGGGTGTATTTTATAAACGGTCTGCCAAACGGAAGGCAGAGATGGTTAGCATAGCCGATGGCGTGGGCCGTTCCGCTGTCAGGTATACCTGCGACACAGTCAAAGTCGAGGTTTAACCCCTCCTGCCTGTCGTTGTTTGCAAGGATTTCACCGTTTTTATAGCGCACCGCCTCGACATTTTTACCCTCATAATGGGAGTTTGCATAGCCGTAATATGTCCACAAAAAGGCGCAAATCCGCTTTTTGGGCAGTGCCGGAAGCAAGACTTCAACGCTCTCCGGCGTAACGCGCACCACCTCACCCGGGCCGAGCTCACGCAGATTTTGATACCCGACCTTGTTGTAGGCAAACGACTCAAAGGAGATGGCATGTCCGTGCTCGCTCTTGCCAAGCATAACAGGCAATCTGCCCACTAAATCACGGGCGGCATAAATGCTGTCATGGGTCAAAATAAGCATGGACATCGACCCGTCAATCATTTGTTGAGCGTGCCTTATACCGTCCTCAAAAGTTTCGCCCTCATTAATCAGAGCAGCCACCAGCTCGGTGGCGTTTATGCGGCTGCCTGTCATTTCGACAAAATGCCTGCCTGCCTTTAAAACATGCTGTGCAAGCTGTTCTTCATTGTTAATTCTGCCGACGGTGGTCAAAGCATAAGAGCCGAGATGTGAGCGAATAAGCAGCGGCTGAGGCTCATAATCGCTTATGCAGGCGATGCCCAAGTTGCCGCTCATCTCATTTGCATCTTTTTCAAACTTTGTTCTAAAGGGCGAGTTTTCAATATTGTGAATGGCACGCTGAAAACCTCTCTCGGTGTGATAAGTCGCCATACCGCCTCTGCGAGTGCCCAAGTGGGAATGATAATCGACCCCGAAAAACAGATCTACAATACAGTCATTTTTGGAAGCTATGCCGAAAAAACCACCCATTTATTTATCTCCCATAAGACGTGAAAGCACCTCTTGATATGCATCTTCAACATCGCCCATATCACGCCTAAAACGGTCTTTATCAAGCTTTTTGCCGGTGTCCTTGTCCCAAAAACGGCAGGTGTCCGGGCTGATCTCGTCGGCAAGCACGATTGTGCCGTCGCTCAGTCTGCCAAACTCAAGCTTGAAATCGACCAAAATGATGCCCAGCTCAATCAAAAATGATTTGAGAAGTTCGTTTACCTTAAAGGCATATTTGCGAATGGTTTCAATCTCGTCACGGGTGGCAAGTTTAAGTGCCAATGCGTGATATTCATTGATAAGCGGATCGCCCAGCGCATCATCTTTATAGGAAAACTCAAAGGTGGGGCTTTCAAAAACAATACCCTCCTCGGTGCCGTAGCGCTTTGCAAAGCTACCTGCCGAGATATTGCGGATAATGACCTCCAGCGGTACGATGGTCACCTTTTTTACCACCGTTTGTCTATCTGAAAGCTCCTTTACAAAATGGGTGGGAACGCCCTGAAGCTCAAGCTTTTGCATAAAATGATTTGTGATGCGATTGTTTATGGCACCCTTTCCGACGATGGTGCCTTTTTTCTCGCCGTTGCCGGCGGTGGCATCGTCCTTGTAATCGACGATAAGCAGTTCGGGCTCGGCTGTCGCCCAAACGGTCTTTGCCTTGCCCTCATAAAGCATGTTTAACTTTTCCATAATGTATTACCTCCAAAGTTTGATTTTGATTCAAATAACGGTGTAGGGGCGGTCATTGTCCGCCCGCCTCCACGGGGTGTAACAGTTTTGCATCGTAGGGAGCGACGCCCCCGTCGCTCCGCTTACGGACGACCACAGGTCGCCCCTACA
>CAYJAS010000039.1:6263-9042 GCA_964367895.1 uncultured Oscillospiraceae bacterium | reverse complement strand
TAGGGAGCGACGCCCCCGTCGCTCCGCTTACGGACGACCACAGGTCGCCCCTACAAAATGCATTATTTAAACTTCGCCGTTACGATTTCATCTTTTGCGATGACATTTTTGGCCATTTCGGCCTTGTAATCGCTCAGTTTTGCCGCAAGTGCCCCGTCTTCAATCGCAAGCATTTGCACCGCTAAAATTGCGGCATTTTCCGCACCGTCAAGGGCGACGGTCGCAACGGGAACGCCGGCAGGCATCTGCACGGTGCTCAAAAGGCTGTCCAGTCCGCCGACCGAGCTGGATTTTATCGGCACGCCGATAACCGGCAAGGTTGTATAAGCTGCCAGCACTCCGGCGAGGTGTGCCGCCTTGCCTGCGGCGGCGATGATTGCACCAAAGCCACAATCACGCGCGGTGCTTGAAAGCTCATGTGCCACATTTGGTGTGCGATGTGCCGAAGCGACACGCACCGAGCACTCAACGCCGAATTTAGAAAGCATGGCGGCCGCCTTTTCCATTACCGGCAGATCGCTGTCGCTACCCATTACAATTAGAACTTTTTTCATGACAAAACTCCTTCCAAAATCAAAAAAAGCACCACTTCAAAGGTACTTTTAAGTCAAATTACGCACGGATAAAAAGGGCATCGGTGTGCCCGATTGCAAAGTTCGAAAGCCAAAAATTGCGACCATTGTGTCACAGCCCTCCGTGTCGTTTATTACAAGCTGATTTTATAACATTTTTCAGAAAATTACAACCTTTAGATTGCATTTTCTACCTTTTGCATAAAAGAAAATGCGTTTTTGGCAAAAACTGCGCCGTGTAAAGGTCGCAGTGCACAAAAATTAGGGGGTGTGGGGTGATATTGTAGGGCATGCATTGCATGCATGCCACCTGCGGACGACCGAAGGTCGCCTCTACAAGCGTTATTTGATACCCACCTGTAGGGGGAGGGGCTCTGTCCCCTCCCGAAGAATACCGCACAATCTGCGGTTACGGTAAGGCATGACCCCACAGGACGAGGGAAACGGCGGGTGGCCGATGACCGCCCCTACAGATCCGATTTTGCCATGCCGTGTAGGGGTCTATGCCCACATCGACCCGATTTCGGGCGATTCGTGAATCGCCCCTACGGGATAGAAAATACATATTTGATATTTTTTTAACAATCTCTATTGCAATTTCCTAAAAATCATGGTTTAATTGTTTAAGAAAAGACGAAAAATTATTTGCTATTTACCTTCTTAATATAGTATAATTAATACAATTAGGCGCATTGCGGAAAAAAGCCCGTTTTAGGTGCCTAAACAGACCTAATACCACGAAAATATTTTTTAAGAAGGAAGTGCAAGAAAATGAAAGAAATCTATCTTCTCGGACTGTGCCGTACCGCAGTCGGCAACTTTGGAGGAACCCTGAAAGATCTCCCGGCGGCAAAGCTGGGCGAAATCGTAATCCGTGAGGCTCTCGTACGCTCGGGCGTCGATGCCACACAGGTGGACGAGGTCTTCTTCGGCAATGTTTTGGGCGCAGGCCTTGGTCAAAACCCGGCTCGCCAAGCGGCTATCGGCGCAGGTATTCCCGTAGAGGCACCGGCCACCTCAATCAACAAGGTTTGCGGCTCCGGACTGCACACCGTCGCTTTGGCATTCCGCAGCATTATGGCAGGCGATGCAGAGTGCGTTATAGCCGGCGGTATGGAGAGCATGAGCCGTTCGCAGTACATTTCGGACACAAATCGCTGGGGCGCTCGCATGGGCGACTCCAAGATGATAGACGGAATGATCAAAGACGGCCTTTGGGACGCATTTAACAACTATCACATGGGCATCACCGCTGAAAATGTTGCCGAGAAATACGGTATCACACGTGAGATGCAGGACGAAGTCGCTGTGCGCAGCCAGCAAAGAGCTTGTGAGGCTGTCGAAGCAGGACGCTTTAAAGATGAAATCGTCGCAGTCACAATTCCCCAGCGCAAGGGCGACCCCATTGTATTTGACACCGATGAATATCCCAGAAAAGGCGCAAGCATGGAGGGTATGGCAAAGCTGAAGCCGGCCTTCAAAAAAGAGGGTGGCACAGTTACCGCCGGCAATGCTTCGGGCATTAATGACGGTGCGGCCGCTATCGTGGTTTGCTCGGGCGAGTTTGTCAAAAAGCACGGCCTGAAACCCATGCTTAAAGTGGTTTCGACCGGCTCGGTCGGCGTTGACCCGACAATCATGGGCATGGGTCCTGTGCCCTCGGTCAAAAAAGCTCTTGAAAAAGCAGGCTTGACAGTAGATCAAATCGACCTGTTTGAGCTCAACGAGGCATTCGGCGCACAAGCGGCGGCGGTAAGCCAAGAGCTGGGCGTGCCTGCAGAAAAGGTAAACGTAAACGGCGGCGCAATAGCGATAGGCCATCCCATCGGTGCCTCGGGCGCAAGAATATTGGTAACACTGGCGCATGAAATGAAAAAGCGTGGCGCTAAATACGGCGTGGCATCGCTTTGTATTGGCGGCGGCATGGGCGAGGCACTCTGCGTAGAACTGGTTTAATGGTGTATCTTGGGTGTATGGTTCGCTTGCCGTGCCACAGCACTGTCTGCGCTCCTATACACCCAACCTACCCGCATTAAATGGGCTTGGTGAGTGAATACTCGGGGCGCCGTACCATTGTACTGCCACCCCTTGTATTTCCCCAATCTAAATGCATTATCGGGAATGCCGTGCCACAGCACTGTCTGCGCTCCTAATACACCCAACCTACCCGCATTAAATGGGCTTGGTGAGTGAATACTCGGGGCGCC
>CAYJAS010000039.1:4969-6163 GCA_964367895.1 uncultured Oscillospiraceae bacterium | reverse complement strand
ATACACCCAACCTACCCGCATTAAATGGGCTTGGTGAGTGAATACTCGGGGCGCCGTACCATTGTACTGCCACCCCTTGTATTTCCCCAATCTAAATGCATTATCGGGAATGCCGTGCCACAGCACTGTCTGCGCTTCCATACACCCAACCTACCCGCATTAAAACGCCAAATTTCCACCTGCAAACGGGCGGCCGATGACCGCCCCTACAATGCCCCCATATGACGATTTACAAATCATCCAAAACCGAAAGGATTTTCACATAATGCCATCTGTAACCTACCAAACAAAAGGGCATGTCGCCCTAATTACAATTGACAGACCGCAGGCGCTAAATGCATTAAACACGCAGGTACTCAGCGACCTATCGGACGCAATCTCCGGCATAGATTTGCAAAACATCCGCTGTGTTATAATCACCGGCGCAGGCGAAAAATCCTTTGTCGCCGGCGCAGACATCGCCGAGATGGCTACACTCGGTGTGCAGGGCGGCGCCGATTTTTCGGTGCACGGCAACCGTGTGTTCAGGGCGATTGAAACACTTCCCGTGCCGGTCATCGCCGCGGTAAACGGCTTTGCGCTTGGTGGCGGGTGCGAGCTTGCTCTGTGCTGTGACATTCGCATTTGCTCTGACAATGCCTCTTTCGCCCAGCCCGAGGTTGGTCTTGGCATCACCCCCGGTTTCGGCGGTACACAGCGCCTTTCGCGCGCAGTCGGAATGGGCAGAGCCAAGCAAATGATTTACACAGGCGAGCGCATAAAAGCACCGCAAGCACTTGAGTTTTCTCTTGTCAATGAAGTTGTACCCAAAGAGCAATTGCTCGAGCGTGCATACGCCATTGCAGACAGCATAAGTGCAAATGTTCCCTTTGCCGTGCGTGCCTCAAAGTTGGCCATGAACAAAGGCGAGGATATGCCCATGGATGAAAGTCTTAAAGTCGAAGTAGAGCAATTTTCCTCCTGTTTTGCGACAGAGGACAAGCGCGAGGCCATGAGCGCATTTTTGGAAAAGCGCAAGCCGACCGAGTTTAAAAACAAGTAGGGTGTCCATTTTCCACATGTAGGGAATGCATTGCATGCATTCCGCAAACGGCACGCATGCAATGCGTGCCCTACAATCGTTATTCAAACCCACCCTGTAGGGGCGACCTGTGGTCGTCCGCAAACGGTACGCATACAATGTGTGCCCTACAA
>CAYJAS010000039.1:0-4869 GCA_964367895.1 uncultured Oscillospiraceae bacterium | reverse complement strand
GGGCGACCTGTGGTCGTCCGCAAACGGTACGCATACAATGTGTGCCCTACAACACTAAACCAAAATAATTTAAAATAACGGAGGAACTATCATGAAAGTTTGTGTAATCGGCGCCGGAACAATGGGTAATGGCATCGCACAAGTATTCGCAGCGGCAGGACATGATGTCGCACTGTTCGCCTCATCGCCTGCAAGCGCACAGCGCCATAAGGACAATATGGCAAAGGGCTTTGCAAAACGCATTGAAAAAGGCAGAATGACACAAGAAGATGCCGACAAGATCCTAAACAACATCAAAATCGGCGGTGACGAAGATTATGTCACAGCGGAGCTGGTGCTTGAAACTGCAAAAGAGGATATGGGCCTGAAAAAAGAGGTTTTCGCAAAGCTTGACGGCGTGTGCCCGGAAAACTGCATTTTTGCAACCAACACCTCAAGCCTGTCGATAACCGAGCTGTCTGTCGGCCTAAAGCATGAGATGATCGGCATGCACTTTTTCAATCCGGCACCTGCAATGGCACTTGTCGAAGTTATTGCCGGCATGATGACCTCACGCGAGCTGGTGGAAAAAATCAACGAGCTGTCAAAAGGCCTTGGCAAAACACCGGTAGAGGTCAACGAGGCACCCGGATTTGTTGTAAACCGTGTGCTTATCCCCATGATAAACGAAGCAATCTGCGTACTTGACGAAGGCGTCGCAAATGCTGAGGGCATAGATACTGCCATGAAGCTTGGTGCAAACCATCCCATGGGACCGCTTGCTCTGTCCGATTTGATAGGAAATGATGTTGTGCTCAGCATTATGAACACACTATATAAAGAGACCGGCGATCCCAAATATCGCCCCAGCACCTTGCTTGTAAAAATGGTGCGTGGCGGCCTGCTCGGCAGAAAATCGGGCAAAGGTTTCCACGATTACGCAAGATAAGATTTAGAAAAATTGCTTTTCGGGAGGGGGCTCCCCCCTCCCGAAAGAAAATCGCACAATCTGCGGGCGACCAAAGGTCGCCCCTACTATCAGTATTTCACCCCCTGTAGGGGTCGATGAGCACATCGACCCAAAAGGCGAAGCGACGGGGGTGTCGCTCTTTACACGGCAAGAGCAGAGCCCTTGCCCTACAAATAAATACCGGCAGATACCGGTTCGGACGACCAAAGGTCGCCCCTACACCGATATTCAAATTCCCCCTATAGGGGCGATTCACCAATCGCCCGCAGACAGCATGCATACAATGCGTACCCTACAATACCAAATCCACAATCCACGGGTGGCCGATGACCGCCCCTACAAATATTGAAAACCACGGCCAAAAAGTGGCCGATTATATAAACAACAAAAAGCACCTTTTGGTGCGAGCAAAACGGAGGTAATGCAGAATGAATTTCACACTGAGCAAAGAACACGAAATGCTTCGTGGCCTGTTCCGAGATTTTGCCGAAACAGAGGCAAAACCGCTTGCGGAAGAGGTAGACGAGCACGAGCGTTTCCCTATTGAAACGGTCGAAAAGATGGCAAAAAGCGGATTTTTGGGTATTCCCTTTCCAAAAGAATACGGTGGACAGGGTTGTGACAGCTTGGCATATGTCCTGTGCGTTGAAGAGTTGAGCCGTGTTTGCGCCACCACAGGTGTTATTGTATCGGCACACACCTCGCTCGGTGCACATCCAATAAAACAGTTTGGCACAGAGGAGCAAAAGCAAAAATATCTGACACCGCTGTCGCTTGGCAAAAAAATCGGCGCTTTCGGACTTACCGAGCCAAATGCCGGCACCGATGCCGCAGGTCAGCAGACCAAGGCGGTAAAAGAAGGCGATAAATATATCTTAAACGGCACAAAGATCTTTATAACAAACGGCGGCGAAGCTCATATTTACATCATTTTTGCCATGACCGATCCCAGCCAAGGTACAAGGGGCATTTCGGCATTTATAGTCGAGAGTGACACACCCGGATTTTCGATAGGCACAAAGGAAAAGAAGATGGGCATCCGCGGAAGTGCGACCACAGAGCTTATTTTCAAAGATTGCGCAGTTCCGGCTGAAAATCTGCTCGGCCGTGAGGGAGATGGCTACAAAATCGCCATGCAAACCCTGTCGGGCGGTCGTATCGGTATTGCGGCGCAAGCTTTGGGCATTGCCCAAGGTGCATTTGACGAAACTGTCAAATATGTCAAAGAGCGCAAGCAATTCGGCAAAGAGCTGATGAAATTCCAAAACACCCAATTTGTACTTGCCGATCTAAAGTGCAAGATTGATGCCGCTCGCCTGCTGGTCTATCGTGCCGCTTTTGCAAAGGACACCCAGAGCAAGTTTGCAATCGAAGCGGCAATGGCAAAGCTATATGCGGCAGAGGTTGCCATGGAAGTGACTACAAAATGCGTCCAGCTTTACGGTGGATACGGATATATCAGAGATTATCCGCTTGAGCGCATGATGCGTGACGCTAAAATCACAGAGATCTATGAGGGCACCAGCGAAGTCCAGCGCATGGTCATCGCCGCAGGCCTGTAAGGAGAAATATACTATGAATATTATTGTTTGCATAAAGCAGGTGCCTGACACCACCGAGGTAAAACTCGATCCCAAGACAAATACACTTATTCGTGACGGTGTTCCGTCTATCATCAACCCCGATGATCGTGCCGGTCTTGAAGCGGCACTGCAAATCAAAGATAAAATTGGCAAATCGTGCACTGTGACCGCCCTATCTATGGGTCCGCCCCAAGCAGAACTTGCACTTAAAGAAGCTATAGCCTTGGGCGCAGACGAGGGTATTTTGGTTTCAGACCGTGCCTTTGGCGGTGCTGATACTTGGGCAACAAGCTCCACCCTTGCCGCAGCCATTAAAAAACTGCCCTATGACCTTATCGTAACAGGCCGTCAGGCTATAGACGGTGACACAGCGCAGGTCGGCCCGCAGATAGCCGAGCATCTCTCGCTTGTAAACATCAGCTATGCCGAGAAGGTTGAAATAGCCGGTGACAGCATAGTAGTGCACAGGCAGTTTGAAGATCGCCACCATGTTATAAAGGCTAAGCTCCCCTGCCTTATCACGGCGCTGACCGAGATGAACAAGCCGAGATACATGACTCCGGGCAGAGTTTTTGAGGCTTTCAGAGAGAAAACAATCACCGTTTGGGGACTTTCAGACCTCGAGGTTGACCATGCAAATATCGGTCTTAAAGGCTCGCCCACCCGAGTTTTCCGTTCCTTCACCAAGCAGGCAAAGGGCGCAGGCACTAAGGTAAACCTCGATGAAAAGGCATCTGCCGACTATATCGTAGAGCGCCTTAAAGAAAAACACATAATATAGGGCGGAGGTAAGCAGAATGAATATTTCAGAATATAAAGGCGTATTTGTGTTCGTCGAGCAGGTTGACGGCACAGTCGCAAATGTCGGACTGGAGCTTATTGGCAAGGCACGTGAGCTGGCCGACATCAGAAAAACCACCGTTACCGCTGTAATTTTCGGCTACAATTTGGACAATGCGGTACAAGCGGTGACAAAGAGCGGCGCAGACGCCGTGCTCGTGCTCGACAATCGTGAGCTTGAAGTTTATATGAATGAGCCTTACACACATGCCCTTGCGGAAGTGGTAAACGAGTACAAGCCCGACATGATGCTGTTTGGCGCAACCGCCATCGGCCGTGACCTTGCCCCCCGTGTTTCGGCAAGGGTGCACACAGGCTTGACTGCCGACTGCACAAAGCTTGAAGTTCAAGAGGATACAGGCCTGCTGATGATGACCAGACCGGCTTTCGGCGGAAACATCATGGCGACCATTTTGTGCCCCGATCATCGTCCGCAGATGGCGACCGTTCGCCCGGGTGTTATGCAAAAATTGCCCGAAAATGACGGTAAGTCGTGCAAAATAGTAAAGCTGAGCAATAAAATTCCGCTTGAGGCGATAAATGTTGAGATTACTGACATTGTCAAGAGCATCGCCGAAAAGGTGGACATTGCAAGCGCAAAGATTTTGGTGTCGGGCGGCCGTGGCGTTGGCAGTGCAGAGGGCTTTTCAAAGCTTGAGGAGCTTGCACAAGCGCTGGGAGCTACCGTCAGTGCCTCCCGTGCCGCTGTCGATGCGGGCTGGATAACCAAAAACCGTCAAGTCGGGCAAACAGGTCAAACGGTCAGACCGGAGCTGTATATCGCTTGCGGAATTTCCGGTGCAATTCAGCATCTTGCGGGTATGGAGGGCAGTGAGCTTATCATTGCGATAAATAAAGACGAAACAGCCCCGATTTTCGAGGTCGCCGATTATGGCATCGTCGGAGATTTACACAAAATATTGCCGATACTTACCGAGCAAATCAAAGCTAAGAAGTGATAATAAAAACACCCCGAAAGGGGTGTTTTTTGCGAGTGTGCAAGGCACCGAGCCGGCCTTCTATGAAGGCCGTAAAAATAATTGCCTATGATATTTTATCAGGTGATTATTTTCTAATTCACCGCAATTCACTTGCGGTAGAATTTTTAAATTATAAAAAAACCGCCCTTCGGGGCGGTTTTTAGGTAGGATATAATGGGGCATCTTGGGTGAATACTCGGGTCGCCGTACTTTTGTACTGTCACCCCTCGTATTTTCCCAACCTGCCCTCATTCTACATTGTCTTTGGTTTTGTAGGGGCGATTCACCAATCGCCCGCAAGAGGCACGCATACAATGCGTGCCCTACAATGCCAAAAAACGCACCTGTAGGGGCGCGTCATCGGTATTGCCGGTATAATTTGTAGGGCAAGGGCTCTGCTCTTGCCGTGTTGCGGCGGTCGAGTCAAGACTCGCCCCTACGGCGGTACGGCAAAAACGGGTTGTAGGGGCGGTCATTGGCCGCCCGCTTTATTGTGGATCATCTGCGGTCACGGCAA
>CAYJAS010000038.1:7993-15418 GCA_964367895.1 uncultured Oscillospiraceae bacterium | reverse complement strand
TGTGGCGGCGGCTCCATAGCCGCAAACCTCCGTCTAAAATCCTCGTCCCTTCGTAAGGACATCGGAGCGACGGTGGCGTTGTTCCCTACATGATGGGGGGATAGCGACGGGTTCAAACTTATGTGTGTCACCCTAATATAATTAAAAGCAAAGGAGAGTTTTTTATGAAGGTATCAAAATTGATTGAGCAACTTGATGTCAAACAGTGCAATGCCCCTGATGATTTGCAAATAAGCTCGCTTTGCTATGACTCACGCAAGGCGACACCCGGCTGTGCCTTTGTTGCCATAAAGGGATATTTGTCAGACGGCCACGATTATATTGAAAAGGCGGTCACAGCAGGTGCGGTTTTAGTTATCGCACAGCAAAAACCAAAGATAGATGTGCCCTATATAATAGTTGAAAACAGCCGTCTTGCCCTTGCCCTTGCAAGCAGAGAGTTTTTCGGGCACCCACAGCGTGACATGACTATGATAGGGGTGACCGGCACAAACGGAAAGACAACCACGACAAGTCTGATAAAATCTGCCCTTGAAAGCCGAGGAGAAAAATGTGGACTTATCGGCACAAACGGCAGTATGATAGGCGATGCTGAAATTGAGGGAGAGCGCACGACGCCGGAGTCACACGAGCTTTACGCTTTGCTCGACCAAATGAGAGCGCACGGCTGTAAGCATGTAATTATGGAGGTTTCAGCGCACGGTCTGACACTCGATAGGGTGAGCGGACTGCACTTTGAGGTCGGTGTTTTTACCAATTTAAGCCGTGATCATTTAGATTTCTACCCCGATATGGAAAGCTATTTTGCCGCCAAGGCAAAGCTGCTGAACATGTGTAAAACAGCGGTGGTAAATATCGATGACAGCTATTTTTCCGAAATGGCAGAGGGCATAAGCGGTGAAAAAATCACCTTTGGAGTAAATAAACAACGAGCCGATTTAGTGGCAAAAAATATAAAATTGCGTGCCGACAGGGTTGAGTTTGAGGCGCTGACAGACAGCGGAATGACACATACAAGGCTAAATATACCGGGTATGTTTTCGGTTTACAATGCCCTTGCGGCGACAGCTACTTTGACTGCGCTCGGGATAAATCCACGAGAGGTGGCTCAGGCGCTGTCACAGGCGAGCGGTGTAAAAGGCAGAGCGGAAGTAGTGCCGACCAACACCGACTACACGGTGATTATTGACTATGCACACACTCCCGATGCCATTGATAATATCTTGACAACGGTGAGGGCTTTTACAAAGGGCAGAGTGATTTCGCTGTGCGGAGCCGGTGGCGATCGTGACAAAAGCAAGAGGCCTTTGATGGGAAAAGCTTGCGCAAGTCTGTCCGATGTGTGTATAATAACCAGTGACAACCCAAGAAGTGAAGACCCGGCTCAAATAGCCGAGCAGGTGCTTGAGGGAGCAAAGACGCAAAAGTCAAAAACCGAGGTTATTTTGGACAGAAGGCAGGCCATCTGTCATGCACTCGACATTGCCAGAGCGGGTGACACCGTGATGGTACTGGGCAAGGGGCATGAGACATATCAGGAGATAAACGGACAAAAACTTCCGCTTGATGAGCGGGTGGTGATAGCCGAGCATCTCAAACTTTAGTATTCGGGGGAAAGTAAAATGAGCGATTTAGCACCATTGGCATATATTTGTGCGGCTGTGGCACTTGCTATAACCGTGCTTGCAATGCCATTTGCCATTAAAACCTTGCGCCGTTTAAAGTACGGGCAAACAATATATGAAGATGGTGGCCCTGCGTGGCATGCCGGTAAAAAGGGCACACCTACCATGGGCGGTGTGGTGTTTATTATCGCCATAACCATAGCCATTTTGCTGATGATACCTAAAATGCAGCAGTGGGGCGATTACAGCCCTGTGGTAATGCTCGGCCTATCGCTGATTTTTGCCTGCATCGGCGTGGTGGACGACTGGACAAAAATCCGCAAAAAGCGCAACAAAGGCCTTACCGCAAAGCAAAAATTACTGCTTCAAGTGGCAGGTGCCGTGCTGTTTCTGTCGGTGATGCGCGCACTCAATTATCTTGACTCGGTGGTACACATACCCTTTACCGACATCAGCTTTACTTTGCCTTGGCCGGTATATCTCGTCGTGTTCGGCATAATTATAGTCGGAGCCGACAATGCGGTAAACATCACAGACGGTATCGACGGTCTTTGCGCTTCGGTTACTTTAGTCATTTCACTGTTTTTCAGTGCGGTATTTCTTGTAGAACTCAACAATGCCGCAATATTCGCACTTGCCCTGTCGGGCGGATTGCTTGGATTTTTGCTGTTTAACAAGTTTCCGGCAAAAATATTTATGGGCGACACAGGCTCGCTCTTTCTCGGCGGAGCGGTGTGCGCAATGGCGTTTGCCTCGGGGCTTCCGCTTATTTTGGCACTTGTCGGAGTGGTTTATATTATAGAAACCCTGTCAGACATAATTCAGATATTTTATTTTAAGGCAACCGGTGGCAAGCGCTTTTTCAAGATGGCACCGATACATCACCATTTTGAAATGTGTGGCTGGAGCGAGTGGAAGCTTGTCGGCGCCGGCAGTGCCTTGACGGCGGCGATGTGCGCTCTGTCCTATTTTGCATTTTAGGATTTGTAAAGTTGCTACAAGATTTTGATCAGGAGGTAGACTGTGGCTGTAGCTCAAAGCAGAAAAAACAGCGAAAAGCAGGCGCAAAGTGCGGCGGCCGAGCTAAGGCAAAGCATACGCCGTGAAGGGGGCAAAAAGCCGGCACCCATGCGCGCAAAAATGGACGAACCGCTAATAATGTTAACCCTACTGCTACTGGCGGTAGGGCTTGTTGCCCTTTTTTCGGCAAGCTACAGCACGGCATATTACGAGCTTGATGGCAACTCAACCTTCTATATTCAGCGCCAAGGCACATTTGCCGCCGCAGGCGTTGTTGCCATGTTCATAATTTCCAGATTTAATTATCAAAAGTTTCACTATTTTGCAATCCCCTTTCTGCTCGGCGTAATGGGACTTATGGCAACGGTTAAGCTTATCCCGTCGCTGTGGGTGCGAAGAGGTGTTGCAATTCGCTGGATAGAGCTTCCCGTTATCGGGCAATTTCAGCCGTCCGAGCTTGCAAAGTTTGCAATTATTCTCTCTTTTGCAAGCCTGATAACCATTTTTGGGGAGAAAAAAATGCGCACCTTCCGTTGGGGACTGTTGCCCTTTGGAATTATTCTCGCTATTTTTGCCTTTGAACTGTATCTACAGCGCCATTTGTCGGCAATAATGATAATTGCGGCAGTCGGGCTTACCATGCTCTTTATCGGCGGAATACGCCTTTATTGGCTTATCGGTGGCGGTGCTCTTGTCGCCGGTGGTGGCTTGATTTATATTTTTTCAAACAGTTATGCCATGCAGCGTATACATGTCTGGCTTGACCCGTGGATAGACCCGGCAGACGGCGGTTATCAAGCTATACAGTCGCTGCTTGCTATCGGTAGCGGCGGCTTTTGGGGAATGGGGCTTGGGCAAGGTAGACAGAAACAGCTATATCTTCCCGAACCGACAAATGACTTTATATTTGCCGCATGGGCCGAGGAGATGGGCTTTGTCGGCGTCTTCTTTGTCGTGCTGATTTTTGCCGCATTTATTTGGCGAGGATATTATATCGCAATGTATGCAGGTGACAAGTTTGGCACTTTGCTCGCCGCAGGCATAACCACACAGTTTGCCGCACAGATTATACTCAATTTGTGCGTTATCAGCGGACTTTTGCCGGTTACCGGCGCCTCACTTCCGTTTTTCAGTTATGGCGGAACGGCGCTACTCATTCAGCTGGGGCAGGTGGGAATATTGCTTGCCATATCGCGCCGAATGCCGGTGCGCAGAGAGGGGTAAAAGCAGATGAAAATCATTTTTGCGGGCGGAGGAACGGCAGGGCATGTAAACCCTGCACTTGCCATTGCAAGCTATATAAAGCGCCATGAGCCGGCTGAAATTTTCTTCAGCGGAGGCAGTGGCAATATTGAAGAGCGTATCGCCCAAAAGGAGGGCATACCCATCTTTACCTTTCCCATGCAGGGACTGTCACGCAGTCTGAGCTTGTCGGGGATAAAGCGCAATATCACCGCCGTGTCGCAGACAATGTCGGCCATAAAACAGTGCAAAAAGATATTGCTTGAGCAAAAGCCGGATATTGTGGTCGGTACAGGCGGATATGCCAGCTTTCCAATGACCTATGCCGCAACAAAATGCGGGATTAAAACGGCGATTATTGAGGTCAATGCAATGCCCGGCGTTGCCATCAAACTGTTGGCAAAAAAAGTGGACGCTGTTTTGATAAGCTATTCCGAGACCGAAAAACTCATCTCAGGTGCAAAAAAGATAATTCTAACCGGCAGTCCCGTTAGGGAGGAGTTTTACACCTGTAAAAACAAACAGCACAAGCCGATTTTTGACAATGATTTGCCGATTTTGCTGTCATTTTGGGGCAGTGTCGGCGCCAAATATATGAACGAGAAAATGCTCGAAATGCTCAAGCTCACAGCGCAGAAAAAGCAGTTTAACTGCATACATGCCGCCGGCAAAAATTATTATGAGAGCATGAAAAAACAGCTGAAACAGGCCGGGATTGACAGCGATACAGACCAAAATGTGCGATTGTTTGAGTACATTTACAATATGGATGAAATGATGGGCGCAGCAGACCTTGTCATGTCAAGGGCGGGCGGTACACTGTCCGAGTTGTGCGCCGCAGGGCTCGGGTCGATTATTGTGCCTTCACCGTATGTTGCGGAAAATCACCAAGAGAAAAATGCACGCATACTTGAAAAGGCAGGAGCTTCGGTGGTCATCACCGAAGCTGAGGCAACGCCCGAACTGCTCTACGATGCGGTGCACACACTTATAACAGATAAAGAGCGCCTTGAGCGCATGGGGCAATTTGCAAAGGGAAAATCGCAAGAGGGGGCACTGCCCAATATATATAAAGCGATAAGGCAGATAGCTGGGAAGGGGACGGTATGAGCACAGCACCGACACTTGTGATTTTGGCCGCCGGAATGGGCAGTAGATACGGGGGCGGAGCACTCAAACAGATCGACCCTGTTGGGCCGAATGGCGAGATAATCATCGACTATTCAATACGAGATGCCGCTCTTGCGGGATTTAAAAAGGTTGTTTTTGTCATCAAAAGCGAAATGCAACAGGCATTTTCGCAGAGCATTGCACGTCGTGCCGAAAAGTATATGGAGGTCGACTATGCCTTTCAAAGGCAGGACGATCTCCCACCGCCATTTCTTTGCCCGGAGGGGCGCATTAAACCGTGGGGTACGGGACATGCCGTATACGCCGCACGAAATGCGGTCACTCAGCCGTTTGGAGTGATAAATGCCGACGATTTCCTCGGAAGACAGACCTTTTTGGCGCTCGGAGATTTTTTAAAGGCCGAAAGTAACAAGCCGAATGAGCATTGCATAGTTTCCTTTAGGCTGGAAAACACCCTGTCTGAAAACGGCACGGTGTCACGTGGGGTGTGCGTGGTTGAGGACAATGCCTTAAAACAGGTGACTGAGCATGTGGGAATTGCGATAAATGAGGACGGACAGGCCGTGTGCAACATAGGACAGCAAAATCAGGCGGTGCTTTCGCTGAACAGCCCGGTGTCAATGAATGTTTGGGGCTTTAAACCGTCTATTTTCAGCCATATGGACAGCGATTTCTCACAATTTCTCAAAAATGCAGAGCTAAACGGCGATATGCTCAAAGATGAGTATTATCTGCCTGCATTTGTAGACCGATTGATAAAGCACGGAGAAATAACGGTAAAAGCACTCAGCAGTGCCGACAAATGGTACGGAGTTACATACAAGGAGGACAAGCCCACAGTGCAAAGCTTTATCAAAAGCTTGCACGAGCAAGGGATTTATTAGGAGGTGTGGCAATGCTCAAGCAATCGGGAGCGGCAATAAGACGATTTTTCAAAAGCTCGGACATGCTGCTTTTGGCGATTGCCCTTGCCATTTCGGTCTTTGGACTTGTGCTGATTTATTCCTCGGCACTTCGCTTGCCGGGCGGAAGCGCATCCTATCTAACCACACAGACTTTCGGCATTGTGCTCGGCGTAATTGGGTTTATCATAATGTCGCTCATAGAGCTTGACAGGTTTCCAAAGCTTTGGATTTTGCTGTTTATATTTAACGTTCTGTTTCAACTTTCTCTTTACTTTTTTGGTGAGGCAGGTGACACAGGAAACCGCAGTTGGATACGATTTGCAGGCATCGGAGTTCAGCCGGGTGAAGTGGGGAAAATCATCTTTATTTTCACTCTGGCAAGCCATATGCGACTGCTCAGAGGGAGTATAAACAAATTTAGCAGTTTGTTACAGCTTGTGGCACATTTAATGATAACGGCGGCCGCCGTTTACGCATTTTCCCGTGATTTAGGCGTAACTTTGATGTATCCGCTGATTTTTGTCGGTATGATAATCGCAAGCGGTGTTTCCATGTGGTGGATTGGCGGAATGGCCGGAGCGGGACTGCTCGCCTTGCCCATAGTTTGGAACTTTATTAGCGATTCGCAAAAGAATAGAATACTTGTAATTTTTGAGCCGTCGCTCGACCCGGCGAGGGCATGGCAGGCGCAAAACGCACAGGCGGCCATTGCAAACGGTGAGCTGTTCGGACAAGGGCTCACACAGGGCGAGATAGTCCAGAGCGGATGGGTTCCGGCAAACCACAACGACTCGATTTTCGCCACCTGTGGCGAGGAACTTGGATTTATAGGCAGTGTCGCACTCCTGCTGTTGCTTGCCTTTTTGGTATTTCGCATATTTTACGACGGATACCGCTGCAGAAGCTATGTCGGCATGCTCATTTCGGTCGGCGTGGGCAGTATGTTTCTGTTTCAGATACTGATAAATGTCGGCATGAATATGGGGATAATGCCGGTTATCGGCCTGACCTTACCCCTTGTAAGCTATGGAGGAACTTCGGTGCTGACAACGCTGGCATCGCTCGGACTGGTTTCGGGATATGTGAGACGGCGCAGACCGTCACACCTCGACCCGGAGTAGAGAAAGGTTGTGGGGAAAATGAAAATAGTTGGAAAATCGATTTATTATCTCTCGGTTTTGGTAACTTTATTTTTGATAGGATATAATTTTTACATCTTTTTTTACGGTGTGCACGGCTCGGGAGGTGTGGCGTTATCCCTTTACGGCTGGGAGGCGGTGAAATTCACATGGGAGTATTTCAGCTTCTTTTTTGTCTTGGTATTTCCGATTTTGCCGCTTGTGATTTTTATACAAATCTGCAATTTAGTGATAAATGGTAAAGGAAAGGGAGCAAAATTACCCGAAAATCCGAGTGTTTTTCAGAAAATTGACAGCTTTGTGCAAAGCAAGGTGTTTAATATAGCGATTGCAATCCCCGTTACGGCAATGTGCGTAGGCCAA
>CAYJAS010000038.1:0-7893 GCA_964367895.1 uncultured Oscillospiraceae bacterium | reverse complement strand
CAAGGTGTTTAATATAGCGATTGCAATCCCCGTTACGGCAATGTGCGTAGGCCAAATCATTTGGACGGCGATAAGGCTTGTATAAAGCAGATTATAGAAATACCGGCAAATGCCGGAGCGGTCACGGCAAGCCGTGACCCTACATAGATAAAATAAAAGCACCCTTTCCGACCCAATTCATTTGGGGCAGGATTATTAAATAAAAAGCACCCTTTCGGGTGCTTTTTATTTTATGCTGACTCAAATTGTGAGTTGTAAAGATCTGCGTATGCGCCGTTTTTCTCCATAAGGAAATTGTGACTGCCTTGCTCAACAATATCGCCGTTCTTCATCATCAAAATAATATCACAGCCCCTGATGGTCGAAAGCCTGTGTGCGATGATAAAGCTGGTGCGGTCGTCCATCATGCTGTTCATAGCCGTTTGAATGTCGACCTCGGTCTTTGTGTCAACGCTTGAGGTTGCCTCATCGAGTATCAGCATCTTGGGCTTTGCAATTATCGCGCGAGCGATGGTAAGCAACTGTTTTTGACCTGCCGAGATATTACTGCTCTCCTCGTCGATTTCGACATTATATCCGCCCGGCATTGTGCGCACGAAAAAGTCTACACGTGCCGCTTTTGCCGCCTCAACAACCTCCTCATCGGTCGCCTCATGCCGTCCGTAACGGATATTTTCTGCTATGGTGTCGCTGTAAAGCCATGTGTCTTGAAGCACCATTCCGAGAAGCGAGCGCAAATCAGCGCGTTTGAAGTTTCTGATGTCGATGCCGTCGACATGAATACTACCGCTGTTTACATCGTAAAACCGCATGAGTAGCTTGACCATGGTGGTTTTGCCTGCTCCGGTCGGGCCGACAAGGGCAACCTTTTGCCCTGCCGCTATCTTGGCCGAGAAATCATGGATGATAATTTTGTCGGGCGAATAGCCAAAACTTACATTTTTGAACTCAACATCTCCCTTAAAGGGCTGTTTTTTAAGTTGACCGTCTTGGGTGAAGCAAAGGAAGGTAATTCCGTTTTCTTCAGTTACCGTCACAGGCTGTGCAGCCTCTGCTACCTCCTCGGGCTCTGCCAAAAGCTCAAATACACGCTCGGCTGAAGCCGCCGTCTGCTGAAGCACATTAGATATGTTTGCCACCTGAGCAATCGGTTGGTTGAAAGAGCGAACATATTGGATAAAGGCCTGAATGTCACCTATGGTCAAACTGCCACCGCCGGTAAGTGCGGCACCGACAATACACACGGCAACATATCCGAGGTTGCCGAAAAAGGTAATGGCCGGCATGATAAGCCCCGACAAAAATTGCGCTTTGAGCGAACTGCCATACAGCTGAGAGTTGAGCTTATTGAAATCGGAAACGCATTTTTCCTCATGCCTAAAGGCCTTGATAACCGTTTGACCACCGTAGGACTCCTCAATATGGCCGTTTACCTCACCGAGCACTGCTTGCTGCGCCGCAAAGTATTTTTGTGAGCGCCTAACAATCAGCGCCGAAAAAATCGCCGAGAGGGGAAGCACAAGCAAGGTGACACCTGTCATAACAAGGCTTATGCTCAGCATCATCACAAGTACGCCTATCAGAGTAGCCGCTGAGCTGATTATCTGTGACACGCTCTGATTGAGCGATTGGTTGACCGTGTCAATATCGTTTGTTATGCGTGACAGCACCTCGCCCTGACTTGTACCCTCAAAGTATTTCAGCGGAAGGCGATGCAGTTTTTCCGATACATCACGACGCAGACGATATGTGATTTTGTTGGTAATACCGGTCATGACAAAGGCTTGGGTATATGCAAAAATTGAGCTTATGCCGTACAAAATTGCCAAAGTGAGGATGATTTTTGCGATTGCGTCAAAGTCTATACCACCGGTTCCGGCTATCATTGCCATGAAGCCGTCGGCAATCTCATTTGTTGCACCGGCAAGTATTTTTGGGCCGACTATGCTGAAAACAGAGGCGGCAGCGGCCAAAATGAGTACCAACACCATTGCATATTTGTATCTGCCCATGTAGGAAATGAGCTTTTTAAGGCTGCCCTTAAAATCTTTGGCACGCTCTGTGGTCATTGTCATACCACCGGGGCCACCACCTCGCCCACCTCCGGCGGGAGGTCTGCGCGTTTCATTTTGCTTGCTCATTGCATCTCCTCCTTCCTCATCTGTGACATGGCTATTTCGTTATACACCGTGCAGTTTTTCATCAGTTCGTCGTGTGTTCCAAGTCCCACCATACGGCCATCATCGAGCACGATAATGCGGGCGGCATTTTTGATGGTGCTGACACGCTGTGCAACGACAATAAGTGTGGCGTCTGCCGCCTGTTGTGTAAGTGCACTGCGCAGTGCACGGTCGGTTTTGAAGTCAAGTGCCGAAAAGCTATCGTCAAAAAGCAGTATTTGCGCCTCGGTTGCAAGGGCGCGGGCTATGCAAAGTCGCTGGCGCTGTCCGCCCGACACATTTGTTCCACCTTGTGCAATTTTGCGTTGCCAGCCGTCCTCACCGCTTTCGATAAAATCGATGGCCTGAGCGGTGGTGGCATGAGTGCGAAGTTGCTCGTCGGTGGCATCGGGAGCTCCCAAACGCAGGTTTTCGGTCAATGTGTCGCTAAACAGCACTGCCTTTTGCGGTACAAGACCAATACGGCCACGCAGTTCATGCAAAGTGCGCTGGCGAACATCTATGCCGTCCACCAAAATCTGCCCTTGCTGAGCGTCAAAAAAGCGTGGAATAAGGTTGAGCAGAGTGCTTTTTCCGCTACCGGTAGAGCCGATTATCGCCGTCATCTCACCCGGTTTTGCGATAAAGCTAATGCCGCTGAGCGATTGTTCATCACTGCCGGGGTAAGAGAAGCCGACATCCCTGAACTCAACCGTTCCCATAGCTTCGCTACCGCTGTCGGGAGTCTCCGGCTTTTCGGGGTCGTCTATCAGAGTTTCGCTGTTTAGCACCTTTAGTATACGCTCTGCCGAAACAGAGGCTCTCGGAACCATAATAAAAATCATGCTGATCATCATAAATGCCATTACAACCTGCATAGCATATTGAATATAGGCCATCATGTCGCCGATTTGAAGTGCCGATTGTGAGATTTGCTCGGCGCCAAACCAAACAATAAGCAAGGTCATGCCGTACATGATAAATTGCATTACCGGCATAAGCACCTGCATAAGGCGGTTGACAAACAAAGTGGTCTTTGCAACATCTTTATTTGCCGTGTCAAAGCGTTGTTTTTCAAAATCTTGAGTGTTATAGGCACGTGAAACCATAATACCCGAAAGGGTTTCACGGCTGACAAGATTTAAACGGTCAATTAACTTTTGAAGGCGCTTAAATCTCGGCATTGCAAGTAAAAACAGCATTGCGATAAACCCAAGCAAAACTATAACGGCTAAGGCGATAATCCACGACATGGACACGCTTTTGTCGACCGCATAGATTATACCGCCGATACCCAAAATGGGAGCGTACAGAATAATTCGGAACATCATCAGCACCACCTGCTGTACTTGGGTGATGTCATTTGTCGTCCTGGTTATCAAAGAAGCGGTGGAAAAGCTGTTCATTTCAGCGCCCGAAAAGGACATTGTCTTTTCAAAAACTTTGCCTCGAATATCACGGGCAAAGGCGGCCGAAATGCGTGATGCGATGTAAGATGTGCACACCGTCAAAGCGGCGATAGCAAGAGCAATGGCCAGCATCAGAGCGCCGGTTTTTAGGATATAGTTTTGCTGTATGCCGGATACATCTACTCCTGCCGCTTGATATTCAGAGGAAACAGCAAGTGCCACAATAGAGCCAACCGTGTCCTCACCTTGTTGCGCCATAGCTTCGTCAATCTGAGTTATCATGGCTGATAGAGTGGCACTGTCAAGTGTGGGAAGAGCCTGAACCAGGCCCTCGCTTTCGGGCATCATACCGCTTTGCGAGGCGGCAAGTGCGAAAAATCCACGGGATAGTGCATTGTCTAAGATGTCATATTGTTCACCTGTCGGTTGCTCGGACAGATGCACCATGCCGTCACTTTCGGTGTAATATTCAGCAGCGAGCGCCTGCTCCTCCTCTGTCATAAACTTGAGCAAGATGTCAAAGGTCTCGGTGCGCATACTGTCGGCAAGGGCATCTTCAACGCCGTTTTGCTGTATACCGACATTTACAATGTCGGACATATAGTCGGGCAAACGTAAATCACCCATTGCCCTAAAAAATACGAGCACCAAGCAGATTATCGCAAGCGCCGTGTACGGCTTTAAGTGTTTAAGCAATTTCAGCAATGCTCATCACCCCTTTCTTGTGTAATTTCTTCAAATATATCTTGTACTTTTGATAGTATTCGTAGCAGATGCTCGGTGTCCTGCTCACCCAGCTCCCGCAAAAAATGCTCGGTTATCTCAATCATCCCACGGTGAAAATTGTTACAGATATCTTGCCCTTTTTCGGTCAGACTGAGCGAAACCTGGCGGCGGTCATCGCTGCAAATTTGACGAGTGATTAGCTGTTGTGCCTCCAGCTCTCCCAAACTTCGTGTGATGGAGGGCAAAGAGCGATTGAGATGGGCGCACAGTTGTTTTGGCGTGCAATCGATTTGATGTTCAATCTTGAAATTACCGATTGCCATAAGTAGCTCTACATAAGTGTGCGGTATTGGAGATTTATTTCTGAGAAAAGCGGCATTTTGTCGTGCCGCCTTAAGTGCGCCAAGCAGTGCCAAACTTGTCGGACTTGCGGCGCTGTGGTCATGCATTGCAATCACATCCTTAACTATGTTAATTATTGATACTGTTAAGTATTATAAAGCATCGGCAGAAAAAGTCAATGCAAAATTGCGCCTGTTAAATCAATTTTACACTTCATTCATAATTTTTAATCATGCATGTCCCCATCGGTGAATAGAAATATTGTAGAGGCGACCTTCGGTCGTCCATCGCCCTACACAGCACATACACAAACACCAAAAAAGGAGAAGTGGAATATGACGACACACAGACAACACAGCTTGTCGGGATTGAGTGAAAAACAGGTTTTGCAGTCACGCATCGAGCATGGAAGCAACGGATTTGTGCAAAAAAAGCGGACAAGCTTTGCACGCAGATTGCTAAACGGGCTTAGCGACCCTATCATTAAAATTATGCTGTTTGCACTGCTCGCAAATGCATTACTGCTGTTTAGAGGGCAGGGCTGGTTTGAAACGGCGGGCATAGCCCTTGCGGTATTTTTAGCCTCCTTTGTTTCGGCCCTTTCGGAATATGGTAGTGAATCGGCATTTCTACAGTTGGAGCGTGAGGCGGCCCGTGTGAAATGCAGAGTACTGCGTGACGGTGCACCGGCCGAGGTGCCGATTGAGGAGATCGTCTGCGGAGATATAATACTGCTGGGTGCAGGCGATGGAATACCTGCCGACGGAATGTTACTTGAGGGCAAGCTAAGTGTAGATCAAAGTGCTCTAAACGGGGAAAGCCGTGAGGCGGAAAAACAGCCTAATCCGGAGGGCATGAATGTCAAATGGGATCTTGCAGAGCAGGACAGGCTGTTTAGAGGAACTTCGGTAACCGCAGGTGAGGGAAAAATGCTTGCTTGCAGAGTGGGGGAGCAAACCTCGTTTGGAAGTATGGCTCAGTCTTTGCTCGAACAACCGAGAGAGAGTCCGCTCAAAGTGCGCCTTGAAAAACTTGCTCGCTCGGTGAGTCGACTTGGGTATGTTGCGGCGGCGCTGATTGCCGCTTCAGATCTTTTTCACAATATTGTCATAGACAACGGATTTGTCCCCTCTCTTATAGTGTCCGAACTGCTTAACATGCCGACCATGGCGGAAAATGCACTCCATGCCTTTACCCTTGCGATAAGCGTTATCATCGTGTCGGTACCGGAAGGACTGCCGATGATGATAACGGTGGTTCTGTCACGCAGTATGCTCAAAATGCAACGTGACCATGTAATGGTCAGAAAGCTGACCGGAATTGAAACGGCAGGCAGTTTAAACATATTATTTACCGATAAAACAGGGACGCTGACCCGTGGCAAGCCGGAGGTGTGCGCCTTGACAATGGGTGACGGGCAGGAGTACCTTCCAAGGGAGCTACCTAAAGCAATTGCACCGCTGTTTTATCTGTCAAGCACGATAAATACATCATCGCAGATTATAGAGGGTAAGCCTGTCGGCGGAAATGCTACCGACAGGGCGATGCTGACCTGTGCATACAGCCTCAAAGCTGACAATCGTCAGGTAGAGAGAACATGGTTTCAGCCTTTTGACAGCAGGAAAAAATACTCGGCGGCGAGCGCCCATTATGACAATCGCACAGTGCATCTTGTAAAGGGAGCGCCCGAGCTTTTGCTCCCAAAATGCAAGCATTATTACAGCAAGGAGGGCGAGATGCGCCCCATGAACGCACTTTGGCAGGTGGAGGGGATTTTTTCCGCAAGGGCAAGCAAAGGCGAGAGAATTATTTGCCTGTGCACAGCGAACAACAGACCGAGCGACAACGCAATTGAGGGTGAGTTGACTCTCATTGCACTGGCCGCAATTAAGGATTTGCCGAGGGCAGAGGCGGCCGATGCCGTCGCCCAGATTAAAGGTGCCGGTGTGCAGATTGTCATGATAACCGGTGACAGTGCAGACACGGCGGTCGCCATTGCAAAGGCGGTGGGCATTGTGCAAAGCAAAGCAGATGTGGTGCTCACCGCTACAGAGCTTGGTGCAATGAATGATGAGCAGGTCAGGCGTATTTTGCCAAATCTCCGTGTCGTTGCACGTGCCATGCCGAGCGATAAAAGCAGACTGGTGCGCATTGCACAGGGGGAAAATCTTGTGGTCGGCATGACGGGGGACGGCATAAACGATGCACCTGCATTGCGCCTTTCCGATGTTGGATTTGCCATGGGAAGTGGAACACAGGTGGCAAAAGATGCCGGCGATATTGTGATAATGGACGACAATATTGCCTCGATTTCACGGGCAATGTTGTACGGAAGGACGATATTTTTAAGCATACAGAGATTTATCGTCTTTCAGCTAACCATGAATATGTGCGCCGTCGGCATATCGCTGATCGGCCCCTTTATCGGCGTGCCACTTCCGGTCACCATAGTGCAAATGCTGTGGATAAATTTGGTGATGGACACCCTCGGGGGCATGGCATTTGCAGGGGAAGCGCCACTCGCACAATACATGGCGCATCCACCCAAACGGCGTGACAGCCCGGTGCTGACAGGGCAAATGGTCACGCAGGTAATTGGAATGGCAGTCTATTTGATAGCAATATGCACGGCTTTTTTGCGGCTTTCCTTTGTGCGAAATGCATTTTCGGTAGGGGAGGGGGATTTTCTTACGGGATTTTTCGCACTGTTTGTATTTTGCGGAATAATGTGCAGTTTTTGTGCACGCACCCCGAGGACAAATATCTTTGCAAACCTTTCCAAAAACCCCTCTTTCACCGCAATAATGGGGGTGGTGTCAATTGTACAAGTTGGCATGATTTATTTCGGCGGAACAATTTTCCGCACCAGCGGTCTTACTCTGCCCGAGCTGATTTTTGTGCTTTGCCTTGCTTTTACCGTACTGCCATATGACATTGGCAGAAAACTGCTAATTGCAAAACTCAAAAAAAGTAGCTTTAGCAGACCGATTTTGCATGGAAAAAATGCTAAAAACATGATACAATAATAATTACGATAAAAAGTGCAAAAAGACTATAAAGATATCTGGAGGATTAGCGTGAAAAATCACGCTAATCCTATTATCAAATTAAAGGGCCTCGCCCCGGGAGCGGGCGAGATGCCAAAATCTCCATTCTGTTGGAGATTTATGAAAAAACTATTTGTGCTGTGCACAGAATGGAGATTAATATGAAATACTATGTGGTGAATGCCTTTACAGACAAACCGTTTTCGGGAA
>CAYJAS010000037.1:12925-15780 GCA_964367895.1 uncultured Oscillospiraceae bacterium | reverse complement strand
TCACTTTATTTCGGGTAATAATCGTCCACCGTGAAGGTGGGCGGTGCATCAAAATCGGGCTGATACTGCACATATCCCCTTATACAATTATAATAATGCGAATAGGTCGTTTGCATATACGGCATGATATACAGATCTGTCAAAAAAGTTATACCGATAACGAGAGCCATATCCCACCAAAAGCCGAGCACCGAGTAGCCCGACACCAAAATAGCCGTTGCGACAAGTACCGGTGGCAAAATCCAGCCCAAAAAGCTCAGGTCGAGTAGAAACATCTCCCACTTTCTGCCGTCCATCATGGCACGGCTTTCGGTTATAGCTTCATTTGCCGACATGCCCGGATTGTCAAGCATGATATACACTGCCTGACGGTAGGCATAGGCCTTGACAATACCCGGGACGATGAGCAGCATAGCCCAAAGGGAGGTGTAAATCAGCATAAGAATATACAATACAAGCAGTGAAAAAAAGTTCTCTCTCAGCGGAGTAAAGGCGGTGCGAAAATCGGCAGGCTCCCCCCTTGACAGTCTGAGAGTGTAGTAGGTAAAGGCGAGCGAGATCAAGCCGACGAAATAACTGGCGATTTGAGGAAGAAAACTTTGCCTGTAGTGAAAATAGGTAAAACCATCGTTTGTTTGGCTAACACCGATATACCCGTCATTGTCGGGTGGGATGGTAATTTCCTCACGCAGATGCTCGGGAGTGGCCAGAAATTGTTGATACTCAAATTGATACTTGATATTTTCGTAATTTGTAAGCAATAGCATGGCCGTGCTGATAATGACAAAAAGCAATGCCACCACATATGGGTTTGAGCCTTGGGCATTTTTGAGCGAGTGTCGTGCGTCTTGCTTTAGCTTGCGAAAACTGATCGGAGCTTGATTGTTCATAAAAATCTCCATTCTGTTTATTGTATTTGTGTGTGGGGTGGTGCAAATGGCATGCGGGCCGATGTGCTCATCTACCCCTACACCGGTATTATTTTGCCCATTTGCCGGTAGCGGCGCATTTTAAATATGCATTTATAAATCCGTCGATTTCACCGTCCATCACGGCATCTATATTTCCGTTTTCAAAGGCGGTGCGATGATCTTTTGCAAGGGTATATGGCATGAAAACATAACTGCGTATCTGACTGCCCCACTCAATTTTCATCTGCACTCCCTTTATATCCTCAATCTTGTCGAGATGCTCACGCTCTTTGACCTCCATCAGCTTGCTCTTAAGCATACGCATGGCAACCTGACGGTTTTGCTGTTGACTACGCTCATTTTGACATGCCACGACAATACCGCTGGGCACATGGGTGATGCGCACGGCGCTCTCGGTCTTGTTGACATGCTGACCGCCTGCGCCTCCTGCACGGTAGGTGTCGATTTTCAAATCGTCCGGGCTTATATCGATTTTAATATCGTCGCTCATCTCGGGCATAACCTCAATAGCGGCAAAGCTGGTGTGCCTTCTGCCCGACGAGTCAAAGGGCGACACACGCACAAGGCGGTGCACTCCCATCTCACTTTTTAAATAGCCGAAGACATTTTCGCCCTCAACGAGAAGTTCGGCGCTTTTCATGCCTGCCTCCTCACCGTCCAACCAGTCGAGCACCTTCCATTTAAAGCCCTTGCTGTCTGCCCAGTGGGTGTACATACGGAAAAGCATAGAGGCCCAATCCTGCGCCTCAGTACCGCCTGCACCGGCGTGAAAGGACATTATAGCATTGTTTTTGTCATATTCGCCGGTCAAAAGGGTGGTAAGTGTCTGGCGCTCCAGCTCTGCGGTGAAGTTTTGATAATCACGCTCAACCTCAGAAAAAAGCGACTCGTCGCCCATCTCCTCTGCCATTTCGATCATGGTTACCGTGTCATCAAAAAGGGCTTTAAGCGTGCCAAATCGAGCCGCCTTGTCACGCAGCTGTTTTATGCGTTGAAGCACCTTTTGGCTGTTTTCGGGATCGTCCCAAAAATCCGGTGCGGCGCTTTGCTTTTCAAGTGTTTCGGCCTCCTGTAGTGCGGCATCGAGGTCGAGCGCCGCCTTTAGCTCGTCTATGCGTGGCCGAACGCCGTTTAGTTTAAACTTTATGTCGTCATATATAATCATGATATCCCTCCACCATAATTGTAGCATATTTTCATCGGTATTGCAACCGCAGACAAGGCGGTAATATTTTGCCTAAATCGCTTTAAAAGGGCGAAAATCGTGGTATAACATTAGCACATAGAATTGGCATTGTAAGGGCGGCATTTGCCCGTCGGTTGCAATAATAACAAAAAAGGGAGGACACAGATATGAAAATCAGCCCATCAAACTCAGCCAAAAACAGCTACCGCCAGGCAAGCTCATATGCAAATGCAAGTAGCAGCTCAAGCAGTGGCGATTCAACATCGGGGGAGCGATTTGACACAATAACCCTTAGCAAAACGGCCGAGCAAAAGCAAGCGGAACAGCAAGAAAAGGCGCGTGCGCTTATCGAGCAGCGTGAACAGCAGTTAGAGCAAAAGCAGGCCGAGCTTGAAAATCTGCGTGCCGACCTTGAAGCGTCCAAAGAGGAGGTCGAAGCGACGGCAGAGGCCTTTGACATTTTGCTTAAATGCCTTAAAATATCGGGCAATATAATCAGCGGTGACAATGTCCCGTCCTCCGACCATCAATTTTTGATGGAAAATGACATGGATTTGTATTCGATGTCTATTTCGGCACGCATACGAAAGCCCAAACCGGAAGATTTAAAAGCGGTGGTAAAAAGGGAAAAGAGCGAGATGGAACAGGAGATAGAGCGGGCAATGGAGGCCGAAATGCCCGAAATTTCATCGCCCGTTCAGCAGGGGCAGGTGGCACCGGAACAGCAAGCCGAAACC
>CAYJAS010000037.1:10257-12825 GCA_964367895.1 uncultured Oscillospiraceae bacterium | reverse complement strand
CTCCCCTACGCCCACATCTCCAAATATCGCCGTTTGGCGATATTTTTTTGCCAAAACTCGCTATATACTTTTACCCGACAATATGTTATTATAAAAACAACTAATATTTTAAGGGGAGATGCTTACTATGAAAGCCACAAAAACTTTGCTCAAACGCTCTGTTTGCGCTGTGCTCGCACTTTGCATGGCGATGCCCTTCTTACCCATCACTGCAAGCGCAACCGAAGTACAACAGGACTACAGCTCATACTACACCGTTTCCCACGAACCCGACGCAAACGGTGCATATTACGGCGATATAATCATGGCGATAAACACCAATTTTTATCACTTCAACCGATATGATAACGACGAGGATTTAGAGCAATCGGTGGGCGCTTTGCCGACACCTTCGGCCAGCTCGGCCACCACACAACAGCCGGTTATTTATGCTTATGACAGCAACGGCAAAGGGCTTGTGGATCCACGCAGTGTCATGCCGGTTTCGGATGCAAAACCGCCCAAAACGCAAGCGACACAGCCGAGCGCTTCGATCTCTTCTCAGCCTTCTCAATCGTACACCGTCGGGCAGACGAAAGATTTTGCCGTCGATGTAACGAGTGACGGACTGCAGATGACAGATATCGCCTTTGAACTGGTGGTCGCCGGTGAATCTTGCACCGTTTGGACACCGGCCGGTCTGCTGTACAAGCCGATAAGCGATAGAGATGCCCAAAAGGTTGCCGACGAGTTTGACCGCACCTATGACGAGGTGGTGCAGGGTTTTGGCGACCCGCTCGGACACCGATATTCAGATCCCGACGGTGACGGTAAGGTTGCTATACTTGCATATGATATCGACAATGACGAGTTTGGCTATAACAGTTGGTACACGGGCGGATATTTCTTTATGGCAGACATTCTGTCGGAAGATGAGCTTTGGGATGCAAACGGCAACAACTCCGACATGATACATATTGATACAGCGCAGGGCATGGTCGGCGGTGTTGAAAATATCTATGCCACTCTGGTGCACGAGTTCCAGCATCTTGTCAATTTTGTCCGCTCTTATGACTCTGTGCATTACATGCCCGATTATTTAAACGAAGCATTTTCCGAGGCTGCCGTGCACCTCTCTTATCACGAAAAGGGAATAAACGACTTTTTCACCTCACGTTTTTTGGGCAATTATCAGGAAACCTCCATTTACAACGGCAAGCTTTCGCTGACCTCATGGGATGATCGCTCCTACGGATATAATGTGCCTAACTATGCCTATGCATATCTGTTCGGACAATATATTCGCACCCGATATGAGCACGGCGAGCGCATATACGGCGACTTTTTTGACGCTCTTGAGCAACGCAGCAATGACCTCGACGTTTACCTGTCTGAAACCGAAATTTCAGAGCTTGTAGCAGAGCTTGTGGGTGCTGACAGCTTTGACAGACTGGTCAAAGATTTTTATGTCGCACTTTTCACCACCGCACCGACGGGAGTTTATGGCTTTGGCGGCGAGAGCTGGGCATATGGCATATCTACCACAAGCCCCGACTATACAGAGGACACCTATCTTCTTTCGCCCGGCTCGGTGGTATACCTCAACTCCAGCAGTCAAACCTCCTTTGTTCCGAGCGGATACGGTGAGGAGATTGATTTTATCTCCATCTCCTATGCAGACCCGGTTTTGCTCCCCGTGGGCTTGACCTTTGACCCGATTGTGGTTACCGTCGGTGATCCGTACACCCCGGAGGTTATTATCGATGTAGGCGATTTCACCTCTAATTTGTCGGTGGTATACAGCTATTTCGACTCGCAAGGAAATCGCATAAACAAGCCGAGCGAGATAGGACAGTATGAAGTGGTCGCCACGGTGGAGGCCGACAGTGGCGAGATGGCCGTTGTATCAACCTCGCTTAGCATAGTTGCTAAAGCTCCCGAAGGGGGCGAGGAGGAATATGCCGGCATCGGCCGTTTTACCGATATAGTGCCGGCAGAATGGTCACCACGCTATCTTGCGGCATTTGAGTTTGTCGATAAAAATGAACTGATGGGCGGCGTTTCGGCCGACAAATTCTCACCGCTCGGCACCGTTTCTCGTGCAATGATTGTCACCGTACTCCACAGATATTCACAGCTTCCGGAGGCAGGTGAAAATATCATCGCATTTTCCGATGTGCTCAACAACGATTGGTACACAGGTGCAGTCGCTTGGGCGTCCAGCTTTGGCATTGTAAACGGAACGTCTGCGACCACCTTCTCACCCAATGATTCAATAACAAAAGAGCAAATCGCCACCATATTGTACCGCTCGGCAGGCAGTCCCGATGTCAGTGAATATCCACCCATTACCTTTGCTGACGCTGAAGCTATCAGCGATTGGGCATATGATGCTATAGTTTGGGCAAACGCCCACAGCATGGTATTCGGCGACGGCCTTGATATGCTTTACCCGACTTTGCCGATAACCCGTGCAGAGGTTGCATATGTGTTTATGCAGTACAACACGGCGATAGGCGGAATATATGAAATCCCTGTGATAGAATACCCCGAAGATTAGTTTTTAAAACAATTTAAAAAGTCTGACCG
>CAYJAS010000037.1:2776-10157 GCA_964367895.1 uncultured Oscillospiraceae bacterium | reverse complement strand
GCACAATTTAAAGAAGGGGTGCAAAAATCCTCATAAGGGCGAGCACCGAAAGTTTTATAGAGCCAAACCTTCCTTTGCCTTTGTAATTTAAAATTGTGATTTCGGTGCACTGCTCAGCAGTTTTTAAAATATCATTTTTAACTTGCAAAACGGCTGAACTGTCCACCATGAAAACACCGCACTCATAATGCAAAGCAAGGCTTCGATAGTCAAGATTTATCGTGCCGACAACGGCAGTTTTATCGTCACTTACAAACATCTTGCTGTGCACAAATCCCGGGGTATATTCAAAGATGCGCACACCGGATTTTAAAAGTTCTTCATAATAAGAGCGCCCCAAAAAATGTATTAATTTTTTGTCGGGAACACCGGGTAACATAAGCCTGACATCTATGCCCGATTTAGCCGCAAGGCACAAGGCGGACAGCATCTCCGAGCTTATAATTAAATACGGAGAGGTGATGTAAACATAATGCTCGGCGCGATTTAAAATACTCATATAAAGTCCTTCGCCTATCTGGTCTTCATCGAGCGGTTCATCGTAAAAAGGCTGTACAAATCCATCGGTTTTAAATTGCTTTGTCGGCGCAAAATCACGATAATTTTCGGCAGTGTTTGTCACCGCACCCCACAGCGATAAAAACATAGCGGTCAGCGAAAAAACAGCTTCGCCCGACAGCTTAACGGCGGTGTCTTTCCAGTGTCCGTGCTTTACTTTTGCGTTGATATATTCGTCTGCGATATTGACTCCGCCGGTGTAGCCGACATTGCCGTCTATCACGCATATTTTTCGGTGATCACGATGGTTAAAACTTGAATTAAACATATGGGTAAACTTATTAAAAACTCGGCATTTAATTCCCTTTTTCTCAAGATGCTTCGGAAATGATTTCGGCAAAGTCATAATACAACCGAGGTCGTCATACATCACTCGCACGTCGACTCCCTGCGCCGCTTTGCGAGTTAAAATCTCCTCAATCGGGTCCCACATTAATCCCCTCTCGACTATAAAAAACTCCATGAAAATAAACTTTTCGGCTTTTTCAAGTTCAGTTAAAAGTGAAGCCTGCATGTCCTCCCCCAATTTAAAATATTCCACTTCGGTGTTTTTAAAAAGGGGAGCTTTTGCGGTATTTTTTAAATAAAGTGCTTGCTTTGCAATTTGACTTTCGGTTTTTAAAAACTCATTTGTGCAGTCGTCCACCGTAGCCATCGCCTGCTCATATTGCTGTGAAATATTCTGATAAAAGCGCATACTTTTATTGCTCAAAAATCGGCCGCTGTAGGTAAAATAAATCAGCCCACCGAGTATCGGAAGCAAAATAAATAAAATGATCCACAGCAGTTTTTGCTCGTGTTTTGCCTCACGAGTTAAAATATATGCTCCGCACAAAAAACTCAGCAAAGTTAAAAACCCATAAAAATACGCCGAGTTGTCGCCGAACAAAAGTGCTATCAGCACCACTACCGAAAATTGCAACAAAAGGGTGAACCCGATGGCTATCCCCCTTGAAATTGCCGTCCCAAAAAATCTCATCATTTTTAAAATCACCCTTTCGCATCTTACCTATATTATTCACAATAAAAATTAAATTGTCAAGAAAACTTTATTTGAACAAAAAGCATCGCACCCGCCATTGGTAACGAGTGCGATGCTTGCAGTTTTAAATTAAATATATGTTACGGCTGAACAGGTGGGGCTTGTCTGACGATGATAGCGTCAATTTTTCCCTCGGCAAATGTGTCGCTTCCGCTTCTTGCGTCAAAGAGGCTTACAAATGTTCCGAGCGGAAGATGATCTTCTGTCATTTCCTCAACAGGGAAGCGGCCGGCAACCTTGTTGTAGACCGAATATGTTCCGTCAGCGTGTGCCCAGTACATATAAACCTGCTCGTCAAACATCATCATTTCGCCATCGCCGAGCATAACACCTTCGGCGCTGATTGCGGTCACTTCGCCCGACATTTTCGCAGGCACAGCTTGGGCATTTGCAATCATTCTATCCTCAATGGTATATGCCAGATATACGCCCGCATCAGCGCCGTTTGGATCGGCCATGTAATTTTCAATTTCAAGGCCTTCCTTCAGTGCAATCGGCCCGTATGCATGTCCATCTTCAATGCCCTGCACCATGGTCACACCGTCTGAATCGACAAACATTTTGTTGATAAAGGAAAAATGTGTATTGGTCGGGGGATCGGGGATATGTACAAACTCGGCATAAAGTGTCATGTTCTTTTCAATCGGCATGGTGAAGTCCCAGCGATTGATCAGCTCGGGCTCTAAATACCAAGCGCGCAGGTCATACCATTTGTCGACATCAAGCGTGCTGGGTAGCTGGACTGTGTTTGCCGGCTCCTCGGGCATTGCCACAGCACTGCCTGTCTCGACTTCTACCATCTCTTTTGTGACTATTTCCTCACCGGTGAAGCTCTGGGTTACCAAGGTCACAAATTTAACGGTATGCATGGTGTCATACATCATCACTCTGTGCATGATAACGGCAAAATCTTTGCGTGTCAGCTGGTCTTTGGGCATGATCATATTGTCATTTCCAAGGACAACCTCAGCTTCCACAAGAGCGGCTACCTGCTCTGCCATTTCGGGAGTAATCATGTCCATATCGGTAAAGCTGTCAAGGGCGGACTTGTCCTCCGCCTTGATGTTAAAAGCCATGGCAAGGGCATAAAATGCAGCTTCTCTGGTTACAGGGGTGCCCGGATACAGCATGTTGTCCATGCCTTTGATAATTCCGTTTTCAAGGGCAGTTGCCATTGCCTCATAGTACCACTCGGTCATAACAATGTCTGTGTACATAGACAAATCGGCCATGCCGGTCAGATTTGCGGCACGCACCATAACTGTTGCCAGTTCGGCTGTTGTGATTTCTTTGTTTGGCATAATCATATCGCCACTACCTTGAAGAAATCCTTTTTCGACGGCATAGTTAAGCGCTTCGGTGGAGTAATCGTCCGGCATGTCTACAAACTCGGGGCCTTCTGAAATCAGCATTGGAACATCGGCGTTTTCCTCCGCCGAGGCCGGGAAAATGACAAAAGAAAATGCCATACATACTGCGAGGATAAGTGAAACGTGTTTTTTCATAGTGCTTCCTCCGTAAAAAAAATCTAAGCTGTATTCAACCAAAAATCGAGTGATTATGCGAGAAATGTGCGCCCGATTAAATACTAACTTAGTAGCTTTATTATACTTCATCGTGAAACAATTGTCAAGCAAAATTTCGACAACATGCTACCTTTTTGATGTGCAAACGCAAAAAAATCGTGCCCGATATTTCACGGGCACGAAAAATTACATAAGACGCTATAAATTGAGTTACTTTCTTGCAATCGCTGCCTTGGCTGCACGCTCAATATGTTCTGCGGTCAGGTCAAAACGTGTGCGCAAAAAGTCCTCTGTTCCAACCTCGCCGAAGCTGTCAAATACTCCGACCGCCTCAACCGGAGCGGGGGTGGTTTTGGCAAGCGCCGAGCTGACGGCCGAATGAAGTCCGCCGATGACATTGTGGTTTTCGGCAGTGACAAAGCAGCGGCATTTTTCGCTGTATTGCGCAAGGGTTTGCTGGTCGATCGGCTTCCAAGTAAAGGCGTTGAGCACAGCGGCCGAGATACCCTGCGCCGCAAGACGGTCTGCAGCGTCAATCGCTTCGGCGACCATAATGCCCGAGGCGACAATGCAGACATCGCTTCCGTCACGCACAACAGGCATTTTGGACAGGTCAAAGGTTGAGCCCTCCTCATAAATGCCCTTGCTCAGCTTGCGCTTCATTCTGATATAATACACGCCGTAAGCGTCCTTTAGTTCACGGATAAGCCATGAAAGCTGAACGGTGTCGGCAGGCTCTAAGAGGGTCATTTCGGGAATACTCATCATAATGCCCATATCCTCAAAAGGCATATGTGTGCCGCCGTTATATGCGGCGGTAATTCCGGCATCGGTGCCCAAAATGCGCACATTTAGCTTTGAATATGCACAAGAGATAAAAACTTGGTCTGTAGCACGGCGTGAAGCAAACGGGCCGAAGGAGTGGGCAAAAGGCACCATGCCGGCGGCGCTCATACCGGCGGCAACGCCTATCATATTGCCCTCTTGAATACCGCAGTTTATCGCGCGGTCGGGAAACTCATTGAAAAACGCCTTGACACCACTGCTTGAAACCAAGTCGGCATCGAGTATGCAGATGCGCTCATCCTCACGTGCAATTTCAAGCAAGGTGTTGCAATATGCTTGGCGCATTTCGAGTTTTTCATTTTCAATTACACTTTTAACTTTATAGCTCATTTTAAATTACCTTACGCCTTTCTTGCAAGCTCGAGCACAGCGTTGGCATCGGCCAGCGACTCGGCGATATCCTCGGGTTTAAAGGCGACGTGATGGCAGGGGAAAACCCGCTCGGCAGCTGTACAGCCTTTGCCCTTTATTGTATCTAAAATTATCATGCTCGGGCGCTCATTTTGCCCTTTTGCGGCGTTTACTGCGGCATTTACCGCCTCGATATCGTGGCCGTCTACCTTGACGGTGTTCCAACCGAAAGATGTCCACTTGTCGACCATGTCGCCCATGTTCATGATATCTTCGCATCCACCGTCAAGCTGTTGCTTGTTGAGATCGACAAATCCGATGAGGTTTGAAAGCTTATATTGAGCGGCGAACATTGCACCCTCCCAAACTTGTCCTTCATTGCACTCACCATCACCCATAATAAGATAGGTGTAGCTGTCACGCTTTTGGATACGGTTGCCCAGCGCAATTCCGCAGGCAGACGACATACCCTGTCCCAAACTGCCGGTGGTCATGTCAACGCCGGGGGTTTTCAGCCTGTCACAATGGCTCGGAAGTATTGTTCCGCCAAGGTTTAGGGTTTTAAGCTCCTCCATCGGAAAATATCCCTTTAAGGCGAGCACGGCATAAAGCACCGGGCCGGCATGTCCCTTGCTGAGCACCAATCGATCACGAGTTTCAAGGCCGGGGTTTTTGGGGTCAATTCGCATGTGCTCGCTGTACAGCACGGCAAGGGTTTCGACAATCGACATACATCCGCCGACGTGCCCAAAGCCGAGATGTCCCAGCTCCTTTATTGTTTCAACCCTGATTTCCTCCGCAAAAATGCGAAGCTGCTTTGATTTGTCCATATTTTTAAGCCCTCCGTAAGGTGATATTGGAAAATTGCATATATACTGTACCACAAAACCCGATAGCTTTCAATAGCTGTTGTCGAAAAATTGTATGGCATTGAAATAACGATTTGCACGGGTGGTTTGTGACCGTTTGTCTGAAAAACCGTATAATCTGCGGTCACGGCAAGCCGTGACCCTACATTGTTACTTGCCGCCCCTACGACATTTGTCGATATTTATTGTAGGGCAAGGGCTCTGCTCTTGCCGTGTAGGAAGCGACGCCCTCGTCGCTCCGCCGGCCTGTAGGGAATGCATTGCATGCATTCCGCAAAACGGCACGCATGCAATGCGTGCCCTACAATGCTCAAAATGGTGCACTTTGTAGGGGCGACCTTTGGTCGTCTGCTGCCCTTCGTCCTGTATTGCGGGCGATTGGTGAATCGCCCCTACAACCGTAATTTGCCATCTGCGTGCAGGGGAGGGGTTCTGTCCCCTCCCGAAAGAAAAGCGCAACCAAATGGTGCAATTGCATTGCGCCATTTGTATACAAACGAAAATGGAACCAAAAAAGAAGCACCACACTTTGTGTGGTGCTTCTTTTTTGGAGCGGACAACGAGGCTCGAACTCGCTACCTCCACCTTGGCAAGGTGGCGCTCTACCAGATGAGCTATGTCCGCAATTTACTATACAATTATAATTAACCAAAACTGCCTTGTCAAGACTTTTTATCGCAAGCACCACAAAAATCACACAAACTATGGACAAAATAACACTTATATGATACATTAAAAGTTAAGAAAATATCAATCTGAAAGTAGGTAACGATATGCAAACAACAACGGTCAGGAGCATACTCAAATCCCCCGACGAGTATGTCTCAAAGCAGGTCACGCTGGCAGGCTGGGTCAGAACGAGCAGAGATGTCAAGGCATGCGCCTTTATCGAACTCAATGACGGCTCTGTCGTTAAAAATATTCAAGCAGTTGTCGATGCGGAAAATGAGCATTACAAAGAGGCGGCCTCGCTCAATGTCGGCAGTGCCGTTATAATTTCAGGCACGGTTGAAAGCTCACCAAACCCCAAACAGCCGGTTGAAATTAAAGTGCAAACATTAAAAGTGGAGGGCGCCTGTCCTCCCGATTATCCCCTTCAAAAAAAGCGCCACACCCTTGACTATTTGCGTACAATTCAGCATCTGCGCCCACGCACAAACACTTTGCACTCGGTCTTTCGCATACGCAGTGAAGCGGCCTTTGCCATTCACAGCTTTTTCACCGAGCAAGGCTTTGTATACGCTCATGCACCGATAATCACCGGCAGTGATGCCGAGGGCGCCGGCGAGATGTTCAAGGTGAGCACCTTTGACCTTGATGCTGTGCCACTGAACAGTGGAAATACTGCCGATTATAAGCAAGATTTCTTTGAACAGCCGGTAAACCTAACCGTTTCGGGACAGCTTGAGGCTGAAATATTCGCCCTCGCTTTTTCAAAATCCTATACCTTCGGCCCGACCTTCCGTGCTGAACGCTCCAACACTTCGCGCCATGCCGCCGAGTTTTGGATGATAGAGCCCGAAATAACCTTTGCCGATTTAAATGACAATATGGATCTTGCAGAGGACATGCTGAAATATATCATCTCTCATGTGCTAAAGCGTTGCCCGGACGAGCTTGAGTTTCTCAATAAATTCGTTGACAACACCCTTGTAGAGCGTTTGACCGCCGTTGCGACCGAGCTGTCTTTTGCAAGGATCAGCTATACAGAGGCGATAGAAATACTTGAGAAAAACAAGGACAATTTCGAGTTTTCGGTATTTTGGGGCTGTGACATTCAGTCAGAGCATGAGCGCTATTTAACCGAGCAGGTCTTTAAAAAACCGGTCTTTGTCACCGATTATCCCAAGGAGATTAAAGCCTTTTACATGCGCCGTAACGATGATGGCAAAACGGTTGCCGCTTGCGATTTGTTGGTTGCCGGAATAGGCGAGCTTATCGGCGGCAGTCAGCGTGAAGAGCGTGAAGATGTACTGCTCAAAGCTATGGAGGAAAATGACATTCCGCCCGAGCATCTTTGGTGGTATTTGGAGCTTCGCAAGTTTGGCGGAGTGAAACACGCCGGATACGGCATCGGTTTTGATAGGCTGATTATGTATCTCACAGGCATGAGTAATATCAGAGATGTCCTGCCCTTCCCCAGAACACCGGGCAATATCGGCCTGTAAAGAGCGACGCCCTCGTCGCTC
>CAYJAS010000037.1:0-2676 GCA_964367895.1 uncultured Oscillospiraceae bacterium | reverse complement strand
GGCGGCGCTAATATTTTCGCATTTTTGGTCGCTTTTGTCGGCATAAACGGACTGGTTGAAGCCGGTGTGGCAACCGTTATCGGCGCTTCGGTCAGCCGTGCCCTTTTCAGAGTTATCAACAAATAGGAGGGGAAGCGTTATGGCATACACCATAGGCATAGACATCGGCGGTAGTACCACAAAGATTGTCGGCATGTCGGACGGGAAAATACTCAGCCCGCTAATGGTCAACGCAGGCGATCCGCTCACCTCGGCTTACGGTGCCTTCGGCAGATTTTTGACCGGAAACGGCCTTTCCATTTCCGATGTCACAAAAATCATGTGCACCGGTGTCGGCTCGGCATTTCTCAAAGAGGATATTTATTCGATACCGACCCACAGGGTGGACGAGTTTATAGCCTTCGGCACGGGCGGCAGATATATCTCGGGGGTTGACAACTGCATTGTCGCCAGCATGGGCACCGGCACGGCTTTTGCCTCTGTAAAGGGGAGCGATATTACCCATGTCGGCGGAACCGGAGTGGGCGGTGGCACCGTGCTCGGTCTGTGCGAGAGCATGTTCGGCGTGCACACCTTTGAACACATTGTCGAGCTGGCTATGCAAGGGGACACGGCAAATGTTGACCTGACGATAGGCGATATCACCAGCAATAAGCTTTCAAATATGAAGGACAGCACGACAGCCTCCAACTTTGGCAAGATGAGCGACACGGCGACACATGCAGACCTTGCGGCAGGGGTGCTGAATATGGTCTTTCAGACCATAGGCATTTTTGCGGCAATGGCGGCAAGGGCGAGCGATATGAACACCATAGTGCTGACTGGCAATTTGTCAACCATATCACTTGCAAGGGCGACCATGGACGCTCTTGAAAAACTGTATTCCATGAAATATATAATACCCGAAAACTCGGATTTTGCCACAGCAATAGGCGCGGCAATCTGCGGAAAATAAAATTAAGAGGTGCAAAATGGACATTCTCAAAGCCCAAAAAAGCGAGCTTTTACAGCTCAAACAACAGCTGACCGAACAATTTGAAGCCTATGTCAAAAAAGGCCTCAGCCTTGACATGTCACGTGGCAAGCCGAGCGCAATGCAGCTTGACATAAGCGAAGGTATGCTGACCGTGCTCAGCGAAAATGCACAGCTAAAGGCAGACGGAACGGACGCACGCAATTACGGCCTTGTAAAGGGTATGCCCTCCTGCCGTGCCCTGTTCAGCGAACTGCTTTGCATACCCGAGGACAATATAATTGCCGCAGGCAATTCCAGCCTGACCTTGATGCACGACACTTTGGTGCGCTTTGCCCTCAAAGGCGATGCCCACACAAAACAGCCGTGGGTCAAGCAGGACACCGTAAAGTGGCTTTGCCCTGTACCGGGATATGACCGCCACTTTGCCATCTGCGAGATGCTGGGCATCGAAATGATACCCGTACCCATGAAGCAGGACGGCCCCGACATGGACGAGGTTGAGCGCCTTGCAGGCAGTGACCCGACCATAAAGGGTATTTGGTGTGTACCCAAATATTCAAATCCCGAGGGCAAGGTATACAGCGATGAAGTCGTTGGCAGACTGGCAAGCATGAGCACCGCCGCACCCGACTTTAAAATTATGTGGGACAATGCTTACTGCGTACACGGTTTGACCGACAAGGACGAGCCGCTTGCAAACATCTTTGAGCTGTGCCAAAAGGCAGGCACCGAGAACCGTGTGTTCATCTTTGCCTCCACCTCGAAAATTACATATCCCGGCGCAGGTGTCGCCGTAGTCGCCGCATCAACTGACAATATCGCATGGCTTGAAAAACTGATAGGCATACAAACAGTCGGCCCCAACAAGGTCAACCAACTTCGCCATGTCGCTTTCTTCAAAAATGCAGACGGCGTTCACGAGCATATGAAAAAGCACGGCGAGATATTAAAGCCCAAGTTTGACATGATAATTGACATGTTTGCACAAAAACTTGAAGGTACAGGCGCAGGCACATGGCACAGCCCAAGCGGCGGATATTTCATCAGCTATGATGCAATGCCCGGCTGCGCAAGCCGTATACACGCTCTGTGCAAACAGGCAGGTGTTGTCATGACAAATGCCGGCGCAACCTATCCGTACGGCAAGGATCCGCAAGACAGCAATATCCGCATTGCCCCCTCGCTCCCCCCGCTTGACGAGCTCAAGCAAGCGATGGAGGTATTCTGCACCTGTGCACTGCTTGCCGCTACCGAAAAGCAGCTTGAAACACTGTAATGATCTCGATAAGAGATTATAAGGACAGCGATTTTTCCGAGCTTGCCCGTATCCACGATGTGGCAAGGGTGAAAGAGCTTAAAGCGGCAAATCTGCTTGATGCTTTTTTGGCATTTGAGCAGACCTATGAAAATGAGGAGCTGTTTGAAAATCGTGTTTCGGTCGCCTGTGAGGGTGAGCAAGTGCGTGGATTTGTTGCCTTTAGCGACCTTGAGCTGGCATGGCTTTATGTCGATCCCGAGCATCATCGCAAGGGCATCGGCTCTGCGCTGATTGCACACGCTTTGGAGCATTGCGCACAGGACGTAAAAATTGAGGTGCTGGTCGGAAATGACGATGCTCGCTCGGTGTATGAGGCGGCAGGCTTTAAGGTTTTGCGCACCTGGAGCGGTAAAATGGCGGGCAATGAGAGCTTCCCGGCAAG
>CAYJAS010000036.1:0-15892 GCA_964367895.1 uncultured Oscillospiraceae bacterium | reverse complement strand
CTACAGGACGAGGGAAACGGCGGGCGGCCAATGACCGCCCCTACAAACGTTATTTAAATAAAAAAACCGCCTGTTTGGCGATTTTTTGCGAGTGTGCAAGGCACCGATCCGGCCTTCGAGGAGGGCCGTAAAAATAATTACCTATGATATTTTATGCGGTAGAATTTTTAAATAATAAAACCGCCCGATTGGGCGGTTTTATTATCGTTATATCTTACCAATAATTTATCGAAGGGCCTTGTCTTTTTTGCCGGGCAACTGCGCCAAAATGACGGCAACAAACAGAAACACACAGCCCAAAATCTCACGGCCGCTGAGCACCTGCTGAAGCACTACCCAGCCGGCCAGCACGGCAAAAACCGATTCGGTGCTCAAAATTAGCGACGAAATGCTCGGATCGGTGTCCTTCTGGGCAACCACCTGCAAAGTATAAGCAACGCCACACGACAGTGCCCCTGCGTAGAGTATTGACTCGGATGCCGCCATCAGCGAGGTCAAAGACGGGCTTTCGAAAATCAGCATTGCAATACCCGCATAAACCGAGGCAACAAAAAACTGCACACAGGACATGCGCACACCGTCCACCTTGGGCGAAAAATGGTCAATAACCAAAATATGTATAGAGAAAAACAAGGCGCAGATGAGCATGAGCAGGTCGCCTAAATTTATTGTAAGGCTCTCTGTGATAGTCAGCAAATACATGCCGGGCACTGCCAAAGCCACACCCAACCAAACCATTTTGGGCACCTTTTTCTTCAAAAATATGCCTAAAATCGGCACTATTACCATATAAAGTGCAGTGATAAATCCTGCCTTGCCGACTGTGGTATGCTGTACGCCGAATTGCTGAAAAGATGCGGCGACGAATAGCGCAGTACCGCAGAAAAATCCGCCGATCAGCACGGTTTTGCGCTCTGCTTTTCGCATTTCCTTGGTAGGGCGTTTGTCTTTCGGCTTGATCCTGTCAAGAAAAAAAATGGCCGGAATGAGCACAAGCGAACCGAGCAACATGCGTGTGGCATTGAAGGTAAACGGCCCGATATGATCCATGGCAACGCTCTGTGCGACAAATGATGCGCCCCATATCAGTGCTGTAAGCAGTAGCAAGGCATTACCTTTGAGTCTTTTTTTGTTCATAAATCCTCCATTTTTTTAGAAAGTAACCGCCTTAGCATATCAAATGTCATAGAATTTGTCAATACTCAGAATAACGAGGGCAAATATACAAATAAGCTTGACAAAAAGCCACCCTGTATGATATCATTTTGATATCATACAGGGCATTAAAGCTAAACTACTTCACCATAGATGAGATGTCATTTGCCACCTCTCGCATGGAGCGAACGGCACGTTCGGCCTTTTTCTTGACTGTGCGCCCCGAGCTTGACATCATGGTGCTGTGCACTGTACCAACCACGGCACCGGCCGCTATGCCGAGCATTATCGGCACGGCAAGATTGTTCTTTTTAGACATAGTTTCAAGTCCTCCGTTTTGTATTATTACAGCAATATTATTCCCCGAATATTTGCTTATTATTATATCAATAAAGTTTGATTGCCACACATCGTTGCGTTTCCATTTCTATTGTAGGGGAGGGGCTCTGCCCCCTCCCGAAAAACACCGCACAGGCTTCGGGCGGCCGATGACCGCCCCTACAAATGATTTTCTTGCTATCTTAGCGTAGGGAGCGACGCCCTCGTCGCTCCGCCAACGGGCGATTCGTGAATCGCCCCTACAATCAATAGGTGGAATGCGCCGATATGTAACTTACTTTACATTAGCGTCGGGATAATGTATAATATACTGTGTTGACTTTACCAAATAACTGACAAAGAGGTGCACAATATGAGCATTTTAATAAAAAATCCCCGCATAATAAGCACAGATAGCGCTTTACCCGAACGTGCCGATTTGCTTATCGAGCAGGGCATTATCTCACGCATATTGCCGCCAAACAGCGGCCAGACGGCGCAATATGTTTTGCAAGCCGATGATCTGTGCCTTGCGCCCGGTCTTTTCGATATAAACGCTAAGGCCTGCCCCCCAAGCGCCGACGGACAGGGCGAGGAGGATTTAATATCCCTCTCAAAAGCGGCTATCAAGGGCGGATACACCGCCGTTTGCGTCAATACTGCCGCACAGCAGCCCTCTCATGTCGAGCAGGTGCTTGAAGGTGGCCAATATGCTGCATGCGATATTTTTCCGCTCTCTCGCATCTCCCACGGTGACGCACTTTTAAGCATGGCCGAGCTCAAACTTTCGGGGGCAATCGCCTTTTACAACGATGAGGGCATCGAGCACCCCAAGCTGATGCGTGACGCTGCCTTTCGTGCCAAAAAGAATGATTGTCTGCTGATGCTCCGCTGTAAAGACAGCCGTCTTTACGGCGAAGGGGTGATTCGTGAGGGCAAAATGGCACTGCTGCTTGACATGATTTCCATTCCATCGAGCGCAGAGAGCATTGATGTTGCACGCAATATCATTTTTGCCGCAGAGGTTGGGGTTCCCATACACATTGCCCATGTTTCCACCGCCGCAAGCGTTAAAATAATCGCCTCTGCAAAGGCGGCCGGCGTTGACGTTACCTGCTCTACCGAGGCTCTTTATCTGCTACTAAACAGCCGTGAGCTTCAAGGCTTTAACACCCTTGCAAAGCTTGACCCGCCTCTTGGCAATCCGGAGGATGTTTTGGCTCTTTGCCACGGTGTACGTGACGGCACGATAGACTGCATCGCCTCCGGACATATACCGCTCAAAAAGAGCGAAAAGCACAAATCGCTAATGACAGCGCCTCCGGGCGCAAGCACCCTTGAAACGGCATTTGCAACCGCCCTTGAAGCCCTTTATCACAGCGGAATTATGCCCCTTGCACAGGTGGTGGAGCGCATGTCCCTCGCCCCTGCCTCAATTTTGGGCAGGCCCTACGCAGTAAAAGAAGGTGCGGCTGCCGATCTAATTCTCTTTGACCCCGACGCTCCTTTCACGGTAACGCCCGACGATTTTTTGTCGCTCGGAAAAAACACACCGCTCGGCGGTAAGACCTTGCGTGGGCGTGTTATCCACACCATAAAGGGCGGAATATTTATGATGCAAGATCAAAAGGTACAATAATATATTGGAGGAACTTACATGCTAAAGATCAACAATCTGACCAAAAGCTACGGAAGTAAAAAGGCGGTCGACAATCTCACTTTACACATCGAACCGGGCACAATTTACGGCTTTATCGGCCACAACGGCGCCGGCAAGACCACGACAATAAAATCTGTGTGCGGTATACTCGACTTTAACGAGGGCGAAATACTGGTGGACGGTGTTTCGGTGCGTGAAAACCCCATGGAGTGCAAGCGTAAAATCGCATACATTCCCGACAACCCGGACATTTATGAGTTTTTGTCGGGTATAAAATATCTGAACTTTGTCGCCGATATTTACGGTGTGTCAAAGCAAGACCGTGAACAGCGCATCTCCCGTTATGCAGACGAGTTTTCGCTGACAAGCGACCTTGCCCAGCCGATAAGCGCATATTCACACGGCATGAAGCAAAAGCTTGCTATAATTGCCGCCCTTATGCACAAGCCCAAGCTGATGTTGCTTGACGAACCTTTTGTCGGGCTTGACCCCAGTGCGGCACGCATACTGAAAAACCATATGCGTGAGCTGTGCAACGAGGGTGGCGCAATATTCTTCTCGACCCACGTGCTCGAGGTGGCTGAAAAGCTGTGCGATAAAATCGCCATCATAAAAAGCGGAAAACTAATTGTCAGCGGTGCGACCGAAAGTGTTATAGGCGACTCAAGCCTTGAGGAGTTGTTCCTCGAATTGGTGGACAAAGATGTTTAGTTTGCTTGTTAAAATAAACATACAGCGTTTTTTGAGCGTGCTTACCAAAAATCGCAGATCGGGCAAAAAAGGCGGGCTTGGCTCCCTTTTGCTTTTACCCGTTGTCGTGGTCTTTCTCATGTATTCGCTTTCAAATGTTTTTGGCGAAATCGTAGAACCCATGCTGATGATGGAAACCGCATCGCTTTATTTTGCCATGGTAGGAATGTCGGCGCTTGCACTTGCCTTTGTCGGCAGTGTTTTCATGACATATTCGCAGATTTTCAATTCGCTTGACAATGACATGCTTCTCAGCATGCCGATAAAACCGACGGTCATTTTGCTCAGCCGACTTATTTCAATATTTATAATCACCTTTGTCTACACCGCCGTTGTAGCAATTCCGGCTCTGATAGCTTGGTTTGAGTTTGTGCCCTTTGACCTTATGACTGTAGTCATGGCGTTGGTCGGACTTGTGCTGATTTCCGCACTGTCAATGGCGCTGACCTGCTTTGGCGCTTGGCTTGTATCGCTACTGGCGACAAAGTTCCGCTATAAAAACGCCATGACCTCTATAGTTCTGCTTGGCGTGTTTTCCGCCTATATGTATTTTTCCATGAATATCACCCAGTATATGCAGCGCCTTATCGAGCAAGGTGTGCAGATTGAAGAGGCAATGCGCCAATCTCTGCCCTTTATGTACGGTTTCGGCACGGCGGTAGGCGATGGTGATTTTATGGGTCTCGCCACCCTTGCTCTGTGGTCTGTGCCACCGCTGCTTGTGGCATTTTTACTGCTTTCCCGTTCCTTTGTCAAAATTGCAACGACACGCACCGCCGCACCAAAGGTCAAGTACAAAGGCGGGCCGATGAAGCAGAGCGGCGCAAAGATGGCAATGCTGAAAAAAGAGCTGTCCCGCTTTTTCAAAACCCCGACCTACCTGTTCAACTGCGGTATAGGTGCGCTGATGAACATTGTTTTCCCGATATTAATCGGCAGTACACTTTTCGATCAATTGGGAGAGCTTACCCCTGAGCGCACAGAGGCGCTGTATTCGCTGATCGTGCCCGGCATGTGCGCCATGTTTTGCCTGATGTCAGCCGCCAACTGTTCGACCAGTGTTTCGATCTCGCTTGAGGGCAAAAGCATGCCCATTCTTCGCTCAATGCCCATCTCACCGGGCGAGGTTTTCTTCGGCAAAGTGGCACTCAACATGTTGCTCGGCGCCTTTGGAATAATCGGCGGAACGATAGCGACGGCAATCTTTTTCGGCATAGCAAATCCGCTTGATTTGCTGATGATTTCACTAATACCGCTTATAGTGCAATTTTTCTTCGCCCTTTTTGGGCTTATTGTAAACCTCAAAATGCCCAATTTCGACTGGGTCAGCGAAGCGGCTTTGGTAAAGCGCAGCGGCTCGGTTATACTGTGCGTGTTCGGTGGAATGGCGATAGTCGCCGTGCCTGCCGTGTTTTACTTCTTTTACCTCAACAACAATTGGGGCACAATGCCGGCAACCACCTATCTGATGATTTGCGGTGGCATTTTCGCTCTGCTCAGTTTGCTTGAACTTCTATGGCTCAAAACCAAAGGGGCAAAGATATATAGCAGTCTGTAGATTTTAGCTCAGACTCAAAATCTCTCAAAGGAGATGCACAATGAACAGCGCAACTTTTTTCTCGACCGCTCGGCTTGATATGCATTTTGCCACAGAGAGCGATATCGAGTATATTATCGCCTTAGAGCATCACCCGCAAAACCGCAATTTTATCTGGCAGGGCACAAGAAAGCAACATCTCGACGAGATTTCCGACCCCGATCATATTTTAATGATTTTTCGTGAGAAAAGTAGTGGCGATGCCGTTGGATATGCTCTCGCTCACATCGGCAGGGCTTCAAATATTTTTGAGCTCAGGCGAATTGCCATCGACAAAAAGCGTTGTGGATACGGCAAAGAGATATTGCTCGGCCTATTCGAATATGCCTTCACAGAGCTTGGCACAAACCGTTTTTGGCTGGATGTATATCCCGACAATACCGCCGGCATAGCCCTTTACGAGCAGGTCGGCATGGTCAAAGAGGGCATATTGCGTGAAAATTACAAGAGTGAGCGCGGTTACCTCGACCAAATTGTCTACAGCTTACTCCGCCGTGAGTATTTCAACAAGCAGGGGTGATTATTTGAAATTTCGTTCTCTGAGCAAGGCGGCATACGGCAAGATAAACCTGTATCTTGCCGTGACCGGTCTGCGTGACGACGGCTACCACACCATCGAAACGGTTTTCCAAGGGGTCGATTTGTGTGACCGCCTTTCGATATCCGAGCACAACAGCGGTGGCATTTCACTGCGCACAAACAAGAGCTTTTTGCCCACCGATGGCAGTAATTTAGCCCATCGTGCGGCAAGTTTGTTTTACGAGCGCAGTGGACTTGAAAACAACGGCCTTTATATCAACATCAAAAAACAGCTTCCGGTCGGTGCCGGAATGGCAGGTGGCAGTGCCAATGCGGCGGCCGTGCTGTCCATGCTAAACCAAATGCACAACAGACCGCTCAGCAAGGCACAGCTTGACGCCGTTGCCCTTGAACTGGGCGCCGATGTGCCTTATTGTCTGCGTGGCGGTGCGGCACTTGCCCACGGTATTGGCGAGAAACTGACCATGCTGCAAAGCATGCCCGACTGTTTTATAGTAATACTCAAACCGCCCTTTTCGGTGTCGGCAAAGCTTGCATATTCACTGCATGACGGCTGTAAGCAACCGCCCCCTCCCCCCGTGCAAAACCTGCTCCATGCTCTCCGGTCGGGCGATTTACAAGGGGTGTGCAGCAGCATGTACAACTCCCTTGAGCTGCCTGTCTGCAAAGAGCGCGCAGAGATAAAAAGCATCACCGAGCATTTGCGTGCCTGCGGTGCCATGGGAGCTATGATGACCGGCTCTGGCTCTGCCTCTTTTGGCATTTTTGAAGACAAGCACAAGGCCGAGCGTGCCATAAAAACGGCAAACCGCCGTTGGGAAAGCCATCTGACACGGCCGATATAGTTTATTACATAATAAAAATCCACTGCAAAAGCAGTGGATTTTTTATTTGAAAATTCTACCGCAAATGAATTGCGGTGAATTAGAAAATAATCACCCGATAAAATATCATAGGTAATTATTTTACGGCCTTCCTCGAAGGCCGCCGGCACCGTGTGCCGGCCATACAATATCAAAACCAAAGGTTTCTCGACAGTCTGGCCACCGCCTATTGCAGTGGATTTTTTATTTTTTCACGCTATAGATGAATAAAAAAACAATCGGCCGTCCATACTCAAAATAACAGGTAAAAAATGGAACAGGAGATTGTTATGAAAGCTAAAAAATGGGAACTGTCGCTGGCGATTGCACTTTGTTTTGTGCTCTTACTTTTTGCAATACCCCTTGAAACACAGGCCGGACTGTCAGACAAACTCGTAAGACTGCATGTCCTTGCCAACTCGGACAGTCAAAGCGACCAAGCGCTCAAATTACAGGTGAGAGATGCAGTACTTGCCGCCGCACAGGGCGATGAAATCACCCCGGAACTGCTCAGCACACTGCAAAAAGCAGGGCAGGACTGCGTGTATGAGCAGGGCTATGATTATGAGGTCACCGTCGAGCTGGTGCGTGAGCATTATGACACCAGAGATTACGGCACATTTTCCCTTCCGGCGGGGTATTATCAGTCGGTCAAGGTCATGATCGGGCAAGGTGCCGGGCAAAATTGGTGGTGTGTGATTTTTCCGCCCCTTTGCGCCGGGGTGTCCCAGAGCGATTTGGACAGCATAGCCACCGCCGCAGGGCTTACCGAGGATGAAATCGCCTTTATTTCAGAGGACGGCACCGGCTATGTCATCAAATTCAAAATAGCCGAGCTGTTTGGCGCTCTGTTTGAATAGGAGGCACCGTCATACGGCAAGAGCAGAGCCCTTGCCCTACAGACACCCAAAAGTAACCAAAAGCGTTGAGGGGGGAGCGTTTCACCCCCCCAAACCCCCTAGCGCTTTTGCCTATAGTAATGCGGAAGATTGTGAGTTGGAGTGATACTAACCGTCGTCTGCGGACGAAAGGTTTACGACCACAGGTCGCCCCTACAGGTCGTGGTTTTTATCGTCCGGGTCTTGCTCATCTCCGCTGTCCTCTGACAGTCCGATGTCATTTTTAAGCACTGCCGAGCTTTTTATAGCGCCTCTGCCGTATTTTTTCCGAATGTCGTCTATCGTGCGTTCGAGATTTTGACGGCGCAGGCGCTTTTTGCTGTCCTCCGGCTGCTCTAAGATCAACTGCACAAATTGCTCGTCCTTTGGCGTAATACCCAGAGCGGTCACGGTCAGCGCCCGTATCGGCGTGCTTGCGCTCCAATTTTTTTCCACAAGATCAAGGGCCGCCTTTTCAAGATCTTTTGCCAAATCGGTCGGCGCAGTGAGCTTTCGCTGGCGGGAAATTGTCTTAAACCCGGTATCACGGATGTGCACCTGCACGGTGGTGCACACCACCCCTTGGGCACGCATACGGCCGGCAACGCTGTCACACAGAGCGGCGATACCCAGCTTTACATCGGCCTTGCCGACAAGGTCACGTGAAAAGGTCATACCGTTTCCGACAGATTTCACCGTACTGCTTTGATATGCTGAGCTGACCGGCGAGCTGTCTATGCCGTTTGCATAATCGTGGAGCAGACCGCCCTGTTTACCCAAAAAGGACAAAAGCGCCTGCCTGTTGTAATTTGCAATATCGCCTATCGTTTTAATTCCGAGCGACCCGAGTGCGATTTTTGAAGCCTTACCCACAAAAAGCAGTGCCGAACAGTCCATCGGCCAGACAAGCTGTTTCATGTTTTCACGGGAAATAACGGTGGTCGCATCGGGTTTTTTGTAATCACTGCCCAGCTTTGCGAATATCTTACAAAAGGACACACCGACAGAAATGGTCAGCCCGGTTTCGGCCTTTACCTTTGCACGCAATTTGTCGGCTATCGTCTTACCGTCCCCGAAAAGATGGGTTGTCCCGGTGACATCAAGCCAGCTTTCGTCTATGCCAAACGGCTCGACAAGGTCGGTGAAATCACGATATATCTCATTTATAATGCCCGACCATTTTGTGTACTGCTCACGATGTGGAGGCACAAGTATTAGGTCGGGGCATTTTTTGCGTGCCTGCCAAATGGTTTCGGCAGTCTGCACACCGTATTTCTTGGCGATTTCATTTTTGGCAAGTATTATACCGTGCCTGCTTTTCGGGTCACCGCTGACCGCCATAGGCACAGTTTTAAGCTCCGGCCGCAGTAGCGTTTCGACCGAAGCGTAAAATCCATTGCAGTCGCAGTGCAGTATAACTCTGTCGCCCCGCTCCAACAAATCGCCCTCCTTTTTCTATCTCTTTGCTATCACATCTCCCACCTCTGCGTGCTCGCCGAGGTCGATATAAATCGGTTCGAGAGGGTGTGGCGCGCTTTCTTTGGGCTGTCCTTGCTCGTCAAGCATCAGCGACAAAGTGACGGCAATATCACGCCCGTCGGGCTTTAATATTTCCACCGTATCGCCGATTGAAAACTTGTTCTTTTGTATCACAAGGCAAAGCCCTCTGTCATCGACCTGCTCAATTGTGCCGAGAAAGGTGAAGTCCTTTGCCGCCGAGTTTTTGTCATACATATAGCTCTGCTCGGTCGGTTTGCCGAAGTAAAATCCGGTCGAAAACTCACGGTGGGCACTGCTTTCAAGTTGCAGTTTGTACCAGTCCATATTGCTGCGATAGAGCTGCTCATCGGCGCTCAAATCGTCAAGCGCACGGCGATATGCACGGGCGACCGTTGCGATATACAGCGGATTTTTCATGCGCCCCTCCACCTTGAGCGACCCAATGCCGGCCTGCAAAAGCTCGGGCAGATGCTCTATGAGGCACATGTCCTTTGAATTGAAAATATAGGTGCCTCGCTCGTCCTCTACCACCTGCATGACCTCATCGGGGCGCATATGCTCCACAATGGAGTATTCCCAGCGACACGGGTGTGTACACGCTCCCCTGTTGGCATCACGCCCTGCGAGAAAATTGCTCATCAAACAGCGCCCGGAATATGCCATACACATAGCACCGTGAACAAAACACTCTATTTCAAGCTCAGGCGGAATATTTTTGCGAATGTCGGCTATCTCGGAAAGGCTGAGTTCCCGTGCGCCGACCACACGTTTTGCGCCCAAGCTGTGCCAAAAGCGAAAGGTCTCGTAATTTGTGCTGTTTGCCTGGGTGCTTATATGTATATCAATCTGTGGCACAAGCCTTTTAGCCATAGCGAAAACTCCCATGTCCGATATTATCAATGCATCGGGAGCGAGCTTTGCAAGGCGGAGCAGATATTCGCTAAGTTGCTCCAAATCGGCATTATGTGCCGAAATATTGACCGTTACATACACAAAAACTCCGTGCTCGTGGGCAAAGGCTATACCTTCGCTCAATTGCTCGTCGGTAAAGTTTTTGGCGGCGGCACGCAGTCCAAACATCTCACCGCCCAAATAAATGGCATCGGCACCGTATCGCACGGCGGTTTTAAGGGCTTGCAGACTGCCTGCCGGCATCAAGAGTTCGGGCTTTTTCATATACTTACCTCATTTAATTATTTATTGTAGGGGCGCCCTTTGGTCGTCCGTGGATTATGCAGAATACCTGCGGTCACGGCAAGCCGTGACCCTACACCGAGATTTCAAATACCCCCGTAGGGGCGGTCATCGGCCGCCCGCCGTCCTTGAGAGGGGACGAAAGGATTTTGGACGGGAGTTTGCGGCTATGGAGCCGCCGCCACACGGCAAGAGCAGAGCCCTTGCCCTACAGGGATATGTAGGGGCGACCTTTGGTCGTCCGTTGTCCTTGCTGTAGGAGTGACGCCCTCGTCCCTCCGTTGCCCATGCGTCGCCTGTGGGCGAAAGATGTTTGGCTTTATGTTTCTTCCCCTAAATTATATAGTATTTGTCACAATATTGCAACGGTGGTATAAAGTTGCCTTTATTTTTCACATTATTAAAACATCATTCACATTTTAAAGGGAAAAATGTGCTATAATTGCCAAGCAACAATATAATCTTTAGGAGAATTGATCATTATGGATTCAGCAGTCAAAACGACTTCCGAGCAAAACACTCCCCCTATAAAACCTCCCAAAAAAACGGCAAAAAAAGCGCGCAGTCCCAAAAAGTTGATAATTACACTTGTGGTCATAGCCCTTGTAATGGGTGCGGCGGCGATAATTTTGCCGCGTTTTCAACCGCAAAACCCTGCTGATGCGATGACAAACGCCTACACTTTTGTACAGGCACAGGTGCGTGATATCGTTTCAACCCTTTCGGGTAGCGGTATGCTTGAGCCGACCGATTCTTACACAGTTTCCTCTCTTGTGTCGGCCGAAATACTCAAGGCCGATTTTGAGGACGGCGACATAGTCAAAGAGGGCGATGTCCTTTATGAAATTGACAGTTCACAGCTTGACAATACCATAAAAACGACCGAGAACAGCACCGACAATGCACGTGAAAATTATCAAGATGCACTGGATATGCGTGCCGATTTGACGGTCGAGAGCGATATCTCCGGCATCGTTTCCGGGCTGACCGTCAAAGAGGGTGACCCGGTGAACACGGCGGCGGCAATCGCCACAATTGAGGATATCTCCACCTTAAGCATCACCGAATATTACAGCGAAGCTTACATAAACGATATTTATATGGGCATGCAGGTGCAGGTTTCCATACCGTCACAGATGATTGTTCTGCCCGGCACGGTGACCGGCATTTCCGGCGCAACTCTGCTTGAAGGTAGCGGTGTCACCTCCTTTGCGGTCACCGTTTCAATTGAAAACCCCGGCGCACTCACCCCGAAAATGATGGCTTCCTCCGCTTTGCCCGGCGAAATTTATCCGATGGAAACCGACAGTGACGGACTTGAAGCTCGTGCCCGCTCGCTCATTTACGCCGACATAAGCGGAACGGCGGTCGATGTCCTTGTCAAAAACGGCGAATATGTAAACGCAGGTCAACTGCTCGTCGAGCTTGAAAGCGACACCTTGCAAGATCAGATTGACTCGGCTTCAGACGCTTTGCGTGATGCCGAGCTAAACCTCGACAGCCGCTATGATTCTCTCGATGATTATATAATCACCGCTCCGATAGATGGCACTATAGTTGAGAAAAACTATAAAGAGGGCGAAAAGAGCGAAACCGGCAAGGCAATGTGCATTATTTATGACCTTTCGGCCCTTGTCATGACCCTAAATGTCGACGAGCTCGACATCAGCCGTGTTAAGGTCGGCCAGCAGGCGGTCATCACCGCCGATGCGGTTGAGGGCAGCACCTATATCGGCGAGGTCACCCGTGTCGGCGTTAACGGCACGACCAGCGGAGGTGTTACCACCTATCCGGTCAGCATAGAAATCCTGGAAACAGAGGGGCTTTTGCCCGGCATGAATGTCGATATCGAGATAGTCACCGAGCAAAAAATGGATGTTGTATCCATCCCTGCCGATGCCGTTCAGCGTGGCGGAATGGTACTGGTTCAGACCGAGGACGGCACCACCGGTGAGGGCGCTCCCGAGGGATATGCTTTTAAAGCACTTGAAATCGGCACCTCCGATGAAGATTTTGCAGAGGTAATCTCCGGCCTGTCGGAGGGCGACCAAATCGCCTATATTCCGCCGAGTGACACCTCCTTTGACATTTTTGACATGTTTGAAAGCGGACAAATGCCTGCCGGACAGGTGCCCACAGGTGGCGTAAGTGTCACCACAACAACTCCCATCGGTGGTGGAAACAGACCCGCAGGAGGCAACTAATGCACCCTGTAATTGAATTTCGCAATGTACAAAAGCTCTATTTCATGGGCGATGACAATATTGTGCGTGCGGTGGACGGTGTATCCTTTTCGATACACTCGGGCGAGTTTGTCGCCATCGTCGGAAAATCGGGCTCGGGTAAATCGACCTGTATGAACATCATCGGCTGTCTTGATGTGCCGACCGCAGGTGATTATTTTCTCGACGGAAAAAATGCCGGCGAACTTGACAAAAATGAGCTCGCCGAAATCAGAAATGAAAAGCTCGGGTTTATATTTCAGCAGTACAATCTGCTCCCCAAGTTGACCGTGCTCGACAATGTGGCGGTACCGCTTATGTATGCCGGCGCAAACAAAAAACAGCGCCGAGCAAAGGCGGCTGAGATACTTGAACAGGTCGGCCTGGGCGACAAACTGCAAAACATGCCCAATCAACTTTCGGGCGGTCAGCAACAGCGTGTGTCAATTGCACGTGCCCTGTCAAACAGCCCGTCGGTCATTCTTGCCGACGAGCCGACAGGTGCGCTCGACTCCAAAACCGGGCAAGAGGTGCTTGAGATGCTTCGCTCGCTCCATGCACAGGGCAATACCGTTGTGCTTATCACCCATGACACGGCGATAGCCGAGACGGCAGACAGGATAATTCGCCTTGCCGACGGCAAAGTGGTCTATGACGGCCCTGCCAAACCGCGAGCGACGGCGGGAGGTGACGGCGCATGAAGATAACCGAAAGCCTGTTGACGGCGGTACAGAACATTTTCAGCAGTAAAATGCGCTCCTTTTTGACCATGCTTGGCATTATTATCGGCATTTCCGCCGTCATGGTCATCATCGGCATCGGCGATGGTATGGAAACCTATATGGAGGATCAATTTGCCGCCATGGGCACCGATACCCTCAATGTCAGCATCATGCGATATGGCGACACCCGTGCGCTGACCGACGATGATATGTATCAAATAGCGGCCGATATGCCACAGTATTTTACCAACCTTTCGCCATCTGTTTCGGTTTCCGAAACCATAAAAATCGGCTCTGAAACCCTTTCACGAACTTCAGCCTCCGGCGTTTCGGAGGGTTTTATCGTCGACATGAACGGCGATGCTATAGAGCACGGCAGAAATCTGCGCTATCTTGATATAGAACAGCGCAACCGTGTCTGTGTCGTCGGAAATTATATCGCCGATGAATATTTCGGGGGCAATGCCGTCGGGCAGACCTTGCGAATTGGCGGAAATGAGTTTGAAATCGTCGGGCAAATTGCCCAGATTGACAGCGAGATGGACGAGGGCGGCAGTGACGACAAGATTTACCTGCCCTACTCAACGGCGTCACGCCTATTTTCAAGCGGTATGATAAACGCCTACACTATGAAGCTGTCGTCCGAAGATGTTGCAACCGATGCAAAAGAGACCTTGGAAGATGCCCTTTTTGATGTATTTGAGGATTCCAATGCCTATTCGGTGATGAGTATGCTTCAGCTTCTCGACATGATGAGTGAAATGCTCAATGTTGTGGTCACCGTGCTTGCGGTAATCGCCGCCATTTCACTGCTGGTCGGCGGTGTCGGCATTATGAATATCATGCTGGTTTCGGTTTCCGAGCGTACCCGTGAAATTGGAATACGCAAGGCTTTGGGCGCAAAAGAGCGTTATATCATGTCACAATTTGTCATTGAGGCGGCGGTCACCAGTGCTATCGGCGGTGCTATCGGAATTGCCTCAGGCTATGCCTTTTCTGCCCTTGCCACCGTGCTTGCCACCGCTTTGCTCGATGTAGAGCTGAGCGTTGTCCCGACAGCGGTTTCGATTGCAATTGCCTTCGGCGCCTCTGCCGCAATAGGCATATTCTTTGGATACATGCCGGCAAAAAAGGCGGCAAAGCTAAACCCGATAGACGCACTGCGATACGAATAATACAAATAATATAAATTTAAAATCCCCTGCCCGAAGGCAGGGGATTTTTGTTTCGTCAATGATAGACCTGTAGGGGCGACCTGTGGTCGTCCGCTGGATTTATCTGTATCATTTGTAGGGCACGCATTTCATGCGTGCGTTCTGCGGTCACAGAGAGCCGTGACCCTACATTGCTTATTTTTCCAGCCTTTGCCACAGCATGGGCAATGACCCTTCAAAATGCAAACCGTGTTTGGGGTCTGTTTTGGCTTGCACCGTCCGTGCGATTACATCTACCGTGAAATCAACAGCGAGCGCAACCGCCTGTTCGAGCGACTTGCCTCTGACCGTACCGGCCGTCAAAACCGAGGCAAAAGCGTCACCACTGCCATGAAACGAGCTGTTTATACGCTCACACATATAAAGCCCTGTGCCGGTGCCGTCGTGCCATGCCGCACCGAGGCGACCATCGCCAAAGGAAACACCGGTCAGCACCACTTTTTTCGCTCCCAGCGAGCGCAATTTTTCAAGCAATTCAAGCACTTGCCCCTCATTTTCAAATCGATCACGATAGGGGATATCAAGCAAAAATGCCGCTTCGGTCAAATTTGGGACGATAATGTCGGCTTGGGCGCACAATGCACCCATTTTTGCGACAAATTCGGGGGTGAAGCGGGTGTAAAGCTTGCCACCATCGCCCATTACGGGGTCTATCAGCACGAGTGTATCGGGACATTTGAACTTGTTTATAAAGTCGCTTACAATGTCAATTTGCGAAATACTTCCCAAATAGGCGCTGTAAATAGCGTCAAAATGCAGATCAAGGGTGCGCCAGTGCTCGATGACAGCCGGCATATCTTCGGTCAGGTCACGATAAGTGAATTTGCCCAGACCGCCGGTATGGGTGGATAGCACCGCCGTCGGAAGGACGACAGTTTCTACCCCTGCCGCCGAAATAATCGGCAGGGCAACGGTGAGCGAACATTTTCCAAAGCAGGAAATGTCCTGCACGGTTGCAACACGAGGAAGTGACATAAGAAAAGGCCTCCAAAGCAATTAGTTTTAAAAATCTCAATATAGATACTGTAGGGGGCGGCGTCCTCGACGCCCCTCCTCCGGGGTATTTGTGCCTTTTGCGGAATGCATAAAATGCATTCTCTGCAAGGACGACGGACGACCATAGGTCGCCCCTACAATAAATACCGCCTAATGGCGGTGGCGGGCGATTCGTGAATCGCCCCTACAGGTGGGTTGGTTCAAAATTGTGCGAACACGGACGACCACAGGTCGCCCCTACAAACCGTTATTCAAATCCCCGGTGTAGGGGAGGGGCTCTGTC